>JBBQAI010000232.1:0-1572 GCA_038316205.1 Burkholderiales bacterium
GAGTTCGACATCTTCCTGTTCATGCCGACAGAGGAAGACACCCCCCGCGCCCTGTTCGACACCATGGCAGCCGGCCTTCCCTTGCTGGGCACGCGCATCCCGTTCCTGGAAGCGCGAGCCGCCACAGACCGGCAGAGCGTGCTCGTCGACATCGGCGACACCGAAGCGGCGGCGGCGCAACTTGCGAGCTTGCACGGGCACCTTGATCAGATCCGCATGCTGTCGCGAAACGCACGCGCAGGCGGCCTTCGTCATTCGGTCGACCAGTGGTACCGCGTTCGTGCCGAATGGACGCGCGAAATCTGCGCACCTGCGGCATGACCGCCCCTTTTGGCGCCGGCACTCTCGCTGGCGCGCGCGGCGCGTTGCGACGCTGGGCCTTCGAGGCAAGCGTCCACCGAAGCCGGTTCAGGCAAGCCAGGCGGCGGCCTTGTGTGGTGATGTTTCCTTCGAGCCAAGCCTGGTCTTCTTCCAGCAACCTTCGGGCTTGGCTGGTGGCACCTGAACTCGAACGCCTCGGGTGGCGAGTGATCGTCGTGCCCGAGCCGCTATCGCTGAAGCAACGGCAGCGGATCCTCAGGCTGGAGCGCCCGGACGTCATCTGGATGCACCAGACCCGCCATCTGCTGAACCAGCCGCACCTGTATGCACCGATACCCTGTGTGCTGGATGCTGACGACGCCGATTACCTCGACCCTCGCCACCATGATCGGATAGTGAAGTGCGCAGAAGATGCTGCCGCCGTGGTGGGTGGCAGCCGCTTCGTGGCCGACCTGCTGGGCCGGCACAACGAACACCGGCATGTACTCTGGACCTGCACACCCGCGCCTGCCAGCCCACCGCCGACAGCGCCGGAAGACCGTGGCCCGATCGTGGCGTGGGCACATGAATGGCCGATGCTGTTCCCACTTGAAGCCAGCCTGATGCAACGCGTGATGACCGAGGTGTGCCGCCGCACCCGCTGTACGTTTTGGCTGTTTGGCAGCGAGCCCAGCGAAGCGCAGGCCTGGCTGGCGCCACTGCGCGTGGCGGGCGGAGACTGCGTGGCCATTCCGATGCTGCCCTATGAAGCGTACCTGAGCAAAGTCGCCCAGGCTGCCGTCGGTTTGCAGCCGGTGTGCGTGCAAAACGAGTTCAGCCGCGGCCGGTCGTTCGGCAAGATCCTGGCCTATCTCGGCGGCCAGGTGGCGGTGGTGGCTTCAGACGCCGTAGAGCATCCAAAATTCTTCCGCCAGTCAGAGAACGGCTTTCTGGCGACCGAGGCCATCGAAGACTGGGTTGAACCGATCGTGCGCCTGTGCGAAGACACGGCCTTGCGCCGGTCGGTGGCGCTCGCCGGCTGGCACGACTTTCAAGCACGCCTAACGACCGAAGTGTTCGCCCGGCTGCTCGACCCCATCTTGCAAGCGTCGATCGCCATACCCGCAGCGAAACCGGGGCCATCGCTTTGAGTTCGGACGGAAAGGGCCTGAAGCAACGCGTCTTGAGCAGCGCCAAGTGGACATTGGCCGGGCATGGCGCTGGGCAGGTGTTGAAGTTCGGCAGCAACCTGATCCTGACCCGCCTGCTCGC
>JBBQAI010000006.1:0-76359 GCA_038316205.1 Burkholderiales bacterium
TGATGTCGGTTCTAGAGGTGCTGCGGGCAGCCAGACTGCCCAGCGCCGTGCTCGACCGGTGGTAGGCCAACTCGGTGATGGCGAAAAGCGCCAGCGCAGCCAACTCGGCCACCGCCACCAGCACGCTCAGACGGCGGCCCAGGTCGGGGTAGAGGCGCATTGCAGCCGGACGCGCTGCTAGCGCAACGCTGCCGCGGCGCTTCGGCCGGGCCCGCTGGCTAGACCGGTGCAGTAGCTGATCAGGTCTTCCAGTTCGCTGGATTTATCGAACACCCGGTCGGCACCCAGTTCGCTGCAACGCCGTCGCATGTCGGGCGTGGCGTAGTTGGTCAGTACCACCCGCTTCGGCGGATGCGGGCCGCCGCCAGCCGCCCTCAGCACGCCCAGTCCCGAGCCTGACTTGAGGAAGACGTCGATGATCATCAATTCACAGCACGGCCTTTCGTCTGACGGCTGCTGCTGCTTCAACCATTTCACGGCACCGGCTTCGTCGGGCGAAGAACCGATGACCTTCACCGACGCCAACTCCTCGAGCGTCGCGACCAGATTCTCCAGGATCACAGGACTGTCTTCGACGATGTAGGTGTTCAACGGAATCATAGGTCGGCGTGGCGGGACTGCGATTCAGTATGCCTCGTCAAAACGGCGGCGCGTGCTGCTTGAGGGTCTCGACAGCCTGTAGGCCACGTCCTACAAGTCCCCGCTGCTAAGCTCAGGTGATCCCCTCACTAGGAGTGCCCGTCATGATCCGAGTCGGCATCGTCGACGACCACGCCATCGTGCGCTCCGGCCTGCGGCAGTACCTGTCCGAACACGTCGATCTGCGCGTCACCGGCGAAGCCAAGAACGGCCGCGATGCGCTGGAGTTGGCGCGCGGTGGCGAGGTGGACGTGATGCTGCTGGACATCTCCATGCCCGACCAGAGCGGGGTGGACGCACTCGCCGCCATCAAGGCCCGCTTCCCCGAGTTGGCGGTGCTGATCCTCAGCGGCTTCCCGGAAGCGCACTACGCCACGACGCTGCTGCGCCAGGGCGCCAGCGGCTACCTGAACAAGGACTGCGACCCCGAAGAGATCGTCAACGCCATCCGCACCGTGGCGCGCGGGCGGCGCTACATCAGCCCGGCGATGGCCGAGTTGCTGGCCGACGGCCTGGCCGGCGGCGGCGACAAGCCGGCCCATGAATCCCTGTCGGAACGCGAACTGCAGGTTTTCCTGCGCCTGGCCCAGGGCGAAACCATCGGCCACATGGCCGAAGCGATGTTCCTCAGCGTCAAGACCGTCAGCACCTACCGCACACGGGTGTTGGAAAAGCTGAAGCTGGCCAGCAACAGCGACCTCACCTACTACGCGCTGAAGAACGGCTTGATCCAGTAGCCCCGCCGGTGGCCGCACGGCCCGCGGCGCGCTGAGCCAGGGCTCACCGGCCGGCACCTGTCAGCGCGCGCCTACAAGGCGCCGCGCCTCTGTCCGACAACGGGCTGCGCCGCCGGCCGGCGCAGCGCGGCGCTGCGGCTGCCTAAAGTGCTTTATCGCATCGACGTTCGCTGCGACAGCCCCCAGGCGGCCGCTTGCCGCCTGCCATGTGAAGGAGCAAACCATGCTGCATTACGCCGTTGTCTTTCTGGTGATCGCGCTCATCGCCGCAGTCTTCGGTTTCGGTGGCATCGCCGCCAGTGCCGTGGGTATCGCCCAAGTGCTGTTCTTCGTCTTCTTGGTGATGGCGGTGCTGTCCTTCGTCGTAGGTCTGTTGCGCAAGGCCTAGCGCCCGCCGGGCAGCACGTCATACCGAGCCTTGCGCACCCGGTCACTTTCCACACCCTCTTATCCAGGAACCATCACCATGAACACCACGATCAAATCTGTCGTTGCCAGCGCGAACCACGCCGCCGTTGACATGGCCGACAAAGCCCTCAGCAAGGCCGGCGACGGCCTCGACACCCTGCAGGACGGCGTCGACGAACTGCGCGACGACCTGCCTTCGGCGCATTCGAAGTTGACCCGCATGGCGATCGAGGCCGACGCGCTGGCCCGCCGTGGCATCGCCCGCGCCCGTGATGCAGCCGACACCGCACGCCAAAAGGCTGCACAAGCCGGCGAATCGACGGTCGGCTACATCCAGGACCAGCCGGTGAAATCGGTGCTGATCGCGGCCGCCACTGGCGCCGCCATCGCCGCCGTGGTGGCCTGGGCCACCCGCCCGACCAGCAAGCGGTACTGAAACCCACGTTCTTCGCCGGGCATTGCGGGGGGACTAGCCCGCGCCGCTCGTGGCGGGCTGCGCCGCCAACCAAAGCGATTCACAACGGCTCGCGGGTGCCACCAAGCCACGGCTGACCAGTTCAGTTTGATGGTCGCGGGCGCGCGCAACCAGTCCTGCGCGCAAGCCCAGGGCTGGTGCCGAGTCGCCAGGCACCGACTGAGCGAGCCGAACTTCTAGCTGCCATGAACGCACCGCCTCGATGGCGTCACTGGCGTGGCGCACAGCCTGCATGGTCCGCAGGCGCTCCAATGCGGCCTCGGCCGCCGCAGCCGCTTCGTCCCAACGACTGCCCACGGCAGCCAATTGGGTGCGTGCGATGTGGATGTTGGCCTCCAGCTCTGCATCCAGCGGGCTGGGGTCATTGCGCAGGCGCAGCGCGCCTTGGTGCATCCACAGCAGCAGTTTGTCGACGAGGTCTTGCGCCTGCTGGATCTGCTGCGCATCGCCACTGCGCGCCCAGCACAGTGCTTGCAGGCCGTCCATCCAGCCGTGCTGCCACGGGCGTTTGTTCAGCGGGTCTGCCAGATGGCGGACCAACAACTCGGGCAAGTGTTGATGGGCGCTGGCGTACAAGCCGGCGGCCGCGCCCTCTTCGCCCCGGTGCAAACACAGGTCCAGCATCGTTTGTGACACGGCCACGAACACGCGCTGGCGGTGATCGTCGCCCGGGTTGTCCTGCAGGTCGCGCTCGGCCTGGGCCATTGCGGGGACCAACGTGGCGGCGGCATCGTCATACAAGCCGGCCGCGCGCTGGGTGATCGCCATGCGGATCGAAGCCTGGGCGAAATCGCGCGTGCGCAGCGCCTGCCCTGCGGGCATGGCGATGGCCCGCTCAAGTACCGCTAGGGCCTGCTGCTCGGCCTCAACGGCGTCGTGCAGGCGCCCATCTATGGCTACAAAGCCGGCGTTCATGCGCATCGCGTGAGCCTGGGTGCGGTGCGCCAAGGGCGAATCCGGCGCCCAGGCCACCAGTTTCAGACTGCAGTCCAGGGCTTGCGCCAGGTGCTGCCGAGCGTTGTCCAGCTGGCTCAGACCGAGGTAGCGCACCACGGGGTAGGCGAGGTCGGTCAACTGCAACAGCATCTGGATTTCTTGGACGCGCAGATTCAGGTCTTCCGGAGCCAGCGCAGCGGCACGGCGGGCGTGGACGGCGGCCCGCGCGATGTGGGTCTGCGCCTCGGCGGCGCGGCGCAGTTGGCGCAACCCGGAAAAGCGGCCCTCCAGCGCATCGCCCATCGCGCCGTGCCAAGCGGGCGAGTCTTGCAGCTGGGCGCCCAGCGGTTCCAGCACGGCCAATGCCCGGTCGTAGAGCAGCAAGGCACCCGAAACATTGCCCAGGTTGTTGGTGTACTCATGGCCCTCCAGTCGTGCCAGCCGTGACAGCGACAAGCCCAGTTCGATGCGCTCGGCGTCGCTCAGCTGGTCGAAAGCCGCCTGCCGTTCGAGTGACTGCGCGGCGGCGCGCACCAGTTGGCGGCGGCCCTCGATCAGGCCTTGCTCCAGCGCGTCGTTGACCTCGAACACCATGCTGTTGGCCAGTCGCCGCAGTTCCGTCACATGTCGTGTGGCCTGGTCACGCGAACGCGCAGCCTCGTCGCGCGCCCGCCGTGCTCGCCCAGCCTGCACCAGCGCCAGCACCAGGCCGGCGCCCAGACCCAAAGCGCCCAGGGCCAGCGCGACGTGGCCCTGCAGCAAGGTCGCCAACAGGCCGGTCACCAGGCCCAGCCCGCCCAGCGCGGCGGCCACAGCGGCGGCGCGATGTCGGTTCAGCCACTTCCACAGCACGTAGCCGGGGCTGGCAGCGCGGGCGCTGACGGGGCGGCCGTCCAGGTAGGCGCTGATGTCGCTGGCCAGCGCGTCCACGCTGGCATAGCGTTCGCTGGGCTGCTTGAGCAGCGCTTTCAGCAGGATGTTGTCGAGGTCGCCTTCCAGCTTCTTGCGGGTGCTGACCCATTGCGGGTCCACGGCTTCTTCGGCCGACAGCCGGCTGGGCTTGGTCGGCTCGTCCTCCAGCACGCTGCGCGCCGCCTCGGCCGGCGTGGTGGCGTTGCGACCGGTCGGCCGTGTGCCGGTCAGCATCTGGTACAGCAGCACGCCCAGGCTGTAGATGTCGGTGGCGGTGCTGACGGGTTCACCGCGCACCTGCTCGGGACTGGCGTAGTTGGGCGTGTACGGGCGCTGGCCGCCGACGGTGGTGTTGCCGTCGTTGCCTTCCAGTGGGTCCAGCGCCTTGGCGATGCCGAAGTCGAGCAGCTTGACCTGGCCGTTGGCGTCCACCAGCACATTGCCGGGCTTCAGGTCGCGGTGAACCAGCAGGTTGCGGTGGGCGTGGGCCACCGCGTCGGCCAGTTGCAGGAACAGGCGCAGCCGGGCTTCCAGCGGCAGTCCGCGCACGGCTTCGTCGATGGGCCGGCCATCAACGTATTCCAGAACGAAATAGGGCAGGCCTTCGTCGCTGGCGCCAGCGTCCAGCAAGCGCGCGATGTGCGGGTGGCTCAGCCGGGCCAGCGCCTGACGTTCCTGCGCGAAACGCTTCAGCACGGCGGCACTGTCCATGCCGCGCTTCAGCAGTTTGACCGCCGCGCGACCATCGAATTGGCCGTCGGCGCGGCGGGCCTCGAAGACCTCGCCCATGCCGCCCGAGCCGATGGCGCGGACGATGGCCCAGTCACCCAGCCGCTGGCCCACGCGGGCAGCACCACCGTTGAGTTGCGCCGTTGCCGGTTCGGCCATGAAGACCTGGCCGGTGGTGGCGTCGTGGTGGTGGGCCAGCAGGCTGCGCAGCTCGGCCATGGTTTCGGCGTCGAGTTGGGCCGCCGCGATGAGCGGCTCGCGGGCCGCCTGCGGCAGGTCCACCACGGCATCGAAAACGGCCTTGAGTTCAGGCCAGCGGGGCTGCGGGGTGGTCACGGGCGGTCAGTATCGCTGCAGATGTCGCGACGGCCTTCAGCGCTCGGTCTGCAAGCGCGCCACCACCACGTCAGACAGGCTGTTCATGCCGGCGCCGACGATCTGCTTGTAGCGGGCCGGATCGGCAATGGCTTCCATCTCGCTGCTGCTGCTGCTGTCCTTGCTGCTGCTGGCCAGGCGGATCAGCCCGGCGAACACGGCGCCGGCCACATCGCCCGCGGTGGTGGCCTTTTCGCGCACCTCGGCAAACACCGCCGGGTCCAGCACCAGCACGCGGTCCAGCAGCATGCTGCTGCGCAACTGCCCCTGCTGCACCTGCACCATCACACCGTCGATGCTGGGGAAGGCTTTGCCGGTGGTGCTGGCGGTGTTGGACAAGCGGCCGAAAAAGCCTTTGTTGTTGTCCGCCAATTCAACAAAGTTCACGCGCAGCCGCACTTCGATGGTGGCGGCGTTCAGCTGCGTGGCCAACTCCACGCTGGTCATCACGTCGCCCACCGCCGAGAAGCCCGCACCGATACCGGACAGCGCGCCGAACAAGCCTGAAGAAGGCTTCGCCGGCCCGCTGCTCATGCGGGCGAAACCGTAAATGGGCATGCCCGGGGGCGTGAGCACCGTGTTGGTGTCGCTCTTGACGGGCGCCTTCTGGCCACCGTCGGCCAGCTTGCGGTAGGCCGCTGCGGCTTGAAACTCCTCTTTGTCCAGCACCTGGAGGCCGCTGTCCTTCAGGCGCTGCAGGAAGTCGGCGTACATGGCGTCGGTCAGCGCCTGGAAGTCGGGCTCGCCCACGCCCAGCAGCTTGTAGTACAGGGCCGAACTGGCCCGGCCGGCGCTGCCGAAGCCCGAGGTTTGCGTGCGCACGTTGTCGGCCGTGACGAAGTCGACCACGAATACCGGCACGGCCACCCGCGTCATGCCCTTCAGCGCCTTGTTGTCGGCGATCTTGAAGCCCTTGCCCGCCACATCGGTGGCGTTGAAGCTGGCATCCACGGCCACTGGCGTGGGTGGGTCGTCCTTGGCGTGGGCGGCCGGGCCGGCCAGCAGCGTGGCGGTCAACGCGGCCAGGGCCAGCGTGCGCAAGGGGAGCAAGGGGCGGGGTCTGTGCATGGGAACTCCGGTGGGAATGCTTGGAATGGAGGGCTTGCCCTGTTGGATGGCGATCCAGGTTGCCCGGCCCGATGGGGCCTGTGACTGTCCTTACCCACTAGCGCACAGCGCAAAGCGGGAAAGGATCACGGCGGCTCCATCCGGCACGGCCAGGTCCAGGTTCAGGGGGTGCGGCCAGCCCGACAACGGCACCCACAATCCGGCCGATGAGCAGCAGTACCCCGCCGTCCGCAGACATCACCCGTTGGTTGGCCGAGTTGGACGCAGCCCCGGCCGAGGGCCAGGCGGGCCGCACCGTCAACCAGCTTTTTGCGGCGCTCTACGGCGAGTTGAAGCGCAGCGCCAATGCACAGATGCGCAAGGAATACGAAGGCCACACCTTGAGCGCCACCGCGCTGACCCACGAGGCCTGGTTCCGCCTGACCGAGCAGACGCGCACGCAGTGGGAAAGCCGCAGCCACTTTCTGGGTATGGCGGCCATCATGATGCGGCGCATCCTGGTCAACCACGCGGTGGCAAAGCGCGCGCTGAAACGCGACGTGCCGCTGGTCTCACTGACCCTGACCGAGGCGCAACAGGTGGTGGGCGACAACGCCGGTGGCGACATCGTGCGGGTACATGAGGCACTGCTGGCCTTCGAACAAGTGGACCCGCGCGCCGCCAAGGTCGTTGAGCTGAAGTTTTTCGGTGGCCTGGAAAACGAAGAAATTGCCGAGCTGATGGGTCTGGGCAGCGCCACCGTCAAGCGCGACTGGTCGCTGGCGCGGGCCTGGTTGCACCGGGAATTGCAGGCCTGAAAAGGCGCCGCTTAGACTGACGCACAGACGCAAACCCTGTGGGAAGTACTGTGGTCACCCTTCGCGACGCGCCCGTATCAAACTGCCGCATCGGCAAGCCTGACTTGCCGATGCACAACCCGCAACGGCGCAACCCCGGCCTGGGCGGGTTGTGCGGTTTTGTCCCTGAAAGCGTGACCATGAAAAACACTGCACGGCAGGCCTTGGCGGCCTGCGCGCTCTCTGCCCTTGGCGGCCTGGGCTTACAAACCAGCCAAGCTGCGGCCACGGGCGATCAGATCCTGCGCGAAGCCCTGCTTCGCGGCTACACGACCCAAGAAGCCGAACGCCGCTACGTCGCCACCCGACGCGAGAGCGCCGGCGCGGTACCGCCGGCACAGGCTGGCGGCGTTGGCGCTTCGCTGGGCAATCTGGGCAATGCGCTGGGCGCGATGGCTGCGCGCAACCAGGAGCGCGCCAACGCCGAGCGTGGCCTGTACCTGGCCATGGACGCGGCCGTAGAGAAACGCCTGGAGTACCCGCTGGGCACGGTGCGAGACGCCGAAACCATGAAGCGCGTGCTGGAGAGCCGATCAGCGCAGGACGACAAGTGGGCGCAGCGCCGGATGGTCGAGTACATGCTGCATCAGCGGCCGTATGCAGAGTATTTCTATGAAAAGCCGGATTACGCCCAGGCGGTGACGTGGCTAAGACCCTTTGCCTACGGCGGGTTCCAACGTGAAACCTGGGCACTGCTGAGCATGGCCAAGCTCTACATCGCCGGCAAGGGCGTGCCGCAGGATGAAGGTGAGGCCATGCGCCTTGCGGAAACTTGCTCGGCACCAGAGTTCGTGCGCATGGGTCCCGAGGCGGCAGACATCATCGGTTGCCGGGTGTTGCTGGTGAACATGCACCGCAATGGCTGGGGTTTTCCGGCCAACGAAAAAGCGGCCGAGGCGGCGATGGTGCTGGTACGCCGGGCACACGACGCCAACTTCAAGCCCCAGCTCAGCGACGAAACCCTGATGCGGACCTTCCGATGAAAGCGAGCCCGTTGATGCAGATCCGGTTCCTGGGCTGCGCTGCGCTGGCCATCGGCTTGCTGTGGACCGCCGCAGCGCCCATCGCGCTGGCCGCTGCGGGCACCGTGGTCTTGCGCGACAACTTCGCGCAGAACAACGACTGGGTGCCAGACAAAGGCGAAGGCAAGGTCGTCTTCAGCGGCGGGGCTGTCTCCATCCAGGCACTGGGCTTGAAGGGCACTGAAGCTTCGATCACACGGCGCTTCTTTCTCAGCCCCGCAGCGGCCTACCGCGTGAATGTGCAGGTGGCAGTCACCGAGCAAAGTGCGGAAGACGCGGTGGCAGCCATCTTGCTGACGGCCCCATCGGGCGACGCATTGACGCTCGAGCTCTCGCCGAAGGACCAATACATTCGTGTCACCTACTGGCGCAACGACAAATGGGCTGAGTCCGTGTTGACTTGGACAGGCAGCAAGGCCATGAAGGCCGCGCCAGGCGAAGTCAACACGATCAACGTGCTCAGCGAGGGCGGCCGCCTGACCATCAGCGTCAACGGCGTTGAGGCCGGGCGCACCCGCGTGATCGACTTCGCGCCAACCAGCGTGGGCTTGGTCGGTCAAAAACTGAAGGCCGAGTTCCGCGATCTCAGCATCGTGGAGACCGGGGTCGACGTGCGTCAGGCGCGCCAGCAATTGCTGGTGCCGGTACCCGGCCAGAAAACCTTGGTCTATGACAACCTTCAACCCGACGCGGTATTGCTGAAGAAGCTGGCGACGCTGGGACTGACGGCAAGTGACGCGTTGCCCGACTGGCCCAAAGATTCGACCACCAGCACTTCAAGCTTGCTGCGCGACACCACGCAGCACGCGCTGACCTTGCAGACCAAAACAAGCGCCAGCCTGAATGCCTTCCCAGGCAACTATGCGCCGCTGGGCGATGCCGGTGTGTCAACACACGCGAAGCTGAACCTGGTGAAGCTGGTGCCGGGCGCCGATTGCGCCGGCATTGAGATCGAAGGCCAGGCCTCGAAGCAGAACGATCCGACCGACAGCCTGGTGGGCTGCATCAGCCAGGACAGCGCCGCAATCCACCACTATGACGCCAAGACCAAGAAGTGGACCCTGCTGGCCGGCGACGGCCTGGCGCTGCCCAACTCCAAGACCGCCGAAATTCGGTTGGTCTGGACGCCGCAATCGGTGGTGATGTTCGTGGACGGTCGCTTTCACGCCAGCGCCGACAACCCGGTTGGCTTTCGAGCCAAAAATTTTGGATTCCGCATTGATGGCGGGCAGCACGTCGAGCTGACCGAGTTCGGCGTCACCGAGATCTGACCTACCGCCGCATCGCCCTGGCAGTTCAACTGCAGTTCTTCGGTGGCCCGGCGGCACCGCGAACTGCAGAACTGAGCGCCCTCAGGCCTGGCCGCCCAGCGCCGTGAAGTTGCGCAGGTGGTCGCCGGTCAGCGGCAGCAGCGCACGCGCGGCCGTGTAGGCCTGCAGCGCGCGCTGGTGCCAGGCGCTGCGCTGCGCCGGTTCCAGGTCGGCCAGCAGCAGGCAGGCTTCGCCCAGATTGAGTTGCGCGTCGCGGCCTTTGGGCAGCGCCGCCAGCGGCGTCAGCACGGCCACCGATTCGGCCAGGCGCTGGCGGGCCAGCCCCGGGTCGCCGGCACCCTGCAGCGCGCGGGCCAGGTAGATGGTCAGCCAGGCGTGCATGCGGCTGGCGTGGGGGCCGGGTTTCTGGGTCCGCGTCTGATCCCAAAAAGCCAGCGCCGTCTGCAGCACCGGCAGCGCTTCGGCGTAACGGCCGTTGGCCACCAGCGCGCGGCCGTGGTGCTGGGCCACCCGGGGCACAGCAGCGATCCATTTGCTCTGCGGACCGCTTTCGCGCGCCAGGGACTGCACCTCGGTCCAGGCGGCCTGGCTGGCTTCCAACGCCGGGCCCGGGCGGTCGGCGCGCAGCAAGATGACCGCCGCATTGGTGGCGTCATTCACCAGGCCGTCGCGCCAGGCGGTGTTGAAGGGCTCGGCCTGCACGCTGCGCAGGCGCTGGCGGAAGGCCAGGTCGGCGTCGGCCTGCGACAGGTCCAGCCGGTTCAGGCGGGCGTGGGTGATGGCACGGGCGCCGTGCAGGGTGCCCAGCAGCGCGGCCACTTCGGGGTCGGCCTGTTCCAGGTCCAACTGGCGCAGCGCCTGGGCGGCTTGTTCGTAGAGTGCCAGTGCCTTTTCGGGCTGGTTCAGGCTGGCCACGGTCTGCTGGTCATAAAACTGCGCGCGCACCAGTTGCACAGAGGCCTGCTGCAGACGCAAGGCGCGCTGAGCCGCTCGGGGCGCGACAACCAACGCCTGGTCCAGCCGGGCCAGCGCGTCGTCCAGATCCTTCAGACCCGCTTCGGGCTTGCCTTGGGCCCGCAGGCCCTGGGCACGCATCTGCAGGGCCAGCGCGTGGCTGGCCACCAGCGCGAAGTCGGTGGGGCGGGCAGGCCCGGCGCGCATCGCCAGATCGATGGCGCGCTGGGCATTGCCGCGCGCGTCGGGCATCTTGTCCAGGCTGGCACCCGTGTCGTCGCCCTGGATCTGCGCCAGCCGGGCATAAGCGCCGGCCAGCAAGGCCAGCCATTCGGGGTCGCTGCCGGCTTCCTGCTCCAGCCGGTCCAGGTTGGTCAGCAGCGTCTTCAGCAGGTCTTCCTTGACTACCAGACCGCCGGGCAGAAAGGTCACCGCGTCGCCGTAGCGCAGCACCACGTCGCGCGTCACGTCACGCAGTTGCGCCAGCCGCTGCTCAGCCCTGTGGGCCTGCCAGGCGGTGCCGGCCAGCCCGCCCACCAGCGCCAGCACCGCCGCCGTGGCCGCACCCACCGGCCAGCGGTTGCGCTGCACGAATTTGCGCAGCAGGTAGGCCGCGCGCGGTGGCTGGGCGCTGACCGGGTAGCCGCCCAGGTAGGCGCGCACGTCGTCGGCCAGGGCGTCGACGCTGACGTAACGGGTGTCGATGTCCTTGGCCAGCGCCTTCAGCAGGATGTTGTCCAGGTCGCCCTTCAAGCGTTGGCGCAAGTTCAGCCATTGCGGGTCGGGCACCTGCTGCGGGCTGAGCGCGCTGGGCCGCGACGGCTGCTCTTCCAGCACGCTGCGCGCCGCCTCGCGGGCCGACGTGGCCTGCCGGCCGTAGGGCCGCACGCCGGTCAGCATCACGTACAGCAGCACGCCCAGGCTGTAGATGTCGGTGGCGGTGCCCACGGCCTCGCCGCGGATCTGCTCGGGGCTGGCATACAGCGGCGTGAACGGCCGTTCGCCGGCCAGCGTGATGCCGCTGCCGTCCAGCGGCTGGTCCATCGGGTCCAGCGCCTTGGCGATGCCGAAGTCCAGCAGCTTGACCTGCTGATCGGGCGTGACCAGCACGTTGCTGGGCTTCAGGTCTCGGTGCACCAGCAGCTTGCGGTGGGCGTGCGACACCGCATCGGCCAACTGCAGGAACAGTTCCAGCCGCGCCGGCAAAGGCAGGGCGGCGCAGGCGGTGTCTATCGGCTGGCCTACCACCCTTTCCATGACGAAGTAGGGCAGGCCGTCGTCGGTTTGCCCGGCATCCAGCAGGTGGGCGATGTGCGGGTGCGACATGCGCGCCAGCGCCCGCTGTTCCTGTGCAAACCGTTCCAGCACGGTGGCGGTGTCCATGCCGCGCTTGAGCACCTTGATGGCCGCCTGGCCGGCGTAGGCACCGTCGGCGCGCTCGGCCAGCCAGACATTGCCCATGCCGCCAGTGCCCAGGCGCTGCACGATGCGCCACGGGCCCAGCAACTGGCCCTCACGCCCGGGCTCGGGCTGGCGTTCGGGCACGGCGGGCTGCGACAAAAAATCAGCGCCCGAACCCTCGGTGGTCGGGTCGCCGTGGGCCAGCAGCGAGCGCACTTCGGCCAGCAGTTCCGGCGACAGCGGGGCGGCGGCCAGCAGCGCTTCACGTGCGGCACCCTGCAACGGCTGGGCGCGCTCGAACCAGTCTCGAACCAGGGCCCAGTCTGACGGCGGCGGTGTTGTCATGGCCGGCATCCTAAGAGCCGGCACGGCCCGCAGTGGTCGAACCCCGCAGCTACGGGGTGGGTGAGACGTTCAAGGCTGTGCATAGCGTGACTTCTCGGGCAGACCGCGCGCCGCCGATATGGACAATGAGTTCCTGCCATGTCGACCATCACCCCCGAAGACCCCGCCGAAGTCACGCAGTGGCTCCGCCAGCTGGGTGCCGAGTCGCCCACGGCTTCGAGCCAGCTTTTCGAGCTGCTGTACGGTGAACTCAAGCGCGTGGCGCGGTCGCATTTGCGCAAGGAAAACCCCGGCCACACGCTGAGCGCCACCGGGCTGGCCCACGAGGCCTGGTTCCGCATGGCCGAGCAAAGACGCACGCCGTGGCAGAACCGCAGCCACTTCCTGGCCGTGGCCAGCACGATGATGCGGCGCATCCTCGTCAACCACGAACTGGCGCGCCGCGCCAACAAACGCGAAGCCGAGTTGGTGGCGGTGACGCTGTCGGGCATGGAGCAGTTCAGCGACGCGCCCGATCGCGATGTGGTGGCGGTTCATGAGGCGCTGCTGGCTTTCGAGACCGTTGATGCGCGCGCGGCCAAGGTGGTCGAGCTGCGCTTCTTCGGCGGTTTGGAAAATGAAGAGGTGGCCCAGGCGCTGGACGTGAGCCTGGCCACCGTGAAACGCGACTGGGCCGTGGCCCGCGCCTGGCTGCACCGCGAATTGGCCAGCCGTGCGTGAGTTCGTTCTTTCGGCGTACTTTCGACGTACTTTTTAATTACGCCAGACAAACGACCCGAAAGGCTCAGTCGGCCTGACCCTTGAGCCGCTCGGACTGCCAGTACACGTCGTCGCCGCCCAGACCGTCCAGGTTGGCGCGGTTCAGCACCCGGGCCAGCACGAAGAGCAGGTCGCTCAGGCGATTCAGGTACAGGCGCGGGGTCTCGTTCACCGCCTCGGCGGCACCCAGCGCCACCACCGCGCGTTCGGCGCGGCGCGCCACCGTGCGGCTGACGTGGGCCAGCGCCGCGCTGCGCGTGCCGGCCGGCAAGATGAACTCGGCCAGACGTGGCAGTTGGGCGTTGTAGGTTTCCAAGGCCTCGTCCAGCCGCAACACGGCTTCGGCCTTCAGCAGCGTGAAACCCGGAATGGACAGTTCGCCGCCCAGGTTGAACAGCTCTTGCTGGATGACCACCAGCAGTTCGCGCACATCGGCCGGCAGCGGCTCGGCCAGCAGCACGCCCAGGCCGGAGTTCAGCTCGTCGACATCGCCCATCGCGGCCACGCGCAGGTGGTCCTTGGGCACGCGGCTGCCGTCGCCCAAGCCGGTGGTGCCGTCGTCGCCGGTGCGGGTCGTGATTTGCGTCAGTCGGTTGCTCATGGCGGCATCGTAGCTGCCACCGCACGCTCAGGCGCGCCGGCGGGCCAAGCCCGTCATCACGCCCAGGCCGGCCAGCCACAAGGCCCAGGTGCCCGGTCCCGGCACGGCAGCAGCAACGCCCTGGACCGTCATTTCACCCAGCCCGGCCCAGTGGCTGCCACCCACCACGCGGTATTCAACGAAGCGCGCCAGCGGCCCGGCACCTGCCGCCCAAGTGATGCTGTTGTTCAGCAACGCCGGGTTCGCGTTGTCGACCAGGGTGCCGCTGCCTGACACCGCCCAGGTGCTGCCGTCGGTGCTGGTGCGCAACTCGTAGACATTGGTCTGGTTGGCGAAGCTGCCTCTGTTGTAGCCGAAGCGCAGTTCGGTTGCTTCCAACCGGAAAAGGCCTCCGAAGTCCAAGCGGACCCAGGCTGGAGTGCCTGCGTTGCCGAAGGTGCCCGCGCTCCAGCCATAGCGACCGGTCAAGTCGTAATCCAGCCCGTCCAGCACCTTGGCGGCCGACCAGTCGTTGGCCGCGACGCAGCCGGCGTTCAGGTAGCAACTGCTGGCGCTGGCGACAACGCCGGGCAGTTGGGTCAGCACGATGGCGTGCGCGGGCAGGGTGGCGGCGGTGGCCAGCGCGACGGCGCAGGCGGTGCGGAACAAGGTCGTGGTCATGGGGGTACTCCAGGTTGGTGGGTGGGCTCTCTCAGTAGCGCAGGCCGCAGCACCGCCACGGATCACCCGACACCCCCTTCATTCAAGGGGCGTGGACGACCGCCACATTCAGCGCGTACCCGGTCCGCATCAGCCGCGTATCAGCCGCGCATCAGCCGCGCAGGCGCTGGGTGAACCACCACAGATGGCCTTCGGGGTCGATACAGCCGTAGCTGCGGTCGGCCCAGTAGTCGGCGCCGTAGTCGTGCAGTTCGGGTTCGGCCACGATGCGCGCGCCGGCGGCGCGGGCGGTGGCGCAGTGGGCATCGGCGTCGTCCACGAAGACCATCAGGTTCTGCGTGTTGCAGCCGGCGTTCAGCGGGCTGCGCCTGTCGGTGTCGAAGCGCTGCGTGTCGCCGAACAACTCTTCGCCGACCATGATCACGCCGTCGCCAAAACCCAGTTCGCTGTGGTCGATGCGCCCGCCTTCGCCAACAACTTTCAGCCTGACCTCGAAGCCGAAGGCGGCGCACAGCCAGTCGATCATGGCGGCGGCGTCACGGTAGTAAATGCCGGGAGAGAAGCGCGGCCAGCCGGCAGGCGTGGGTTTCATGTGGGATCCTTTTGAAACGTGAAAACGGGCAACATGCCGGGTGTTGATCTTGGCGTCAACTGCCTGCCCGACCAAGGATGTCCGATGAACGCGCCCACACCCGAACGCCACCTGCTGCGCCCCATACCCGCCGACATGCTGGTCGCCCTGCGCGCGCGCTTCGGCGAGCGCTGCAGCACCGCCAGCGCAGTGCGTGAGCAGCACGGTCGAGACGAATCGGCCTACCCGCTGACCCCGCCCGAGGCGGTGGTGTTCTGCGAAACCACCGAAGACGTCGCTGGCGTGGTGGCGCTGTGCAGCCAGCACGCGGTGCCGGTCATCCCCTTCGGCGTGGGCAGTTCGCTGGAAGGCCACTTGCTGGCCGTGCAAGGCGGTGTCAGCGTCGACCTGGGCCGCATGAACCGCGTGCTGCAGGTCAACGCCGACGACCTGACGGTGACGGTGCAGGCCGGCGTGACGCGCGAACAGGTCAACCGCGAGATCAAGGACCTGGGCCTGTTCTTCCCCATCGACCCCGGCGCCAACGCCAGCCTGGGCGGCATGGCGGCAACGCGCGCCAGCGGCACCAACGCCGTTCGCTACGGCACGATGCGCGAGAACGTGCTGGCGCTGACGGTCGTCACCGCCAGCGGCGAGGTGGTGCACACCGGCACCCGCGCCAAGAAAAGCGCCGCCGGCTACGACCTGACGCGGCTGATGGTGGGCAGCGAAGGCACGCTGGGCGTGATGACCGAAATCACGCTGCGCCTGTACCCGCTGCCCGAAGCGGTGAGCGCGGCGGTGTGCCACTTTCCCAGCATCGACGCCGCCGTACAGACCACCATCCAGGTCATCCAGATGGGCGTGCCGATTGCCCGCTGCGAATTGCTGGACGCCCACGCCATCCGCGCCGTCAACCGGCACAGCAAGCTGGGCTTGCGCGAAGCGCCGATGCTGCTGATGGAATTCCACGGCAGCGATGCCGGCGTGAAAGAGCAGGCCGAGACCGTGCAGATGCTGGCCCGCGAACACGGCGGCGAGGACTTCCAGTGGGCGCGCACCCCCGAAGAACGCACCAAGCTGTGGACCGCCCGCCACCAGGCCTATTTCGCCGCCCTGCAGATGCGCCCCGGCTGCCGCTGCCAGAGCAGCGACACCTGCGTGCCCATTTCAAGGCTGGCGGAAAGCATCAACGACAGCATCACCGAGGCCGAAGCGTCGGGCATCCCGTACTGGGTGGTCGGGCACGTCGGCGACGGCAACTTCCACCTCAGCTACCTGCTGGACCCGGACGACCCCCGCGAAATCGTCGAGGTGGAACGCCTGAACGTGCAGATGGTGCAGCGCGCGCTGCGCCTGGGCGGTACCTGCACCGGCGAACATGGCATCGGCCTGCACAAGATGGGCTACCTGGTGGACGAAGCCGGGCTGGGTGCGGTGGCGATGATGCGCAGCATCAAGCAGGCGCTGGACCCGAAGAACATCATGAACCCCGGGAAGATCTTCAGCGCCTGATCTTCATCCCCGGAACTTCCGCGCCAGCAGCAAGCCGCTGCCGGCCAAGGCCCACATCGCCCAGGTACCGGGTTCGGGCACAGCCGGCAACAAGCTGACGCTGACCTGGTCGATGACCGGGCCGTAGCCGGTGCCGACCGTGGCTGCGGCGATGGTCACCACCGTGCTGGTGCTGGTGGCCACGAAGTTGAACGACTGCCCGTAATAGACCTGGGTGCTGAAGGCGTTCACCGCCGAGAAGGGCACCGTGAAGCCCGCGCTGGCCAGCGACCCGGCGCTGACGGTGCCCGTGTTGGTGTAGTTGGGGAAACCCGGCACGGCCGCGGCCTTGAAGTCCAGGACATAGCTGGTGCCGACCAGTGTGGGCAGGGCCACGGAAATGCTGCCTGCGCCGCCGGCGAAGTAGCCCAGATCGACGGCGTGCACGCCATCGGCCGCCGCGTAGTTGGGCGTCGCCAGCCAGTCCACGCCGACACCGCCAATCTGCCAGCCGGTGATCGCCGTTGCGCCCGCCAGCAGCGACTGGAAGTTGGCCGAACCCGAGCCGCCCGCCACGAAAGCGCCCAGCTCGAAACTGCCGGCGCCCACGCCGTAGGTCTGGTCGATGAGGTTGGTAGCGGCACCGGCTTGGCTGGCGGCGAGTGCCAAGCCGGCCAGGACGGCGAGGCGCGCGGTAAGCGGTGTTTTCATGGGTGGGCTCGGTGGCGGGTGGAAGGACAGGCGGTTGGCTTTTCAGCGGCGACGCGAAAGGCGCAGGCCGATGGCCCCGAGGCCCATCGCCAACAAGCCCCAGGTGCCCGGCTCGGGCACGGCGAGGGCGACGCCGACGTTGTCCAGACCGATGCCCAGGTTGTTGCTGAGCGCGCCGTTCGGCCGGCCCACGAAGCTCAGTTGCAGGCTGCTGCTGTTGGCCACCCAGTCGAAGCTGAAGCTGACCCAGTTCATCGGGTTGGTGGCCGTCACCGCCAAAGAGGTGTTGGTGTACAGCGCCTCAGGCCCGCCGTTCAGGCTGAGGCCCAGCGTCGCGACGCCGAAGGGCAGGTAGTTGCCCACATCGAACGACACGTGGTAAGTCGCGCCTACTGTGGTGGCGACGGCGTCGGAGCGCATGCCCTTGTCGTAGCCTGTGACACCCGTCATGTCGATCCACTGCCGGCCATCGCTGGCCTTCAACCCCAGGTAGGTGTCCGGATTGAGTGCAACCGATTCGCTGGCCGTTGGCGCCAGCACCGTCCAGCCCGTGATAACGGTGGACCCGGTGTTGTAAAGCACGTAATTGCCACCTGCCAGCACATTGGGGCCTTCAAAAGACCCGTTGGTGACCAGATTGGTCGCAGCGCCTGCGCTTGTAGCCAACAGCAGGGCGCTCAGAACCAGGGCGGACTTCGACTTCATGATCATGGTTGCTTCCTCAGTTATGAGCCTACGCCAAATAATGCTCTCTAGGAGCCCACCGGGCGCGCCTGAACCCCTCATTCGCGGGACGCTTGGATGAATGTGAGCCTTGCGCTGCCAGACTGTGGCGTACTGCTGGGAACAACCCCACGGACAGACGCCATGCCCCACATCACCACCCTCTTCCGTCTGGCTTGTGCCGCAGCAGCCCTGTGCGCCGGGTCATCGGCCCAGGCCGCCGGACCCAACCTGTTCGTCAACGGCAGTTTCGAGTCGCCCGGCAGCAGCTACGTCGAACTGGGCGCCGGCTCCACCTTCATCACCGGCTGGACTACGGTGCTGTCGGGCGTGGAGTACTTCAGCCCCAGCAGCCAGGGCGTGGGCGCGGCGGCCGACGGTTCGTATGTGGTCGACCTGGCCAACTTCACCTTCCTGACGGGCGGCGGTCTGGAGCAGAGCGTGGCCACGGTGCCAGGGCAGTCCTACGACGTCAGCTTTTCGGCGGGCAATTCGCTGTCGTCGGGCCGCACCGGCACCGGCATCATCAAGGTCACCTTGAACGGCGTTGCCGCCAGCACGCAGACCTTCGCCACCGCCGTGGCGACCAGCGCCACGATGGCCTGGGCCGTGCGCAGCTTCAGCTTCGTCGCCACCGGCAGCAGCACCGTGGTGCGCTTCTGGAACGACCAGAACCCCAACCAGTTCTTCGCCGATCTGGACGGCGTCAGCGTCGCGGCCAGCGTGCCCGAAGCCCACAGCTGGGTGATGCTGGCGGCGGGGCTGGTGGGTATCGGCGCCTGCGTGCGCCGCCGCCGGACCTGAAAAGCCGGGCTGCCCCAGCCACCGCTACAACAGCGAAGCCAGCAGCCGCGCCGCGTGCGTGGCCTGGCGATGCGCGCCGTGGGCGATCACGCCAAACACCACCGACCGCAGCAGGCCAGGCCATAACGGGCCTGTGGACGGTTGGCGGAAGGCAGTTCGTTTGAACTGCCTGTCTTGGAGGGGGGCGTGCAGGGTGGATGAGCCTTTTGCCAACGAACGCTTGCGCTAACTACAACGGCGGCGTTTGCGCCGCCGCCTGCCCCACCCCGCCACCTTTTCAGGATCACGTCATGCCGCTGCTCAAAACCACTGTGCTTTTCGTTGCTGTCGCAGGGCTCTCAGGCCCGGCACTGCACACCCACGCCGCCACGCCCAAACCGCAAATGACCCGGCCCGGCGGCGACTGGCGGACTGACACCGTGCACATGTACGAAAACTATGTGAACAGCCGCAAGGTCACCATCATCCAGTTCCCGTCCACCCTGTCGGAAAGCCACGGTGCCGCTCCGGCTGAAAAGAAGCAGCAGACGACGTTCATCAGCGAGTACAACGCGGCGGCAGCCGACCCGCGCCTGCGCATGGCCGTGGTGCGCAAATACAGCGATCTCGGCAACGCTGGCGTGATGTACATGGCCGGTTGGTGCTACCTGAAAGGCAACTGTGGCGAACCCGCCAACCCCGTGCTGGGCATGGAGTGGCTGCGCAAGTCGGCGGAAGCCGGAAGCGCGGCTGCGATGAGCGATTACGGCTACGCGCTGGCCAACGGCACCGGCATGGCGCAGGACCTGAAAAAAGGCGTGGCGCTGATTCAACGCGCTGCCGACATGGGCGGCGGCCCGGGCGCTTATGTGACCCTGGGCGGGATTTACTTCAATTCCGACGAACTGGGCCCCGACCATTTCAAGCTGGCACGCGAGGCTTTTCTTCGGGCCGGTGACGAGCCGACGGGCTTGGGCCTTCTCGGCCTGATCTACGACTACGGCTTGGGCGTGCCTGTCGATGAAGCCAAAGCAGCCGGCTACCTTCAACGTGCCGCAGCGGCGGGCAATGTGAAGGCCCTCGCCTACTACGGCGGCAAACTCGCCTCAGGCACACCGTCCACGCCCGTCAACCTGCCGTTGGCGAGGCGCTATTTGCTGGCAGCCAGCCAAGGCAACGAGCCCGTGGGCGACTACAACTACGCCGCGCTTGCAGAAAAGGGCCAACACGTTGAAGGCGGACAGCCCGACGGCAAGTTGGCGTTTTTCCATTACAAACGCGCCGCCGACAACGACTACACGCCAGCGATGTACGAAGTGGCCAACTCCTACATGGGGGGCCTGCGCGGTCAGACCGTGGACAGGGAAAAGGGTGTTGCACTGGCCAAGCTCGCAGCGTCGGCCTACACCCCCGCACAAGATCTGCTGACAGCTCACTACATGAACACAAACCAGGATGCGCTCGCCCTGGCCAGCTCGAATGAAGCGCTGAAGCGACCGACGAACATCAGCTATTTGCACCGCGGCCAAGCCGAAGAATTCGGCATGATGGGCTTCGCCGAAGACACGCCCACTGCCGCTTCCTGGTACCAAAAAGCCGCAGCCGATGGCAGCGACCAAGCCCACTGGCGCCTTGGCTTTGCCTACATCGAGGGCAAATTTGGCCTCAAGAACGCAGCTGAAGGCCGCCGCCATCTGCAAATCGCTGCCGATGCTGGGGTTCACCAGGCCCAGTCGTTCTTGGGACAAGTGCTGCTTGCAGGCATTGGGGGCCCGCGCGACAAGCCACAAGCGGTGGTGCTGTTTCGCAAGGCCGCAGCGCAGGGCAACAAATTCGCAGCCAAGTACCTCGCGGAAAACGGGTTGGCGCTCTAACTCGGCCTCAGGGCAGAAGTGAAGCCAGCAACCGCGCCGCATGCAGCGCCTGACGCTGCGTGCCATCTTCAATCTGGTGCCGGCAGCTGGTGCCGTCGGCCACGATGACGGCGTCGGGCGCCTGCCGCACGGCGGGCAGCAGCGCAGCTTCGGCCATTTGCATCGACACATCGAAGTGCGCCGACTCGTAGCCGAAAGCGCCGGCCATGCCGCAGCAGGAACTTTCGATCAGCTGCGGCTGCGCGCCGGGGATCAGCTTCAGCACGTCCAGGATGGGGCTGACCGCGCCGAAGGCTTTCTGGTGGCAGTGGCCGTGAACCAGCAGCGGTTTGCCCAGCGGTTTGAAAGCCACGTCGAAGCGGCCGGCGTTGGCCTCGCGGGCGATGAATTCCTCGAACAGCAACGCCTGCGCTGCGACGGTCTCGGCCTGGGCGCCGAAGCCCAGCACCAGCGCTTCGTCGCGCAGCGTCAACAGGCACGACGGTTCCAGGCCGACGACGGCGATGCCGACTTCGGCCAGTGGCAGCAAGGCGTCCAGCAAACCGCCCAACGCGGCCTTGGCCTCGGCCATCAGCCCGGCACCCAGGTAGGTGCGGCCGCAGCAGTGGTGGCCGCCGGCTTTTTCGACGGTGTGCAGTTGGTAGCCGGCGGCGTGCAGCACCTGGGCGGCGGCCAGCGCGTTTTCGGTTTCGAAGCCGCCGTTGAAGGTGTCGACGAAGAGCACCGCCACCTTGCCGCCGCGCTTGGCGGTGGCGATGGCCACGTCGGCCGTCACGAAAGGCGTGGCCAGCTTCGTCTTCCAGAAGGTGTCGGCCCGCCATTCGGGCAGGCTGCGCTGCGCCGAAATGCCCAGCCAGCGTTCACCCAGCCGGCGCAGCAGCGGGCTGCGGTTGCGCCAGTTGGCCAGGCCGGCCAAACCAGGCACACGGCCCAGCGCGTGGATCTGGCGCGGCACGTTCGCAATCAGCTGGTCTTTCAAGCTGTGGCCGTGGCGCGACTTGTACTGCGCAGTGAATTCGATCTTCATCCGCGCCATGTCGACGCCTGTCGGGCAGTCGCGCTTGCAGCCTTTGCAGCCGACGCACAGGTCCATCGCTTCGGCGACGGCGTCTGAAGTGAAGGCATTCGCACCCAGCTGCCCCGACAGCGCCAGCCGCAGCGTGTTGGCACGTCCGCGTGTCAGGTGCTGCTCGTCGCGTGTGACGCGGTAGCTGGGACACATCGTGCCGGCGTCGAACTTGCGGCAGTGGCCGTTGTTGTTGCACATCTCCACGGCGCTGGCCAAGCCGCCGGTGTTGTCGTCGCCGGTGCCGGGTGCCGTCGTCGCTTCGGTGACGGGGTCGGCTTTGACGTTCCAGGCTGACCAGTCCAACACCGGCTTGATCGCGATGCGCTTGTAGGGCCGCGGTGCACTGGCCGGCGGGAAGCGGAACAGTGCGCCGTCGTCCATCTTCGGCGGGTCGATGATCTTGCCGGGATTGAGCAGGTTACCCGGGTCCAGTTCGGATTTGATGGCCCGGAGCGCGTCGTTCAGCTTGGGGCCGAACTGCCACTGGATCCACTCGCCTCGGCACAGGCCGTCGCCGTGTTCGCCGCTGTAGGCACCTTTGAATTTGCGCACGAGCACGGCGGCTTCTTCGGCAATCTCGCGCATCTTGGCGGCGCCGTCGCGGCGCATGTCCAAAATCGGCCGCACGTGTAGCGTGCCCACGCTGGCATGCGCGTACCAGGTGCCGCGCGTGCCGTGGCGCGCGAAGACCTCGGTCAGCGCGTCGGTGTATTCGGCCAGATGCACCAGCGGCACGGCGCAGTCCTCGATGAAGCTGACCGGTTTGCCGTCGCCCTTCAGGCTCATCATGATGTTCAGGCCGGCCTTGCGCACCTCCCACAGGTTCTTCTGCGGGGCCTCGTCGGCCATTTCGACGACGGTGCCCGGCAGGCGCAGGTCGCCCATCAGCGCCACCAAGTCGCGCAGCTTCCCAAGCAGCACGCTGCGGTCGCCGCCGGCGAATTCGACCAGCAGGATGGCCGCCGGCTTGCCGAGCAGCGCGGTTTCTATCGTCGCCCGGAAAGCCGGGTTGGCCAGACTCAGCTCGATCATCGTGCGGTCGACCAGCTCCACCGCTGTCGGGCCCAGCTTCACGATGTGCTGGGCGGCGTCCATCGCCCGGTGAAAGCTCCCGAAATTGACCACGCCCAGCACCTTGGCGCGCGGCAATTCAGCCAGTTGCAGCGTCAGCGACTTGGTCAGCGCCAGCGTGCCTTCACTGCCGACAAGCAGGTGCGCCAGGTTGACGCTGCCGTCGGCGGTGTATGGCTTTTCGCTTTGCGGGTGAAAGATGTCCAGGTTGTAGCCAGCCACGCGGCGCAGCACTTTGGGCCACTGCGCTTCGATCTCGGCGCGGTGCTGCTCGGCCAAGTCGCGCACGAAGCCGGCGACCTGTGCGGCGCGGCCGGTGAGGCTGTTGACCGGGCCGAAGTCCAGCAGTTCGCCACTCGCCAACCAGGCCTGCGCACCGACCACGTTGTGGACCATGTTGCCGTAGGCGATGGAGCGTGAACCGCAAGAGTTATTGCCCGCCATACCGCCCAGCGTGGCCTGCGCGCTGGTCGAGACGTCCACCGGAAACCACAGGCCGTGCGGCTTCAATTGGGCGTTGAGGTGGTCCAGCACCAGCCCCGGTTCGACGGTGGCGCGGCAGGCCGCCACGTCGACATCCAGCACGCGGCGAACATGCTTGCTGTGGTCGATGACCAGGGCCGCGCCCGTGGTCTGCCCGCACTGGCTGGTGCCGCCACCGCGCGCCAGCACGGGCACCTTCAGCTCACGCGCGACGGCCAGCGCGGTGGCCGCTTCTTCAGCCGTGGTCGGCACAAAAACACCGACCGGCATGATTTGGTAGATCGACGCATCGGTGGCGTAGCGGCCCCGGCTAGCGGCGTCGAAATGCACCTCGCCACGGGTCTCGCGACGCAAGCGCTGGGCCAGGGTGTGGCAAACCTCGTTCGGCGGCAAAGCCGTGTGCGGATGCGCGGCGGGCAGGTCGGTGGTGGTGCTCATGTGCGACTGATTTTGCCCGGGCAGATGGGCTGCCGCTGAGCCAAGACTGGGCCGCAATGGGCCTGCGAGCCCACAAGAACGCACAGGGAAACTCACCGCACGTCCAGCACCCGCTGCATGCCAGACTGACCGCCCGGCAAGCCCACCCCGACCGCCCCATGCTCAAGCTCGACACCCACCCCACCGGTCGCCATTTCCTGAACATTCCCGGCCCCAGCCCGGTGCCCGACCGCATCTTGCGGGCGATGAGCCTGCCCACCATCGACCACCGCGGCCCTGAATTCGGCGCCCTGGGTTTGAAGGTGCTGGCCGGCATGCGCACCATCTTCAAGACACGCCATCCGGTGGTGATCTACGCCGCCTCGGGCACCGGCGGCTGGGAAGCGGCGCTGTGCAACACGCTGAGCCCCGGCGACCGCGTGCTGATGTACGAAGGCGGCCAGTTCGCCACGCTGTGGCACAAGATCGCCATGAAGCTGGGCATCCAGGCTGAATTCCTGAGCCTGCCCGGCACCGACGAACAAACCGGTCTGCCACTGGCTTGGCGCCACGGCGTGCCGGCCGCGCTGATCGAAGAACGGCTGCGCGCCGACACCGGACATGCCATCAAGGCGGTCTGCGTGGTTCACAACGAAACCTCCACCGGCGTGACCAGCGACATCGCCGCCGTGCGCCGCGCCATCGACGCCGCGCGCCACCCGGCGCTGTTGATGGTGGACACGGTGTCGGGCCTGGGCAGTGCCGACTACCGCCACGACGAATGGGGCGTGGACGTGGCCGTGGCCGGTTCGCAAAAGGGGCTGATGCTGCCGCCGGGCATTGGCATGAATGCGCTGTCGCCACGCGCCATCGCCGCCAGTAAGACGGCCCGGCTGCCCAAAGCGTATTGGGCCTGGGACGAGATGCTGGAGATCAACCAGACCGGCTTCTTCCCCAGCACGCCCAACACCAATCTGCTTTACGGCCTGCACGAGGCTTTGGACATGCTGCAGGAAGAAGGCCTGGACGCCGTTTTTGCACGCCACCAGCGCTGGGGCGCTGGCGTACGGGCCGCCGTGCGCGCCTGGGGCCTGGCCATTCAATGCGCCGACGAGGCCCTGCATTCGCCGGTCTTGACTGGCGTGGTGCTGCCGCCCGGCGCTGACGCCGACGCGCTGCGCAAGCTGATCCTGCGGCGCTTCGATCTGTCGCTGGGCATGGGCCTGGGCAAGCTGCGCGGGCGCATGTTCCGCATCGGCCACCTGGGCGACAGCAACGACCTGACCCTGCTGGCCGCGCTGGCCGGCTGCGAGATGGGCATGAAGCTGGCCGGCGTGGCCCTGGCCGGCAGCGGCGTGCAAGCGGCGATGGACCACTTCGCTGCACATGAAGCGTGAACGCGCAGCTTGAACACGAAAACCGGAGACCGTTGATGCAAAGACGAACCCTGATTCAAGGTGCTGCGGCCCTGCTGGCCGCGCCGCAAGCCTGGGCCCAGCCTGCCTGGCCAACGGCACCGGTGCGTATCGTCGTGGGCTTCCCGCCCGGCGGCGGCACCGACGCGCTGGCCCGCGTCGTCGGCCAGAAACTGAGCGTGATGTGGGGGCACCAGGTCATCGTCGAAAACAAGGGCGGCGCTGCCGGCCTGCTGGCCGCCGAGTACGT
Source organism: Burkholderiales bacterium (assembly GCA_038316205.1). Lineage (GTDB taxonomy): Bacteria > Pseudomonadota > Gammaproteobacteria > Burkholderiales > Burkholderiaceae_C > Rubrivivax. The sequence goes on from JBBQAI010000006.1 coordinate 24,990, forward strand.
GGCGCAGCAGCCGGCTGACGGCAGCACCTTGCTGATGGCCCACATCAACAGCCACGCGCTGGGCCCGGCGCTGCAGGGCAGCAAGCTGCGCTACAGCGTCGAGCGCGACTTCACGCCCATCGTGCTGGTCGGCGTCACGCCCAATTTGCTGATCGCCCACCCCAGCGTCCCCAACAAGAGCGTGAAAGACGTCGTGGCGCTTTGCAAGGCTGAACCCGGCAAGATCGCCTTCGGCTCGGCAGGCCCTGGTTCGGCACAACACCTGGCGCTGGAGATGTTCAAGCTGCAGGCCAAGATCGATGCCATCCACGTGCCCTACAAAGGCAGCGGCCCGCTGCTGACCGACCTGATCGGTGGGCAAATCCAGTACAGCTTCGAAACCATGACCGCCGCCACGCCGCACGTGAAAAGCGGCAAGGTCATTGCCGTGGCGCAAACGCGCGCCAAACGCGCCAAAGGCCACCCCACGGTGCCGACCATGCAGGAACAGGGCTACGACGGTTTCGAGGCCACCACTTGGTACGGCCTGGCCGGCCCTGGGAAGCTGCCGGCGGCCATCGCCGACAAGGTCAACCGCGACGTCAACACCGTGCTGGCCATGCCTGACGTGCAAGAGAAGATGGACACCTACGGCGCCGAAGACGGCGGCGGAACGCGCGAAAAATTCGCTGCCTTCATCGCCAGTGAACAGGTGAAGTGGGCGCGGGTGGTGAAGGACGGCAACGTGCGGGTGGAAAGCTGAAGGCAATGGCCGTCAGCCGCTGATTCAGGCCGGCAACCGTCAAGCCGCTAAGCCGGCGCCGGCACGCTGAAGCGCTTGGTCACATCGCCCTTGGCATTGGCGCTTTCCAGGTGCACGCCAAAACCCCACAGCCGCGCCACGTGCTTCATCACTTCCTGGCCGCTGTCGTGCAGCGGCCGGTCGTTGTGCTGGAAGTGCCGCAGCGTCAGTGAGCGGTCGCCGCGCCGGTTGACGTTCCAGACCTGAATATTGGGTTCGCGGCTGCCCAGGTCGTACTGGCGGCTGAGCGCTTCGCGCACCCGCTTGTAGCCGGCGTCGTCATGGATCGCGCTGACTTCGTATTCGCTTTTCTTCTCGTCGTCGGAAATGGCGAAGAGCCTGAAATCACGCATCAGCTTCGGTGACAAATACTGGCCGATGAAACTTTCGTCCTTGAAGTTGCGCATCGCGTGGTCCAGCACCGGCAGCCAGGGCTTGCCGGCGATGTTGGGGAACCACTGCCAGTCTTCTTCTGTTGGGGCATCGCAGATGCGCTTGATGTCGGTGTACATCGCGAAACCCAGCGCATACGGGTTAAAGCCTGAATAACCGCGGTGGCCCACCGGCGGCTGGTAGATGACGTTGGTGTGCGAGGTCAGCCATTCAATCATCACACCATCGGTCAGGAAACCGTCGTCGTACATGGTGTTCAGCAGCTTGTGGTGCCAGAAAGTGGCCCAGCCTTCATTCATCACCTGGGTCTGGCGCTGCGGGTAGAAGTACTGCGCCACCTTGCGCACGATGCGCACGATTTCGCGCTGCCACGGTTCCAACAAGGGCGCGTTCTTCTCGATGAAGTACAGCAGGTTCTCTTGCGGCTCGTCGGGGAAGCGCTTGGCCTCAGGCGCGGCGTCTTCCTTTTCGGTGCGGCGCGGCAGCGTTCGCCACAGGTCATTCACCTGGCGTTGCGCATGTTCTTCCCGATCGATCCGTTCGCTCAGTTCCTGCGCCAGGGTCTTGCGACTGGGGCGGCGGTAACGGTCCACACCGTGGTTGCTGAGGGCGTGGCAGCTATCCAGAAAAGCCTCGACCGTGTCCAGGCCGTGTTTCTCTTCGCAGGCCGCAACGTAGTTCTTGGCGTAGACCAGATAGTCGATGATGGACCCCGCGTCGGTCCACATCCGGAAAAGGTAATTGCCCTTGAAGAAACTGTTGTGGCCGTACGCCGCGTGCGCAATGACCAGGGCCTGCATCGCCAGCGTGTTCTCTTCCATCAGGTAACTGATGCAGGGGTTGCTGTTGATGACGATTTCATAGGCCAAGCCCATGTGGCCACGCTTGTAATTCTTCTCGGTCGAAATGAATTCCTTGCCGTAACTCCAGTGCCGGTAATTCACCGGCATGCCCGAACTGGAATAGGCGTCCATCATCTGCTCGGCGGTGATGATCTCCAACTGATTCGGATAGGTGTCCAGGCCGAAGCGTTCGGCGGTCGCCCGGATGGTGCGGTGGTAGGTCTCGATGAGCTCGAAAGACCAGTCGCTGGTGGCGGGCAGGTGTTCAGCAGGGCGCACGTCCAACGGCAGCGGGTGTTCCAGCGCTGGCAGCGCAGAAGGCCTGGTTTTCATGCTGAAGCCTTCATGCTGCTTTCGCCCCTTCCTTCTTGAACAGGTCGCGGAACACGGGGTAAATCTGGCTGGCATCGACGGCCTTGCGCATCGCAAAGTGCCGGTGCGCGGCTGTCAGGTTCGTGTACTCGTCCCAAAGGTTCTGCTCTTCTTCGGCCACTTGCACGTAGGCAAAGTAACGCACCAGTGGCAAGATTTTTTCGGATAGCAATTCGCGGCAGCGGCCACTGTCGTGGTGCCAGTTGTCGCCGTCGCTGGCCTGCGCACCGTAGATGTTCCATTCGTTCGGGTTGTAACGGGCCTTGATGATTTCTTCCATCAACACCAGCGCGCTGCTGACCACCGTGCCGCCCGTTTCGCGGGCGTGGAAGAAGTTTTCTTCGTCCACTTCCTGGGCCTGTGTGTGGTGGCGGATGAAGACCAGTTCGATCTTCTCGTAATGCCGCGTCAGGAACAAATAAAGCAGGATGAAAAAGCGCTTGCTCAAATCCTTGCGCGCTTCGTCCATCGAACCCGAAACATCCATCACACAGAACATCACCGCCTTGCTCGTCGGCACCGGCACCTTCACGCGGTTGCGAAACCGCAGGTCGATGGGGTCCAGGAAAGGGATGCGTTCAATGCGGCTGCGCAGGACGCCTATGTCTTCGGTCAGCAACTGGATGGCGGCCTCGGCCACCGCGTCACCGGGCTGCAGCGCGGCCTGCATTTCGGCCAAACGCGCTTCCATCTCATGCAATTCGCGGCGCGGGCCATTGCCCAACGCAATGCGCCGGCCCAGTGCGCCGCGCATGCTGCGCACCACGTGCAGGTTGTTCGGCGTGCCGTCATTGCTGTAGCCGGCGCGGTGGCTTTTCCATTCGGGCACTTCGGCCAATTGCGTGCGCACCAGATTGGGCAAGGCCAAGTCGTCGAAGAAGACCTGCATGAACTCTTCCTTGCTCAGCGAGAAGACGAAATCGTCGTCGCCTTCGCCCTGGTCGCTGGCCTGGCCCTTGCCCACACCGCCACCGCCTTGCCCGCCTTTCGGCCGCTCGATCTTGTCGCCCCGCACGTACTCCTGATTGCCCGGATGCACCACCTCGCGCACGCCGCCCGGGCCGTGGCCGAACACGGGTTCGGTAAGGTCTTTCTTCGGGATGTGGATGTCCTCGCCGCGCTCCACATCGCGGATGCCACGGCCGTCGATGGCCCGCTTCACCGCTTCGCGTATCTGTTCCTTGTGACGGCGCAAAAAGCGCTCGCGGTTTCCGATGGATTTGTTCTTGCCTGCCAGTCTGCGATCGATGATTTGCTGCATCAGGGCCCTTGGTCGTTGGACGCTTGGTTATGACCTTTTTGGCGAAATCGATCAGCTCGATTTCCGCACGCGCAAATACCATTCGCACAGCAAACGCACCTGCTTGGTGGTGTAGCCCTTGGCCACCATGCGCGTCACGAAGTCCTCGTGCTTCTTGGCTTCGTCGGCGCTGGCCTTGGCGTTGAAGCTGATCACCGGCAACAACTCTTCGGTGTTGCTGAACATCTTCTTCTCGATCACCGTGCGCAGCTTTTCGTAGCTGGTCCACACCGGGTTGTTGCCTTGGTTGTTGGCCCGCGCACGCAGCACGAAGTTGACGATCTCGTTGCGGAAATCTTTCGGGTTGGCAATGCCAGCGGGCTTTTCGATCTTCTCGAGTTCACCGTTCAGGCTGCCGCGGTCGAAGACTTCGCCGGTGTCGGTATCGCGGTACTCGTGGTCCTGTATCCAGTAGTCGGCATAGGTCACGTAGCGGTCAAAAATGTTCTGGCCGTATTCGCTGTAGCTTTCCAGATAGGCCGTCTGAATTTCCTTGCCGATGAATTCCGCGTAACGCGGCGCCAGTAATTCCTTGATGAAACCGACGTATTTGTCTTCGGTCTCTTTCGGGAATTGTTCGCGTTCGATCTGCTGTTCCAGCACGTACATCAGGTGCACCGGGTTGGCGGCCACTTCCGTGCTGTCGAAGTTGAAGACCTTGCTCAGGATCTTGTAGGCGAAGCGCGTGCTGATGCCGCTCATGCCTTCATCGATGCCCGCGTAGTCGCGGTATTCCTGGTAACTCTTGGCGCGCGGATCGGTGTCTTTCAGGCTCTCGCCGTCATAGACCAGCATCTTCGAATACAGCGACGAGTTCTCGGGTTCCTTCAGTCGCGTCAGCATGGCGAACTGGCTCAACATCTTCAAGGTGCCCGGTGCACAGGTGGCGCTGGCCAGGCTGCTGTTCTTCAGCAGCTTCTCGTAGATGTGGATTTCTTCGGAAACGCGCAGGCAATACGGCACCTTGACGATGTAAATACGGTCCAGAAACGCTTCGTTGTTCTTGTTGTTGCGGAAGGCTTTCCATTCGCTTTCGTTGCTGTGCGCCAGCACCACACCGTCAAACGGAATGGCGCCAAAGCCTTCGGTGCCCTTGAAGTTGCCCTCTTGCGTGGCGGTCAAAAGCGGGTGCAGCACCTTGATGGGCGCCTTGAACATTTCGACGAATTCCAGCAGGCCCTGGTTGCTCAGGCACAGGCCACCGCTGTAGCTGTAGGCGTCGGGATCGTCTTGGGAATAGCTTTCCAGCTTGCGGATATCGACCTTGCCGACCAGGCTGGAGATGTCCTGGTTGTTCTCGTCGCCCGGCTCGGTCTTGCTGATGCCGACCTGCTTCAGGATGCTGGGGTGGCGTTTGACGACCTTGAACTTTCGGATGTCGCCACCGAATTCGTCCAGCCGCTTCACGGCCCATGGCGACAGGATGCGGTTCAGGTAGCGGCGCGGGATGCCGTATTCGCTTTCCAAAATCGCGCCGTCTTCCGCCGCGTCGAACAGGCCCAATGGGGATTCGTTCACCGGGGTGCCCTTGATGGCGTAGAAGGGCACTTCCTGCATCAGCAACTTCAGCCGTTCTGCGATGCTGCTTTTGCCGCCGCCCACCGGGCCCAGCAAGTACAGGATCTGCTTCTTTTCTTCCAGGCCCTGCGCGGCGTGGCGGAAGTAGCTGACCACCTGTTAGATGGCGTCTTCCATGCCGTAGAACTCGGCGAAGGCCGGGTAGACCTTGATCACCTTGTTGGCGAACAAACGGCTCAGACGTGGGTCGTTGCGCGTGTCCACGGTGGCGGGCTCACCAATCGCCCTGAGCATGCGCTCGGCGGCGGTGGCGTAGGCAAGCGGGTTGCGCTTGCATTCGGCAAGGTAGTCCTCCAGGGACAACTCTTCCTCGCGGGTGCGCTCGTAGCGAGCGGCAAAGTGACCAATGACGTCCATGCGGCCTCCGGTTTCCAGCGCACGGCGGGGAGGACCACCCTCACCCTGACCGCGTCTGGGAAGTTCTGATGGAGTCCCGGCCGTACGGACCCAGGCGCCATCAGAGCTTTCCGGTCACCAACGATGCATCACTGTCAGCGGCGTTTGATCAGCATGGTTGATCTGGCGCCGCAGCAAGACGGGAAGAGTCGGCATTTAGCCCGGCTGTTTCGAGCTTGCTTCCCCTGTCACTTCCTCAATCGCTTCTTCACTTGCGTCCCTGCTTGAACCTGCAAGAACCATCTTGGGGTGTAGCGCAAGAGGCATGCCCTGGCGACCCCTTGCCTGTATGGACCGCTGTCGATGTCCGTGTCGGCCCACGTCAACCTAACGCGGCCCAAGGCGCTGCGGTTGTCAGGGCCGATGCACCGGAATGGCGCAACACACCCGGTCGCGGTTCAGACGCGGGTGCGCCAGTGGCGCCTCAGCGGTCGTGCGCGCCCAGCTTGTCGAGCAGGCCGCTCAGCTCGTCCAGCGTGTCGAAGCGGATGGCGATCTCGCCCTGGTCGCCGCGTTGGGTGCGGCGGTGCAGGCGGATTTCGACCTCGGCGGTCAGCAGGTCGGCCAGGCGCTCTTCAAGACGGGCCAGATCGCGCGACTTGGCCGGCTTGGCGCGTGAAGGGGCGTTGTCGCGCTGGCTGACGCTGCGCGCTACCAGACGTTCGGCTTCGCGCACGCTGAGTTTCTTGGCGCTGATTTCCTGCGCCGCCATCACCTGATCGGCCGCCGGCAAGGCCAGCAGAGCCCGGGCGTGGCCCATGTCCAGGTCGCCGGCCATCAGCATTTGCTGCACCGGTTCTGTCAGCTGCAGCAGGCGCAGCAGATTGCTGGCGGCGCTGCGCGAGCGGCCCACGGCTTGCGCGGCCTGTTCGTGGGTCAATTGGAATTCAACGACGAGGCGTTGCAGGCCGTGCGCCTCTTCCAGCGGGTTCAGGTCTTCGCGCTGGATGTTCTCGATCAGCGCCATCACGGCGGCGGCTTCGTCGGCCACGACCTTCACCAGCACCGGCACCGCGTCCAGACCGGCCAGCTTGGCGGCGCGGTAGCGGCGCTCACCGGCGATGATTTCGTATTGCCCGCCGGCCACCGGCCTGACCAGGATGGGCTGCATCACGCCCTGGCTCTTGATGCTTTCGGCCAGCTCGTAGAGCGAGCCTTCGTCCATGCGCGTGCGCGGCTGGTATTTGCCGGCCGTCAGGCGGTCCAGCGTCAACTCGTGCGGCGTGCCGTCGGGCGGCGGCGCGTCAGCGACCTTGGGGCCGAGCAGCGCCTCCAGGCCGAGGCCCAGTCCTTTGGGTTTCTTGGTGACCATCGCTCGATTGTGTCCGAGCGCGCCGCCGTCGCCCACCGGGTATGTTGGCACCCGCTATCGCCCGGCGATGTGATGGCTAGGGCGCCCGCTCGCGCCGCATACGGGCCGGAAACAGCACCTCGCGCTCGAGATAGCGGCGCAGGCGCTGCACGCGCGGGTCGTGGCGGCCGGGCATGGTATTCAGGTGCTGCACTACAGCGTCCACGCGCAGTTGCAGCACGTCGTCCTCATTGCGCCGCCAGTGCCCGGCGTGGCGCGCCGCCAGCACTTCTTCGAGCTCGTCCGTGCCCAGCGCCCGCTGCAGGCCAACGCCTGCCACCCAGACGGTGCGACCGTCGTCCTCGATGTCCAGCGGCACGCCGCCGAAGGTGTGGAAGCGGCCTTGTTCGCGCCGCCAGTAATGGCCCCGCAGCGCCAGGATCAGGTCGTCGAGCCAGCGCACGCCCAGGCGTGGCGCCACCAGGGCCACGAAGCAGAACACCAAGGCCAGCGCCAGCAGCAATGGCAGGCCGACGCCCAGCACGCGCAGCCAGCCCAGGAAGCCGGCGATGACCAGCGCCACGAAAACGGCGCGCGCAGCCGCAGCTTTCATCGCTTCAAGCCGCCGCTGCGAGGCGGTGCAGATACACCAGCCCTGCCGGCCAGTCACCCAAACCGCTGTCGCCGTTGATGTGGCCGAGCGCGCCCACGCTGATGGCGCTTGCGCCCCAATCCGACGCCAACTGCAGCGTGCGCGGCGGCGTGTTGTAGGGATCGTCGTCGCTGTAGAGCAAGGTGGTCGGGAATGGCAGGCGCTGGCGGGCAATGGGCCGCCACGTGGACACCTGCGGCGGCGCGTCAGCGCGCTCGGTGTCTGGCGGCGCCACCAGCAGCGCGGCCTGCACGCGGTGGGTGTGTTGTGAGTGTGCGGCCCAGGCTGACACCAAGTGACAGCCCAGGCTGTGCGCCACCAACAACGCCGGTTCGCTGCCGTCCAGCAGCACCGCGTCCAGGCGCGCCATCCAGTCGCCCCGGCGCGGCCAGTCCCAATCAGCCTGCTCCACCCGCGTGTACCGGTGCAGCGCTTCCCATCGGCTTTGCCAGTGCCGGGGGCCTGAGTTCTGCCAGCCTGGCAGGATCAAGACCCGCCTGGCGTTCAGCAAGCTTGCGCGAACATCCCCGAGCATTCCCGTATCCTTCTTGTCCTTGGCGCCCTTAGCGGCGGAATTGTGGACGAGGCACCGAATGACCAGCACCGTTTTTGTCGATGGCCAGGAAGGCACCACTGGGCTGCGCATCCATGAATACCTGGCGCAGCGGTCCGACATCGAGGTGCTGCGCATCGCGCCCGACAAGCGCAAAGACGCCGCCGAGCGCGCGCGCCTGCTGAACGCCGCCGACGTGGCCTTTCTGTGTCTGCCCGACGTGGCCGCGCGCGAAGCCGCCGCGCTGGTCACCAACCCCAGGACCTGTCTCATCGACGCCAGCACGGCGCACCGCACCGCGCCTGGCTGGGCTTACGGCCTACCCGAACTGGCGCCGGGCCAGCGCGACGCCATTCGTGCCAGCAAGCGCATATCCAACCCCGGCTGCCACGCCAGCGCCTTCATCCTGCTGCTGCGTCCGCTGGTCGATGCCGGCCTGGTGCCGGCCGCGCACGCGCTGTCGGCCAACTCCATCACCGGGTACTCGGGTGGCGGCAAGAAGATGATCGAGGACTACCAGACGAGTGGTCAGCCCGCGCTCACCTCTCCGCGTCCATACGCCTTGTCGCTGGCCCACAAGCATGTGCCGGAAATGATGGCGCACTCCGGCCTGACGGCCAAGCCCATCTTCATGCCCATCCTCGGCCATTTCTACAAGGGGCTGTCGGTCTCGGTGCCGCTGCAACTGCGGGCGCTGCACACGACAGCCGAAGCGGTTCAGCAAGCTTACGAGCAGCGCTACGCCGGTGAGCGCTTCATCCGCATGATGCCGCTGCGCGACCCGGCCACGCTAGAAACGGGCTTTTTCGACGTGCAGGCCTGCAACGACACCAACCGCGTGGACATCTTCGTCTTTGCCAACGACACGCAAGCCATCGTGATGGCCAGACTGGACAACCTGGGCAAGGGTGCCAGCGGCGCGGCAGTGCAGTCCATGAATGTGCACCTGGGCATGGACGAAGCACTGGGCCTCTGATCTGCCGCCCCGCGCACACGCGGAGCTAAGGGCTTCGGGTAACTTCAAGCCGTGTCAGGCGCTTCGCGGTAGTGGTAGGTGTAGCCGTCCACAAAACCCAGGCGCTGATAAACGCGCAGCGCACTTGCATTTGTGCTCTCAACCTGCAGATACGCAACAGCCGCACCATCACTGGCTGATTGGGCAAGCAGGCGCTCACACAGCGTCTGCGCCAGGCCCTGCCCACGCTGGCCTTCTCGGGTGTAAACGTCGTAGATGCCGACGAGGTCGCCTTCGCGGGCCAACTGGCCACAAGCCAGCACACAACTATCGCTGACACGCCGGATGACGTAGCCCTGGTAAGGCACCGGCGAAGCCAGCAAGCGCTGAACATGGGCCTGCCGCTGGGCGGCCGGTGAGCCGCGCAGTTCACCCACCGCTTCGGCGTATTCGGCAGCCGCCAGCAAGGCCCACTTGGTGCCAGCCGGCAGGGGCGCGAGCGCAGTCGCACGTGCGGCCAGGTTCAAGTCGGCCAGCACCTGCACGAGGGTGGTGTCCACGGCGGTCCAACCCAGCGCGGCCAGTTGGCCGTCCAGCTCAGGCGGCTGCGTGAAACGCGTGATGCGCGCGATCAAGGGCAGGTCCGCTTCGGCAAACAGTGCGGCGGCGCAGGCCAGCTTCTGCGCCAGCGGCAAGCGACCCGCCGCCACAGCATTGATGCAACGCGCCCGGCGCGCTTTGCCGGGCGAGTAGCGCAGGATCCAGCCGTCCAGCCAGCGTTGTTGCGGCGGCGCGCTGGCGTTCAGGCTGGCGTCTTCGATGCGCTACAGCAGCGCCTCATCCATGCCGCTGCACCACCTCTTTGGCGAATTCAACGAAGGCCTGCGCGCCCTTGGACGCGGGGTCGAAGTTGACACCGGCCTGGCCGTAACTGGGTGCTTCGGCCAGGCGAACATTGCGCGGGATCACCGTGTCGAACACCTTGGCGCCGAAGTGCGCCTTCAGTTGTTCGCTGACCTGCTGCTGCAACGTCACACGGGTATCGAACATCACACGCAGCAGACCGCTGATCTGCAGGTCGGGGTTGAGGTTGGCGTGTACTTGCTTGATGGTGTTCACCAGGTCCGACAAGCCTTCCAGCGCGAAGTATTCGCACTGCATGGGCACCAGGACGCCGTTGGCCGCGCACAGGCCGTTCAGCGTCAGCATGCTCAGTGACGGCGGGCAGTCGATCAGCACGAAGTCGTATTCAAGGGCCACGCTTTCCAGCGCCAGCTTCAAGCGCTTTTCGCGGCGTTCTAGCTGCACCAGTTCGACCTCGGCACCGGCCAGCTCGCGGTTGGCGCCCAGAACGTCATAGCCACCTTTGGGGCTGGCCTGGCGGGCCTCGGCCACCGAGGCCGATTCCAGCAGCACGTCGTAGACGCTCAGCGCCAGGGCACGCTTGTCGATGCCCGAACCCATCGTAGCGTTGCCCTGCGGGTCCAGGTCAACAACCAGCACGCGCTTGCCCAGCTTGGCCATGCCGGCCGCCAGGTTTACCGTGGTCGTGGTCTTGCCGACGCCGCCTTTCTGGTTGGCGACACAGAAGATGCGCATCGTGCTCATTGCGCACCCAGGCGCTTGCCCAAGCCCGCGCCGGAGTCGGGCAAGGCCAGGAACAAAAGGGTGGCGCCTACGGAGGCGCCGAAATCGGCGATGCCAAACATGGGTTGCTTTCTAGGTTGGCAGAAGGGTAGCGCAGATTGACGGGAGCCTAGACTGTCGATCGGCGCCGCATCCAGACAAGGCAACGCTGTGCATCCAACGTCGGCACCGCCAGTTGTTCCACGTGAAACACTTCAACCGAGGTCGGAAGGGCGGCAATTTCGCCCTGCGGCGTCCGGCCCTTCATGGCCAGCCACACGCCATCAGCCGCCAAGTGCCGATCGGTTAGCCGTACAAACAGTGCCAGCGTCGCGAAGGCTCGTGATGTGATCACATTGAAAGCCGGCAACTCCAGGTTTTCGACGCGCGCGTGCACGCCGTGCAGGTTGGGCAATTGCAACGCACCCGCTACCTGGCGCACGAAGGCCACCTTCTTGCTGACGGCGTCGACGCAAGTGACAACCATCTGGGGCTGCAAGACTGCGATGACGACACCCGGTAGGCCACCGCCGCTGCCGACATCCAGCAATCGACCTGCGGAAAGGTGACGCCGCAGTGGCGCAATGACGGCCAAACAGTCGGCCAAATGCTGGCTGAGCATGGCGTCACGCTCACGGACTGCGGTGAGGTTGTAGGTGCCGTTCCATCGTTGCAACAGGTCGAGATAGGCCGACAGCGCGGCCACTTGCGTTGGAAGCGCCTCAAGACCGAGCGCCTGGAAGATCGAATTCAGCTCCGCAGCATCCGCCGGTGGCACCGCACTCAAGCTGCGGCGTCCTGGGTGATGGTGATGGCTACGGTGGGCAACAGACTGCGGCGCTTCTTCAAATGCACCAGCAGCAGCGAGATCGCAGCCGGCGTCACGCCCGACATCCGTGAAGCCTGGCCCAGCGTCTGCGGGCGGTACTTGCTCAGCTTCTGCCGCACCTCGAAAGACAGCGCGGTAACCTGGCCGTAGTCCAGGTCGTCGGGCAAATTCAGGCCCTCAAAAGACGCCGCGCGCTCGATTTCGTCGTTCTGCTTGTCGATGTAGCCGGCGTACATGATGCTGACCTCGGTCTGCTCAATGACGGTATCAGCCAGGCACAGGCCCAGTTCGGCCCTCAGTGTTTCACGTGAAACACCATGTCCAGCGATGTGCGCCAGCGCATGGGCTGCGTCGAAACCAACGCCGGGACGGCGCATCAAGTCGGCCAGCGTGTATTCGTGCTCCAGCGCCTTGCCTATCAAGCGCTCCGCATCCGCCGCCGGTACCGTGGCCGGGCGCACCCAGGTGGCACGCATGCGCTGCAGTTCGCGTTCAAGCAGTTCACGCTTGCGCCGCAGCGCTGCCCAACGCGCTTCGTCCACCAGGCCCAGCTCATAGCCGATGTCGGTCAGGCGCAAGTCGGCGTTGTCTTCGCGCAACTGCAGGCGGAACTCGGCCCGGCTGGTGAACATGCGGTAAGGCTCGGTCACGCCCTTGGTCACCAAGTCGTCGGCCAGCACGCCCAGATAGGCCTGATCGCGGCGCGGCAGCCAGGGCGCACGGCCCAACACCTGCAGCGCGGCATTGGCGCCAGCGTATAGGCCTTGTGCCGCCGCCTCTTCGTAGCCGGTGGTGCCGTTGATCTGTCCGGCGAAAAACAGGCCCTGCACAGCCCGTGTTTCGAAGTTCGGTTTCAGTTCGCGCGGGTCGAAATAGTCGTACTCGATCGCGTAACCCGGCCGCAGGATGTGCGCCTGCTCCAAACCCACCATCGACCGCACCGCAGCCAGTTGCACGTCAAACGGCAAAGAGGTGGATATGCCGTTGGGGTAGAACTCGTGCGTCGTCAGACCTTCGGGTTCCAAGAAGATCTGATGCGAAGTCTTGTCGGCGAAGCGGTTCACCTTGTCTTCGATGCTCGGGCAGTAGCGCGGGCCCACGCCTTCGATGACGCCAGTGAACATGGGGCTGCGGTCGAAACCGCTGCGGATGATGTCGTGGGTGCGCGCGTTGGTGTGGGTGATCCAGCACGGCACTTGTTGCGGGTGCTGGCTGGCACTGCCCATGAAGCTGAACACCGGCACGGGGTCCAGGTCGCCGGGCTGGGCTTCCAGCTTGCTGAAATCGATGCTGCGGCCATCCAGTCGCGGCGGCGTGCCCGTCTTGAGCCGGCCTTGCGGCAGCCTCAGTTCCTTCAACCGCGCCGACAGGCTGACTGCCGGCGGGTCGCCCGCGCGGCCTGCGCTGTAGTTCTGCAGGCCGACGTGGATGCGGCCATCCAGAAAAGTGCCGGCTGTCAGCACTACGCTGCGCGCCCGGAACCGCAGCCCGATTTGCGTGACCGCACCGACCACGCGGTCGCCTTCGACCATCAGGTCGTCCACCGCCTGTTGGAACAGCCACAAGTTGGGCTGGTTCTCCAGGCGCCGGCGGATGGCCGCACGGTAAAGCACACGGTCGGCCTGGGCGCGGGTGGCGCGCACCGCCGGGCCCTTTCTGCCGTTGAGGATGCGAAAATGGATACCGGCCTCGTCGGTGGCTGCGGCCATGGCGCCGCCCAGTGCGTCAATCTCCTTGACCAGATGGCCTTTGCCGATGCCGCCGATGGACGGGTTGCAACTCATCTGCCCCAGCGTCTCGATGTTGTGGGTCAGCAGCAGGGTGGTGCAGCCCATGCGCGCGGCAGCCAGTGCCGCCTCGGTACCCGCATGGCCGCCACCAACCACGATCACGTCAAATTCTTGGGGGTGCAGCATCGCCAGATTTTACGAGGCCGCCCCTGCCTTCGGTGGGCCATCCGATGGGTTCTGCGCTGGGTTCTGCGGCACGGGTCGAGGCAGCGCGTTTAGCATGCACGACATGCAGTGCCGAGACGGCTGCGGCGCCTGCTGCACCGCACCATCCATCACCTCCCCCGTCCCGGGCATGCCCCGCGGCAAGCCGGCCAGCGTGCGTTGCGTGCAACTGGATGAAGCCAATCGCTGCCGAATTTTCGGCCGGGCAGACAGACCAACAGTCTGTTTGTCGTTGATGCCATCGGCCGAGATGTGCGGCACCAACCGTGAGCAAGCGATGCGCTGGCTGACACAGTTAGAAGTGCAAACCGCGCCGCGTTGAACGCGCCGTGAGGCACGTGATCGAGGCGTCACTGCATCGGCGCGGTGCCGGTCACGCTGCGCAAATCCTGCGCAACCCGACCATCGTGCAGGGCGATCACCCGACCCGCAGAGGCGATGGTTTCAGGCCTGTGGGCTACTATCACGCGAGTTAGTGCCAACTGACGTACAGCCTGGTTGACGATGCGCTCACGCTCGACATCCAGCGAACTGGTGGCCTCGTCCAGCAAAAGAATGGCCGGTCGCTTGTACAAAGCGCGGGCCAGCAAGATGCGCTGCTTCTGACCGCCCGACAGCGCAGCGCCCATGTCGCCGATCAGCGTGCGGTAAGCCATCGGCATGGCCTCGATCTCGTCGTGCACCGCCGCCACGCGCGCGCACTGCCGAACCCAATCCATGTCGGCGTCGGCGCTGAAGAAACTGATGTTGTCGGCGATGGAACCCGAGAACAGCGGCTCGTCCTGCATCACCACACCCAGGCGGTCGCGGCAGGCGCGCAGGCCCAGCGTGGCGACCGGTACGCCCCCCATCAACACCAGACCCGATGTCGGCGTCAGGATGCCCAGCATCACCTTCAGCAAGGTCGTCTTGCCGCAGCCCGACGGCCCGACGATGGCCACCGCTTCACCGGGCGCAACAAGCAGGCTGACGCCACGCAGCACTGCGGCCTCACCATCGCCGTAGCTGAAGTGCACGTCGCGCAATTCCAGGCTGGCGGGCAGTGCGGCCAGGTCGATAGCTGCGGAAGCGCTGCCGTCCGCCTGCTCGGGCGGCGTCAGCACGATGTCGGCCAGGCGCTCGGCTTGCAAGCGCAGCATCTTCACGTCCACGGCTTTGTCGATCAGCCCGCCCACGCGCAGAGCAAAGGTTTCCTTGTAGGCGAAAAAGGCGAACAGCATGCCCACCGACAGCTTGCCGTCCATCACCAGCAACGCGCCTATCCAGATCACCAGCACGCGTTCCAGACCGAAGACCAGTCGGTTGCCCAGGCCGGTCCACAGGTCGAGCTTGCGAACCTCGATCTGCGCGTTCATCGTGTCCACAACCAGACCCGCGAAACGCGACTGGCGGTCGCCCTGCGCGTTGAACAGCTTGATGGCCTGCACGCCGCGCAGAGACTCCAGAAAGTGGCTGGACTGGCGCGCCTCGAAGACCAGCGCCTCTTCGCTGGCCGCCGCCAGGCGCCCGAACAGCACGCGGCGCCAGCCGGCGTACAGGGCCACCGCGGCCACGGCCACCGCCGTCAGCGGCAGGCTGTAGACGGCCATCATCACCAGCGTCAGCATCACCATCAGGCCGTCCAGCACGGCTTCGATGAAGCTGGTGGTCAGCGTCTTCTGGATCTGCTGCACCGCGCCAAAACGCGACCAGATGTCGCCCATGTGGCGCTTCTCGAACCAGGTCAGCGGCAGGCGCAGCAAGTGGGCGAAAACGTTCAGCACCCACTGCAGGTTCAGCGAACCCGACAGCACCAGCACCGCCCAGGAACGCGCGGCCGCCGTGGCCACCTGCACCAGCACCAGCAGGCCGAAACCGATGCCCAGGGTCAACAGCAGGTCGCGGTCGGCGCTGACCAGGGCGCCGTCCACCACCCACTGCATGAAGAAGGGGCTGAGCAGCACGAAAGCTTCCAGCGCCAGCGCCAGCACGGCGATCTGCGCCAGCGAGCGCTTCAGGCCGCTGACTGGCCCCAACAACTGCCGCCAACCGACAAGGCGGCGCTGGCGCATCGGCACAAAACCGGGGCCGGGTACCAGCTCCAGCACCACGCCGGTGAAGTGGCGCGACAGCTCGTCAGGCGGAACGTGCCTCGCGCCGCGAGCCGGGTCGTGGATCAAGGCCACACCGCGCTGCCAGGCCACCAGCACCACGAAGTGGTTCATGTCCCAGTGAAGCACGCAGGGCAGGCTGATCTGGTCCAGTTCGTCCAACTCCGCGCGCAGAGCGCGCGCGTTGAACTGCAGGCCGTCGGCCATGCGCACCAGCTCAGCCAAGGTCACGCCCTTCAGCGACAGCGCGAAACGCTGGCGCAGCGTCGGCAAGTCCGTATCCAGGCTGTGCGCGGCGGCCACCATGGCCAAACAGGCCAGCCCGCATTCAGCCGCCTCTGACTGCAAGACCACGGGCACGCGTTGCCGGCCCCAGCCCCAGCCCAGCCGCAAGCCTGCAGCCGCTGCCATCACAAGCGGTGCCGCAAGCCCAGCAAGGGCTCGAAAAGCCACTCCACCAGGCGCCGGCGTTCCAGCAGCACATCGGCCTGCATGCGCATGCCGGCGGCCAACTTCATGCCGGCGGGCAGGGCGTCCAGCGCCACCGTGATGCGGAACAGCGGCTCGCCGCCCGCACCCACCGCCGGCAGGGCCAGCGCAGCCAACTCGCCGGCCGTCAGCGGCGCGCGCGAGACCTGGGTGACGTGGCCGACTTGCTGGCCGAACTTCTGGTACGGGAAGGCTTCGTAGCGCAGGCGAACCGCTTGCCCGGCCTGCACGAAACCGACCGCGCTGGACGGGGCGTACAACTGCGCCTGCAGCGTCGCGCCGGCCGGCACCACGGTGGCCAGCGCAGAAGCCGGTGACACGCTCTGCCCGGGCTCGGCCAAAACGGTGCTGACGGTGCCGGCCTGCGGCGCGCGCACCACCAAGCGTTGTTCGGCGTCTTGCTCCACCGCGTCGCGGTTGGCTTGTGACAGCTCGCGCTCAAGGCCGCCGACGGCGGTGCCGGTCACCAACGGCAGCGCCTGCCGTTCCCCTTCGATCTCGGCGCGGTCGCGCTGCAGGGTTTCGCGCTGACGGGCCAGCGCAGAAGCAGCGCCCCGCAAGCCCAACACTTCCTCGGCTTTGGCCTGCACCTGAGCGGCCGAGATGAACTGATCAGCCTGCAGTGATTGCAGCCGCGCCAGGGCCTGTTCAGCCAGCGCCAGACGTTGCTGCTGCAAGGAGGTTTCGGCATCGAGCTGCGTCAACTCAGCGCGCATCGCCGCGAGCCGGCGCTCCAGCGACTGCAGGCGCGCCGACGACAGCTCCTGTTGCGTGCGCGCCGCGTCGCCCAGACTGCGGCGGCGCTCGTCCAGGCTGCGCCGCACCAGCGCCTGCGCATCGGCGCCCAGCCAGGGGCGGTCGACCGTGACGACGAAGAGCACGTCGCCCGCCTGCACCATCTGCCCCTCGGCCACACGGCGTTCTGCGACCGTGCCCGACGCGGCGGGCATCAGCCGCATCAAGCCGCGGTCGGGCGTCAACACGCCCATCACGGTAGCCTTGCGGGTGTACTCGGCCAGGCTCAGGAAAGCGCCCACCGCCACCACCACGCACACCGCGCCGACGGTCAGCCAGCTAAGGGCCAACGGCCGCATCAGCTGCACGCCACCCAACCACGGCTGGCGCTGGGCCTCGATGGCCTCAGGGCGGAACAAGGAGCGCGGTTCAGCCATTCAAGACGAGCCTGTGAGGCGGCTCCACATCAACCACGTCCGCGCTAGCAGACGAGGCGACGCTGTGCGCGTGGCTGCCTACCAACCGCCCTTGGGCGAAGGGTCAGTGTCAAGCTCGATTTCGACATCCCACCCACCCTTGGGCGAGCCGCCAGACACCAGTGCTTGCATGCCCACATCCAACAACACAGGCCCTTCGGCAATCAGACCGGCGCATGCGACAAGGTCCAAAGAATTTAACGGGCTGAATTGCTGCTGCATGAACCATCTCCAACGTGTCAAATCGTGCAAAACGCACGCTTGAACGTATTTAAGCAGGCTTGTGTTCGCTGGCGTACTGTCAGCTCTTACAGGGCGCGTCAATCGATCAAACCGAGACGCAGCGCCTTCAGAACCGCCTGTTGCTTGTTGATGCAGCCGAGCTTGTGCATGGCGTTATTGGCGTGGAAAACGACCGTGCGCTCGCTGATGCCGAGCAGAACGCCGACCTCCCAAGCGGTTTTGCCCTCCATGGTCCAACGCAAGGTTTCCAACTCACGTGGGGTCAGTGCCGGTCGATCAGGCTGCTGCTGAAGCGGAACCAGCAAGCGCATGGCCGAGTCCTGCGCGTGCACCGCGAACAACTGCAGGTCAGCGACGAGACGCTGCAACTCATCGCTGTCACGCGGCAGCGGTTCTTCGCGGTCCACACCAAACTGGAAATGCATGCCCTCAGGCAGGTGCAAGGCCATCGCGATGCCCGTTCGGTAGCCATAGCTGGCCTGGTGTTCCCAAAGCTCGCCGACACCGCTTTCGACATAGGTATCCTGATTCCAGATGATGGGCACGCTCTGGCGCCGGCAGTGCTGCATCACCGGGTCGCGGCGCTGCAACCTCGGGTCGGTGTAGATCTGGGTGTACTCGACAGGCGTGTTGTCGATGTTGATGAAGTCGCTCTTGCCCAGCCCACGGTCGATCACCGTGATGGCGGACACGGTCTCAAAGCCAAGGCGCTGCGTGAAGCGCACGACTTCATCGCGGAATTCATCACGGTTGCGGGCCTGCAGCACCGCGGCATATCCACCAGGGAGCATCGCTCTCCTCGCTTGCGGGAGCACAAGTCGCCAAGGCTCGCGCCCTGACAGGGTTTACAGCTTTCACTTATGGGCTGGCTGACCAAAGATAGCGTCATGCCGCAGCCTTCACCAACGATCTCTGAATTTGTACTGCCCCCTGCCACGGCCTGGTCGCTGCGCGCCTGGCCTAGGCTATTGTGGCAGGCTGGCGCGCACCCCCGCGTCCGCTTTCACCACATCGATACCTGCATCGTGCTCCCAGGCGATACCACGGGTCCGCCGGCAGGCCAAACAGTGTGGGCCACCACCGTCGCCGACTGCCAGGCCGGCATGGCCTGGGACTGGGTACAGATCACGCAAGGCGTGGTTGCCATGGCCGACCCGATGTCGCTGGTGACCAATGTGCGCCTCATCGGCGACGAAGGCGAAGTGCTGACCGCACAGCAGTCGGCACGCTTTCTGAACGAACTCGTGCGCGCCCTGCCCTGGCAGCAGGAAGTGCACCGCGCGTTGAACGCCTGGGCGAACTGAAGGACATGGCGCGCGCCTGCCGGCGCCGTTTGGCCCCTACTTCAACGCTGCCGACCGCAAGGTGCGCGACACGAAACCCAGCGCCAACACCGTCAGCAGCACACACACCACCAACGACGGGAACACGTCACCGACGGGCAGCGACTCGCCTTTGAGCACGCGGCCCATCAGCGTCGTCTGGGCCAGCGCCGGCACCCACAGGTGCCAGGGCGCCGTGCCTTCCTGGTTGAACAATGAGATCAGCGGCAGCAGCGACACCGCGAGCATCACCACGGTGGCGTTTGCCTGGGCTTCCTTGAAGGACTTGCAGCGGATGGCGATGGCCATCAGCAGGGCCGACAACGCGCCGGCCAGCGGCAGGAGCAGCGCGATGAAAGCGCCGGCCTCGCCGAAGCCGAAACGGAACATCGCCGACAACGCCTCGCTGCGCAGCAGCCACTGACCGGGCACGAAACTCAGGCACGACAGCACCGCAATCAACATGCCGACGGTGGCCACCGCGCCCCATTTGCCCAGCACCAGCGCGTTGCGCGAGGCCGGGTTCATCAGCAGTGGTTCCAGCGAGCCGCGTTCGCGTTCGCCGGCCGTGGTGTCCAGCGCGGCGTTCAGCGCGCCGTAAAGCACGGCCATCAGCACGAAGTAGGGAACCATGGTGCCCAACTGCGCCGCGCGCGAAGCCGGATCGGCCAGGTCGCGTTCTTCGACACGGATGGCCTCGATCTGGCTGGCTGCGATGCCGCGCGTCGACAAGCGCAGCAGCGCCTGTTCGTTGTTGAAACCGCGCAACAAGCGCAGCACTGCGCCGCTGCCCGTCTGCGCGCGCTGGTTCGCGCTGCTGCCCACCAGTTCCACCAGCGGCGCCTGACCGCTGGCCAGTTCGGCCTCGAACGCGGCGGGCACCAGCAGCACCGGGTCGCCCAGCTTGCTGTCGATCAGTTGCTGTTCGTAGTTGGCCGGGGCGGCGGTGACGGTGTAGGTCTGGCGTTCCAGGTAGTTGCGCAGGCTGGGGGCTTGCTCGATACCCTGCACGACGATGACCCGCGCTTCAGCGCGTTTCTCGATGCCAGCCACCAGCGACGACACCAGCAGCAGCACCAACGGCCCGATGGCCACCGAGCTCAGCAGCACGACCGCCAGCGTGCGCCGGTCGCGCAGCGCGTCGGTCAGCTCCTTGAAGTAGACGGTCAGGGCGGCACGGCTCACAGTCGGGCCCCCGCCTGGCGTTCTTCGGCACTGAAAGCCAGTTTCACGAAGGTCTCCTCGAAGTCGGTTTCGCCGCTTTGCGCACCCAGTTCGGCCACCGTGCCCTGAGCCACGATGCGGCCGTGCGACATGACGACCACGTGGTCGCACAGACGCTCGACCTCTTGCATGATGTGGGTGGAGAAGATGACGCATTTTCGCTGCTCGTCGCGCAGCCGACGCACGGTGTCGCGCAATGCGCGCGTGGCCAGCACGTCCAGGCCGTTGGTCGGCTCGTCGAGGATGATGTTGGGCGGGTCGTGGATCATGGCCCGCGCCAGCGCAGTCTTCATGCGTTCGCCTTGGCTGAAGCCTTCGGTGCGGCGGTCCAGCAGACCGCGCATGTCCAACGTGTGGGCCAGGTCGCGCACCCGGTCTTCGGCGGCTTCGCGGCTCATGCCGTGCAGGCGCCCGAAGTAGACGATGTTCTCGCGCGCGGTCAGGCGCGGGTAGAGGCCGCGCGCGTCGCTGAGCACGCCCATCCGGGCCAGCGCGATCTCGGGTTGCCGCGCCACCTCGATGCGATCGACCAGCACGCGCCCGGCGTCGGGTTCGATCAACGCAGCGGCCATGCGCAGCGTGGTCGTCTTGCCGGCGCCATTGGAACCCAACAGGCCGGTGATGCAGCCGTCGGGCGCGTTGAAGCTGACGCCTTGCACCGCCTCGACGGTGCGCTGCTTGCGCCCGCTGCCTTGCGTGAAGGACTTGGTCAAACCTTGGAATTCGATCATTTCGCTGCCTCTGCCAGCGCACCCGCGGCCACCGGGATGAAGGCTGGCGGCCGCGGCAGGGCCTTGGCGCAATCGGCCTCGACGGCCAGCGCCCCATCGTCACCGGGGGCGTCGATGAAACGGAACACCGTGTCGCGCAGGCAGGCGATACCCAGCACGCCGTGGCCGGCTTGCGGCACCACCACATGGCGGGCCCGCGCGCCCAGCGCCTTGACCACCCGCTCGGCGTGGCGCGGCGGCGTGGCAGGGTCGGCTCCGCCCGACAACACCAGCGTGGCCGATCGCGCCTGCGGCATGTCGTAGAAATCCTTCGGCACCTTGCCCTGCGGCCAGTCGGCACAGACTTGGCGGTAAAGCTGGGCGAAAGCATCGCCATAGTCGGTGCCCGGCACGTCTTTGGACAAGGCCACGCGCGGCAGGTCTTCGGAGCAGACCACCGAGAAGTGCATGCCTTCCGCGATGGCGCCACTTCGGTTGGCGCTGGTGCTGGCCAGCGACAAACCCAGCAGCGGCTCGTAGCGGCCGCGCGCGGCCTCGCTGATGGCCAGGGGCAGGGCAGCAGTCAGGGCCGGCACGTAAAGCGGCGCGCGCGTCATGCCCAGCACAGCGTCGCGCGTGAGGCTGATGCGTTCCACCGCGCCAGTAACCGGGTGGGCGACGATCACCGCCTTCGGCAAGCTGGCCAGCAGCGCCTGCCACTCGGTGCGCAGCGCGGGGTAGCGGGCACGGCAGCGGGTGTCGGCCTCGCAGGCCGCCAGCTCGGTGTCCAACGCGGCCTGGTTGTCGGTGGAAAAGGATGCCGGCAAGGCCATGTCGGGCGGCGCCGCGCCATCCAGAACGGTGCGTCGCACAGCCTTGGGGAACTGCCGCAGGTATTCCAGCGCGGCGCGTGAACCGTAAGAGCCGCCGACCACGTTGATGTAGTCCACCTCCAGCACCTCGCGCACGGCGTCCACATCCTGCGCGGCCAGCCAGGTGGTGAAGTGGCGCAGATCGCCGTAGGGCAGCTTCTGTAGCGTCTTGCGGCATTCGGCCATGCGCGCCACCAGCGCTTCGGTGCTGGCGCTGTCGGCCAGCGGGCGGGCAGGCAATTCCTCGGCGCAGCGCAGCGGCGCGCTGCGGCCGGTGCCGCGTTGGTCGATGAAGACCAAGTCGCGCCGGTTGCTCAGACGCTGCAGCATGCGGCTCACCGGCCCCGCCAGGTCGATGGCGCTTTGCCCCGGCCCGCCAGCGAAGAAGAACACCGGGTCGGGCTTGCGGTTGCGCGCCAGCGCTGGCAGCAGAGCGAAGTGCACGTCGATCTGCAGGCCCAGCGGCCGGCTCGGGTCGAAGGGTCGGCTGACCACGCCGCACCAGGCTTCGTGTTCGACGCCCACCAGCCGGCAAGGCTTCAGGCCGTGACGCTTCTCGCCCGCGTGGGCGGCCGGCGGGGCCATCAGCCCGAACAGGGCAACCGCAAGAAAGCCCGCAATGAAAGTCTTGTTCATGGGGTTCATTTTCTGCGACGCCTGTGGCCAGCAAGCGCGGCCAGCGACGACTGGCTGGCCCCGCGTGACAAAGGGCCGGGCAGATGCCTCAGGCGAGCAGCCTCAGGCGAGCAGACGCTGCAGTTCGCCGCTGGCGATCAGCCGGGCCAGGTCTTTGTAGCCGCCCACCAACTGGCCTTTGACGAAAACCATCGGCAGCGTCGGCCAGCCCGTCCACATCTTCAGTGCGTTGCGCTGGCGCCAAGCGCTGAGGTAGCTGCCGTATTCCAGGTACTTGAAGGCCACGCCAGCGGTGGTGAGCGCAGCCCGCGCCTTTCGGCAGAAAGGGTTCTGCGCCATGCCCACCACCAGCACCACGTGCTGGGCGACAGCGGCCTGGACCTCGCGCAGGATGGCCGCCTGGTTCTGGGCGACCGCGTCGCGGATGGCGGGGTGTATCTGGGTCTCGGTCAGTACGGGTCGGGTCATGGTGTCCTCCAGCCGTCGAATCTAGCCGACGACGGGCTGCCACCACCAACCTATTGTTCCGTCGGCGGCGATCAGCTCGACTTGGGCTTGAGCACCGCGGTGCAGGCGCGCCGCGCCTCGGGCGCGCCGCCCACCTTGGCGCAGACGCCGTCCAGTTGCGTCTGCAGCCGGCGCAACGAGGCGGCGTGCTGACCCGCTTTGTTCCAACTGAGCAATTGCGCGCCCGCCCGTTGCAGCGAACGCGCGCTGCGGCCTTCGAAAGCGCTGCGGTCGCGCTCGGCTTCGCTGAGCAGTTGCGCGGCTATTTTCTCGATGGTGACGGCGTCTTGCGGCGACAGTTCCACCAGCGCGCTCAGGTAGCTGCCGCCCCACTGCAAGCGTGTCGACGGGCCTTCGCTCTTGGCGTAGGCCTGCGCGTACCAGCGCAAAGCGTCGTCGTTGCGGCCCAGCTTGCGGGCATTGCCGGCTAACTGGCTCATCAAGTAGTACGGAGCGTTGCTCTTGGCGAGATTGGCCGTCAGCAAAGCCTCACTTTGCGGCCAAAGCCCTGCGCGGCCCAGCGTGTAGCTGGCTTCAGTGATGACGGCCTGGCGCTCGTAGCCATCGGTGATCTCGCGGTCGGCGCGCGCCACGTGTTCGCGCACATCCTTCAGCAGCGGCTCGGGCAGTTGCACCTGAACCGCGTCTTTGGGCATGTCCAGCCGGGCCAGGTTGACGCGCGCGGTCAAGGCAGCCAGGCGGTCGGCGCGGGAAAGCGTCGCGTCGGCCTGCAGGCGCTGCAACGCGCCGTCGTAGGCTGCCACCAGCGGCGCGCGGCTGGGCGCGGCGCCCATTTCAGCGTCGGACGATTCGAAATTGCGGACGATCTCGGGCGCACTGGCCACCAGCACGTCCATGTGCACGCGAGCCTGCAGCGGATCGGCCAGCACGCGCATCAAACGTTCGCGCAAAGCCGCGTCGGGCTTGACGCCCTTGCCTTCGTCGCTGGCGGCCAGTGCCTTCAGCCAAAGGCGGGTGGTGATCTCCGGCTCGGCCGTCGATGGCGTTCCGGCGGCGCTGGCCACCGCCAGACGCACCAGCGTTCCGGCCACTTCGGTCTTGCTGGTGATCTGGCCTTCGTCGGTGTCCCAGCTGTAAAAAGCCAGCAGGCGCCATTCGGTGGCCGCCATCGGCTTGCCAGCCAGCGCATCGGCCAGCACCGCCTTGATCGGCCGGCCGCCGGCCAGCCCCAGCTGCAGCACGGCCAGCGCCTGCGGTGCATCAACCTCACCCGGCAGCCGCGTGATTTCTTTGCCATCGGCGCTGAAGAGCACCGTCGTCGGATAGCCCACGACCTTGAAACGCTGCCCCAGCTTCTGCGCGCCGGGCCGGTCGCCATCCACACTCACCGGCACGAAAGAGCGCGCCAGCACGGCGAAGTCCTGCCGGTTGAACAGCGTGGCCTTCAGCTGGTTGCAGGGCGGGCACCAGGTGGCGCCCCAGTAGAGCAGCAGCGGCTTCTTTTCGGCCCGCGCCCGGGCAAAAGCGCGGTCGATTTCAGCGTCGGTGGCGGCAGCCACCCAGGCAGTGTTGGTGGACGGCAAGCCGGCCGCGTGCGCCGCCATCGGCAGGCCCGCAAAGCAGGCCAGCACCAGTGTCAAGGTCGAAACCCGCGCTGCGCGAACAGCGGAAAACGTGGTCATGGCGGCATCCCGTCCGTTGGCTTATTCGGTGACCTTCACGCCCTTCCAGAACGCGACGCGGCCTTTGATCTCGGCGGCCGCCTCTTTCGGGTCGGGGTAATACCAAACGGCGTCGGGGTTGGCGTCGCCGTTGACGAAAAGCGTGTGGTAACTGGCCTGCCCCTTCCACGAACACATGGTCTTGGTGTTGCTGGGCAACAGGTAGTCGGCGCGTATCGAATCGGCCGGGAAATAGTGGTTGCCTTCAACCACCACGGTGTCGTTGCTTTCGGCCACGACCGTGCCATTCCAGACGGCTTTCATCGCTGCATGCTCCAGGCTGCTGTATCGGTGCGATACGGGGCGGCCAGATTACCACCCGGCCCCGTTGAATGCTGCGTGCAGACCCACGCAACCCCAGGAAGGGCAGGCGTGGCTACATTGGGTGCATGGACACACACACCGCCCTCGCCGCTGCCGCAACCACGACCGCTGCCGTCACGCTCCCCCGCCGCGTCGAACGCGTGCTGCAAGGCCAGGCCACCAGCGACGGCGCTGGCGTGCGGCTGACCCGCCTGTTGACGCAGGACCTGCAACGCCGGCTCGACCCCTTCTTGATGCTGGACCTGTTCGGCACCGACAACCCGGGCGACTACATCGGCGGGTTCCCCGACCACCCGCACCGTGGCTTCGAAACCGTCACCTACATGCTGCAGGGCCGCATGCGCCACCGCGACAGCGTGGGCAACGTCGGCCTGCTGGCACCGGGCAGCGTGCAGTGGATGACTGCCGGCCGGGGCGTCATCCACAGCGAAATGCCCGAGCAACAGGAAGGTGCGATGGAAGGCTTCCAGCTGTGGCTGAACCTGCCTGCCAAGGACAAGATGCGCGAGCCTTGGTACCGCGACGTGGCGACCGAGGAAGTGCCCGAGTGGCGCGGCCCCGGCACCACGGTGCGCGTGATTGCCGGTTCTGCCAAGGGCGTGCAAGGCGCGGTGCAGCGCGACGACACGCAGGCGCTCTACCTCGACATCCACCTCGACGCGGGCGTCACCTTCGAGCAAACGCTGCCCGAGGCGCACAACGCCTTCATCGTCGTCTACCGGGGCGAGTTGACGGTGGCCGACGAGACGGTGCTGCCGCGTCGCATGGCCATCCTGGCCAACACACCGGGCAGCAACGGCACGCTGCTGCAGGCCGGGCCCGAAGGGACGCGCGCCATCCTGGTGGCCGGCCGGCCACTGAGGGAGCCGATTGCGCAATACGGCCCTTTCGTGATGAACACGCAGCAGGAAATCTTCCAGGCCGTGCAGGATTTCCAGGCCGGCAAACTGGCCTGAAATCGAGCTGAAGTGGACCGCAATTCAGGCCGGCTGCGCAGCGCCGCAGTCGTCCAGTTGCAACTGCAGCCAGGTCGCCAGTGGCAGGGCGGCCGCCTGGCTCTCGGGCGTGGTCAATTCCTGCACCTGCAGGCCATGAACCAGTTCGTGGCTGGAATCGAACCAGCCGCAAGCACCGGGCAAGTCGGCTTCAGCTTCAGGCTCGGTGCTGCCTTTGCGGACCGCCCGGGCGGCGTCCGCTGTGGGCCGCAAGCGATCTCGCAAACGATCCCGCAAACGATTCAACAGGCCCGGGAACAGACCAAACAACGGGCGGGACAGCAAACGGGGTTGGGCAGTCATCTCAGGCACCTTGATGCAACGCGGTGCCGCATCGTCGGCTGGCGGGTGCTCGGCGGCCATCACCCAGACGGCGGCGCGCAGCGGGCCCCCACGCGGGTGCCCCGCGTGGGGGGGCCTCGCCCCGAAGTCAGCGCTCGGTGAACGCCTTGCGCAACGAGTCGGACAGCGGTTGCAGCAGGTAATCCAACGCCGTGCGCGCCTGCGTGCGGATGTAAATGGTGGCCGGCATGCCCGGCAACAGCCGGCTGGGCAGCAGCCGCTCCGACGCAGGATCGATGGTCACTTGAGCCAGGTAGTAGGGAACAGCGGCGCCGTTGACGGTCTCGGTCAGGCTGTCGGCCGACAAATAGCTCAGACGGCCAGCCAGCATCGGTGTGTTGCGCTGCTTGAAAGCCAGGATCTGGACATCGACATGCTGGCCCAGCGCCAGATCTGCCACGTCTTCCGGCCGCACCTTGCCTTCCACCAGCAGCGTGTGCTTGTCCGGCACGATTTCCATCAGCAC
Organism: Burkholderiales bacterium; assembly: GCA_038316205.1. Classification (GTDB taxonomy): domain Bacteria; phylum Pseudomonadota; class Gammaproteobacteria; order Burkholderiales; family Burkholderiaceae_C; genus Rubrivivax. The sequence continues at coordinate 51,626 of JBBQAI010000006.1, forward strand.
CTCGCGCGGCGCGACAATGCCGCCGACGGTGTGCACTTTCAGATCGACCACTTCCCCGTCAGCCGGTGCGACCACCACCTGTCGGGTCAGCGTGTTCTGCAGCGGGCGCAGTTTTTCCTGCAGCTCCAACACCCGGCGGTTGGCATCGGTGTACTCGTCCGACGCTCGCTTGATGTAGTCGTCACGCAGGCGAATGACGGCCAGCTGCAGCTCCACGAGCTTCTGCTTCGCCTTGGCGTGCTCGGCGGCGTAAGCGCCGCGCCGTTCATCCTTCTCGGCCAGTGCGCGTTCAAAGGTCATCAGCCGCGTCTGCTGGACAAATTCGCGGTTGAACAAGTCGCGGTTGATCGCCAATTCGTCGGCAATCAGCTTTCGATTGACGTCGGCCGAGTCGATCTGCTTTTGCAGCCCGACGATCTCGGCCTCAACCTGGCCTGCCTGCTCGCGCAGCAGCGCGGTTTCGCCGACCAGTTGCAGGCGGCGCGCGGTGAACATCTCGCTCTCAGCCAGCAGCAGCGATCGCAGTTTCTCGCTGTGGGCAGCCCTTTCTCGCGTGTCTGCCGCGTAAACCACGGTGTCGCGCGTGAGCCGCTCACTGTTGGCACGCACGCTGCGGCCGCGCTCGGCATCCAGCTGGTCCTGCAACCCCTGGACGGCGGAATCGGCTGTCACTTCCTCAAGCTGCAGCAGCGCCTGTCCGGCCTTGACCCTTTCACCAGACTTCACCAGCACGGCCCGCACGATGCCGCCCTCAAGATGCTGCACCGACTTGCGGTAGTTCTCGACCTTCAATTGCGCCTGCATCACGACAGCGCCATTCAGCGGCGCCAGACACAGCCACGTCGCCGCAACGCCGAACAGCAGCGTGATCGCCAGGGCACCTGCGCGCCCGATCTGTGCGCCCTTGGCGAACGGGTCGGGCAGCCTGTCCGGCGCGACGCCCCTATCGACCGCGACGGCGACCGGCGTCAGCGTGGGTGGGCGCATCGTGCTCGTCACCCTCACCCCGCCGGCGCGTTGACAGCCGACGAGCTCGCCGACTGCAACTTGGCAAGGACGGCCTCACGGCTGCCGAAAGCGCGCACCTGGCCGCCTTCGAGCACCAGCACTTGGTCAGCCTGCTGCAGCAGCGAAGGCTTGTGCGTCACAAAGACCAGCGTGCTGCCCGCGCGCTTGAGTGCCCGCATCGCGCCGATCAGCGCCAACTCACCTTCCGCATCAAGGTTGGCGTTCGGTTCGTCAAGCACCACGTATCGCGGCTCACCAAACAGCGCGCGCGCCAGACCGATGCGTTGTACTTGGCCGCCCGACAACACCGTCGGGCCGTCGCCGATCAGCGTGTCGTAGCCGCTGGGAAGGGTGAGGATCATCTCGTGCGCGCCGGCCATGCGGGCGGCCGCGACGACGCGGTCGTCGTCCGCCGCAGTGCCGAAGCGTGCGATGTTTTCGGCCACCGTGCCTGCCAGCAGTTCGCTGCTCTGGGGCAGGTAGCCGATGTGAGCGCCCAGCATCTGTGACGGCCAGTCGGCCATGTCTGCGCCATCGAGTCGCACGTGACCGGCCTGCGGCCGCCACAAGCCCAGCAAGAGTCGCAGCAGCGTTGATTTGCCAGCAGCGCTCGGGCCGATGATGGCCAAGCATTGGCCTGCGGACAGCGCGAAGCTGACGCCCTTCAAGATCGGCGGCTGGCCAGCGCGAGCCGCGAACACCACCCGATCGACCGACAGCGCGCCTGCCGGAGCGGGCAGCCGCAAGGGCGCCCGATCACCGGCGGTATGCGGCGCTTGGGCCGGTGCGGACACAGCATCGGCGGCAGTGCGGGGTTCTGGCGCTGTCAGCAGCGCGTCCAGTCTCAGGTAGGCGGCGCGCGCCTGCGCATAGCCTTTCCAGCCGCCGATGGCTGCTTCCAGCGGCGCGGTCGCCTTGCCCAGCAAGATGGTGGCCGCGATCATCGTGCCGGAACTCAGGTTCTGCGTGATGACGAGATACGCACCGAGCGCAAGCATCAGCGTCTGCAACAGCTGACGCAGGCCTTTCGAGGTGGCCACGATGACACCGCCCCGGTCGCTGGCGGCGCTTTGTGCGGCCAGCACGCCGGCATTGCGCAAGGCCAAACGCGCGACCACGCGGTCGCGCATGCCCAGCGCCTCGACCACTTCGGCATTCCGAACCGCGCCATCAACGTCACGCGCCGAGTCACGCGAACGTGCGCTGGCAACATCCAGCAGTGGCCGGGTTCGTCGGTCGTCGAGCCAGGCCAGCAACAGCATCGCCGCCATGCCTAGCGTTGCAGTGATGCCCAAAGCCCAGTGGATGATGAAGATGATGGCCAGGAATGCGATGCCCCACGGCGCGTCGAAAAAGGCGAACAGGCCGTTGCCGCCCAGGTATTGCCGTAGCACCGCGACGTCACGCACGGCCGTTGCGTGGCGGGCGCCGCCCGGTTGCGCAGCACGCGCGAACACGCCGTCCATCACCCGCGTTGCCAGCATGCTGTCCACCGCCAGACCGGCTTGGACCAGCAGGCGTGAGCGCAGAATTTCGAGCCCGATGTAAACCAGATAGCCGGCCGCCACACCCACGGTCAGCGCGGCCAGCGTGGGCAGGCTGCGCGAGGTGAGCACGCGGTCATAGATCTGCAGCATGTACAGCGGAGACAGCAGCAACGTGAGGTTGATGAACAAGCTGAACAACCACGCGTAGCGAAAGAAGAATGCGGCCCGCCGCAAGTAGCCCGTCAATACTGCTCCGGTGCGAGGTGGCGCACGGACATGGCCGGCGCCGCGCCCATCAGCGCCGCCGCCCAGTCCTCAGCCCCAGCATGCAAACACCAGCGGCCAGCAAGACCCAGGGCGCTGACTCGGGTACGGGCGAAATGCCGATCGTCGCCGTGCCGGTACTCGCAACAATCAGCTGGCCGGCCTGTCCCGCAACTTGGCCGATGATTTGCCCAGACAGCAGTGTCAAGGTTCCCATGCCGGGCGCCAGGGCCTTGATCGAGAACGTGGCGATGGTGAAGTCATCGTCGGTGGTGGCTGGGAACACGCCGAAAGCGGTGCCGGCGATCGTGCCCAGCGCCTGATCGATCGTGCCGGGTTTGTTGGCTGCAGAGAAAGTCCAGCGCGGATCAATGGTCACGCTCAGCAGCTGAAATGTCGTGTTGCTGAACGAGAAGTTCAGGTTTTGTCCACCGGTGACATTGTTGATGACCTGGCCGCCAGCGGTCAGGTCGAACGCGTGCCCTGTCAGGACCACATCGAAGGCCTGACCCACAGCAACCGACGAGGTTGTTGCGTCCAGTTGAAGCTGCGGCGCCGCCCGCGCACCCGTCGAGGCGGACAGCAACGCTGCTACCGCGCAAAAGGCGGCCAAGGCCTGCGATCTGGAAGGCGGCCTGTCGGCCCGCGCCAGGCTGCGAAACGCAGCGTCAGTGATCACGTGGTGCATTCAATACTCCTGCAGTGCCGTTGAAATCGTCACGCCCAGTCGCCGTGGACGACCAGCAGTGTCATGGGAACGGCTTCCTGGGGATCCGCCGCAAGGTCAGCGGCCACGGCATGCCAGTCAGGGGCACTGAGCCACCCGTCCTGCTGCGACGCTACAACACCCTTCACGCCTACCACCGCCGGAAGGCCGCCATCGACCCCGAACCCCAGCCCGTCGATGTAAGACGGCCCTGGTGGCTTGCCAAACAGGCTGTCCAGCACCGACAGGTCGAGCAGGTCAACCGTGCCGTCGCCATTCAAGTCGGCGTTTGCGTTGGCACTGCCGAACACGCTGCTGAAGATCGAGAGGTCGAACAGATCGACAAAGTGATCCTGGTTGAAGTCGGCGTCGGCCACGTTGCCGTAGCCGTCGCCATCGGTGTCGCGTTGGTCCGGGTTGAAGACCAGGATCGCGTTGTCGTGAAAGTCGCCGATGCCATCGCCGTCGGAGTCGCGCAGCAGGCGCACTTGCGTCGAGAACGCTTGCGTGCCGGTGCTCGGCGTGGCCACAAATTCGCCGACCAGGCCGCTGCTCAAGTTGATGTGCGTCGCGTAAATGCCGTTACGGTCGGTGTCCAGCGACAGTACGCCACTCACACTGTCGTAGCGCAGCGCGCTGAACCGTGTGCCTGTGACGTCAATGAAGTCGTCGAGGCTGAAATCGGTGATGCGGTCGCCGTTAAGGTCACGCGCTGAATCGACAAAATGGTCGGCCCCGCTGCCCCCGGTCAGCGTGTCAGCCCCGAATCCGCCGGACAGCGTGTCCGTGCCACCATTGCCCACCAGCACGTCGGTGAAATTGCCACCCAGCAAGCGGTCGGCCTTGCTTCCGCCGGTGAACTGGTAATGCTCGAAACCAGAGGTGTAAAGGCTGTCGACCGCCACGCCTGTGTTCAGGTCGAAGCGTTTCAGGTAAGTGCCGTCGAACGAGACCCCACCGATGTTGGCGTCGTCGCCCTGGGTGTAATCAACGACCAACACGTCCTCGCCGCCGCCGCCAAAGATGTAGTCAACGCCGAGCCCAGGGTCGACCACATCGTTGCCCTCTCCGGTCGAAATGACGTTGCTGGTCCGGCCGGACAGCCGCAAGTTGTCATTGCCCGCACCGGAATCGAAGTTCCCAAGCTTCTCAAAATTGCGGAAGTAGCTGCCGTCGCTGAAGTTCACCGAATTGGTCTGTCCGTCGGTGAAAACGATGGCCTGACTCTGGTTGCCAAAGTCGGCTGATAGCTGGTCGAAGCCGGCGCCGCCATCCAGCATCAGATGGGCGGCGGCGCCCGCATAGGAGTAGCCGCTGTTCACATAGATGTCGGTGATGATGTCGTCGCCATCGCCGCCATCGAACAAGTCGGTGCCGAATCCGTCGCTCGGGAAATCGGTCACGCTGATGATGTCGTTGCCGTCGCCGCCATACGCCGTGTCGCTGCCTGAACTTGGCAGCAGCGTGTCGTTGCCTGCGTCGCCGTAAAGGGTGTCGTTGGCGCCGCTGCCGCCGATGCCGTAGCTGCCCTTCAGCGTGTCGTTGCCGTTACCGCCGATGAGCAGGTTGTTGCCGCCGCGGTTGCCGTCGAGGATGTCGTCGCCGTCACCACCGATCAACGTGTCATCGCCATAAGTGCCAACGATGACGTCGGCCTTGCTGGTGCCGGTGATCTGCACGCGCTCGAAGTTGCGCAGATAGACGTTGTCGGGTCGGTTGAAAAAATCAGAAGCGAGCGCGCGGAAGTAGCTGCCGCCATCGGCATTGCCGCCGCCCTGCACGCCCGACATCTCGGCGGTGTCGCCGACTGAGTAATCAAGAACCGCAGTGTCGTAGCCGGCACCGCCATCGACGGTGTCGATGCCGAGACCCGGGTTCACGGTGTCGTCGCCGCCGTTCAGGTAGATCAGGTTGTCCACCCGTCCGCGCTGGCTGATCACGTCGTTACCCGAACCGGTGGCCACGTAGCGCAGCGCCTCGAAATTGCGCGCATAAGCGCCGTCAGCGAAGGCCAGTTCAGATGGCGTGGCGCTGTCCCAGACGATCGCCGCCGTCTGGTTCGAGAAGTCAACCGACAGGGTGTCGAAGCCACTGCCGCCGTCCAGCTGAAACAGCGCGTCGGCGCCAAGGTTGGGTGCACTGGACGCGAAGGCAATGTCCTCGACCAGGTCGTCACCGCTGCCGCCGTCGAACACGTCGTGACCACCCGCCGTGCCGTTGTAGCCCTGGTCGAAGGTGCCCTGAGCCGACAGCGTGTCGTTGCCATCGCCGCCCAACAAGGTGTCGGACCCGCCGTCGCCGCCCAGGTGGTCGTCGCCAGCCATGCCGCGCAGCACGTCGCTGTAGCCGTAGGTGTAGGCGTACAGGGTGTCGTTCTTGCTGGCGCCAGTCAGGTCCAGGTGCTCGATATTGTTGTAGATGTAGCTGTCGACGTAGGCCGCGTTACCAGGCGTCAGCCTGTAAATGGAGGTGCCGTTGGTGGCGATACCCTGAGACGCAGCCGGGTCGTAGCGAGAAAAGTCGATGTGCAGCGTGTCCTCGCCACCACGGCCGTCGATGCGATCAGGCCCGCCGGTGACGGCATTGAGCGTGTTGCCGGTCGGGCCGCGCAGCGGATCGAACCAGTTGGGGCCGTCGTCACCGATGAGTTCGTCGGCACCTTCGTTGGTGCCGATCAGGTTTTCGAAGCCGCTGATCGTGATACCGGTGGCGGCGCCGGCCGTGGTGTTGGTGGACAGATCGACGTAAACGCCGAAGCGCACGCCGGGCGCGACATTGCTCGGAAAGCTGCCGTAAAAGCCCTCGAACGACAGCGTGTCGACGCCGGCGCCGCCAGCCAGCACTTCGGCCGGACCGATGAAGCCGGTGATGGTCCCGAAGCCCAGTTCGTAGGTCAGCACCACGTCGTTGAAGCCGCCACTGACGAAGTCGTCACCGTCGCCGGCGTCGACGTTGTCGCTGCCCCGGCCGGAATAGATCACGTCGTTGCCGGCCCCCGTCTTCAGCAGGTTGCCGAAGCCGTCGTCGGCGGTGCCGTCCAGGCGCAGGCTGTCGGCGCCGCTGCCGGTGAACAGGTCGTGAACATTCTCAAAGTCGCGCGCCTCGGCGCCATCGGCGAACACCAAAGACTGGGTGACGCCGGCCACGATGGTGATGGACGCCGTCTGGTTCGAGAAATCGGCGCTGATGGTGTCGAAGCCGGCACCGCCGAAGAGGTGGTCTAGGCGTTGCGGGTCTTGCGTGGCGGCGCGCAGGGTGCCGACCGACAGCACATCGTTGCCATTGCCGCCGTCGACGCGGTCGAGTCCCGCGCCGCCGTCGAGGGTGTCGTTGCCGTCGCCGCCAGACAACACGTCGTCGCCCGCACCGCTGAACAGCGTGTCGTTGCCATTGCCCCCGTCCAAGACGTCAGCGCCGCTGCCCGAACGCAGCTGGTCATCGCCGTCTCCGCCGGACAGCGTGTTGGCGCCATCGCCGCCGTCGAGACGGTCGTTGCCGACGCCGCCGTCCAGCAGGTCATTGCCGGCGCCAGCAGTAAGGCCATCGGCGCCGGCGCCGCCGAACAGCTGGTTGTCGCCCTGCAGGTCGATCAGCGTGTCGTCGCCATCTCCGCCGTCGAGAAGATCGTTGCCGACGTCGCCGCTCAACTGGTCGTTGCCAGCCTCGCCGTACAGCCTGTCCACGCCGTCACCGCCGGTGATGACATCGTTGCCGGCGCCGCCGTGCAGCAGGTCTGCGCCGGTGCCGCCCTTCAAAATGTCGTCGTCCTTGCCCCCGAACAGCTGGTCGTCGCCATCGCCGCCGTCCAACAGGTCACCGCCGGCGTCGCCATACAGCAGATCGTTGCCGGCGCCACCCAGCAGCGTGTCGTGGCCGCCGCTGACAGCGGGGTCGATGGAGTTGACGTCCAGGCTGGCGCGCAAGGTGTCCTGGCCGTCGCCGCCGTCCAGCGTGTCGCCGTCCTTGCCACCTTCCAACAAGTCGTCGCCGCCCAGGCCGCGCAGCGTGTTGTTGCCATCGCGTCCGCGCAGCCAGTTGGCGCCGCCATCGCCTTCGAGCGTGTCGGCAAAATCAGAGCCCTGCACGTTCTCGGTGCCGCTCAGCGTGTCGCCCTGCGCATCGCCGCCACTGCCTTGACCCGTCAGCAGGCTGACGTTCACGGCGGCCGGTGACAGCGTGTACACCGCGAAGTCATTGCCGGACCCACCAATCAGCTGATCGGCGCCGGCGTCGCCGGACAGCAGATCGTCGCCATCACCGCCGTTGAGCAGATCGTCGCCTTCGCCACCGCTGAAGTTGTCCGAGCCTGCGCTGCCGATGAAAAGGTCGGCATGGGTCGAGCCGACCATCCGCTCGATGGCGATGTAGGTGTCGCCCTGCGCATCACCGGTGCCGGTGCCCAGCGCCAAGTTGACGATCACGCCGATCGGCGCGGTGATGTAGCTGGCGGTGTCATAACCCGAGCCGCCGTTGAGCACGTCAGCGCCTGCGCCGCCGACCAGGATGTCGTCCAACGCGCCGCCCAGCAGTTGGTCGTCGCCGTCCTGCCCATCGAGGTAATCGCGGTCGTTGCCGCCGTTCAGCGTGTCGTTGCCGGCGCCGCCGATCAGCAGGTCCTGCCCGTCGTCGCCCGACAGCGTGTCGTCTCCGGCACCGCCGATCAGGCGGTCGTCGCCAACGCCGCCGCGCAACGTGGCGGGCGACAGCACGTCGGGCGCCAATGCCAGGCTGTCGTTGAAGTCGCCACCGTTGCCGGTGATGCGCCCACCGCCTCCAACGCTGTAGTCCTGCGCGTCTACCGGGCTGCCGCTTTCGGTCACCAGACCGTTGCCGAGCACGGCGATGGTTTCGCCACCGGCGCCGCCCGAGCGGTGCACGACGACGAAGTCTTCGGTCGCGTCGGTGAGCGCGCCGATGACCTGCAGCGCTGCGTCAGGTCCGACGTTCAGCGCCACCGTCGGGCCCAGCGCATGCGCCAGCACCGGCACCCCCGGCGTGCCATTGCCGCTTGAATTGAAGCTGAGCAGAACTTCGTGTCCAAAGTCCTTCTCGAAGGTCTCGCTGAAGGGGCCGAAGCCGATCGTCAGGTAAGCGCTCAGGCCGGCACTCAAATCGCCCGAGAGTGTGAACAGGTTGCCTTGTTGGTCGCCGATGTGAATGCGTCCATCGCCAGGCGCTGAATCGCGATCGTTCAGAAAGCCGTTCAAGTTGCCGGTGATGCCGCCGCCGACGCCGGCTTCCGCAAACACCACGTTGGCTGCGGCAAAGGCAGCCAGGTTGGCGGTGAGCGTGCCTTCCGGGCCTGGTCGGTCGACGACGTAAAAACCGTTGAAGATCTTGCTGGCATCGCCGGCGGTCGCGAACTGGCTGAGCCCGGTGCTGTCATAGCCGATGTCGAGGTAGGCGTGCGCTTCAACGGTGGCCTGCAGCCGCACGCCGAACGGCCCGAAGATGCGATAGAACTCGTCAAAGCCTTGCGGGCCGATGTCGAGACCGGGCACGTGGTAGGTGAAGAAATCGACGGGCTTGCCGAACAGCAGGTTGATCGCAGTGGCCGGGTTCTCGATGATCGGGAAAGCCAGGCCACCCCCGGGCAGGGCATCCTTGCCGGCCAGGAAGCCGCTCAAATCCTGGTTTTGCGACCCGGCAGGCGCAGCAACGCGCAGTGGCTGCGGGATCGCACTGGCCAACTGGAACAGCGCTGTACGAGGATCCTGCGACCCCAGCGAATAACTGCCGAGATCGATACGGACGTTGCCTGCTTCGCTGGGCACTGAGTTGATGAAAGTGATCAGCTTGGAATACAGCTCAAGCCGATCCTTCGTCTCGGGACTGAGTGCACCGACGCCGCCGGCCACGTCGAGCAAGGTGACGTCGCTGCCCGTCAAGTCGGACAGGAAGCCGATCCTGGTTTGGAGCACGTCGACAATCGGTTGCAGCGGATCGGTGAGCGTTTGAACGGCGCTGAAGACCGGGTCAACGAAATCGCTGAAAAACGAGCCGAGGCCGAGCGAGATGTTGTTGAACGCGAGTGTCGGTACGTTGCCGAATCCGGCGAAACCCGCAACCGAGTCAACCGTCGCCTGGTTGAAGGACCACTGCAGATTGAGGTCGGCCGCGATGTCCGGCAGCACTGCCGTGCCAAGGTCGCTCGACAAATTCAGGTTGACGTTCGCATTGCCGTTGAGCGCCGCACCCAGCACCTTGGCGCCGGGAGTCAGTTCGCCGAGATGGAGCTTGTTGTCAGCGCCCTGGGTACCGGGATCGATCAGGTCAAGCACGAAGCCACCGTTGAACGACGTAGGCGCCACGCCATCGCCGTCGGAGGCGGATTCATCGGTGATATGAAAGTGGAGCAACGACAGGTTGGCGCTGACGTCCAACCCGGCGATGCTGGTGTTGAAATCGGCGTGCAGTACAGACGCGTTGTCGGCCGTGTTCAGGTAGAAGCCGCCAATATCAAGCCCGGCAGCGAAGTTGAAGGTGTAGGTGAATGCCGAGTGCGCGGTGCCGCTGGCTTGCAAGCCGAGGCCCGGCAGATCGAAATCAGCGTCCAGGGCGGTGTCGAATGCAGCGAAGGACTTGACGCTGGTGATCGCCAGCTTGATGTCGTTGGCGTTGCTGAGGTCGAGGTCGGGGTTGCCGGCCGAAATCCCGGCACCGCGCAGCGCCGAGCCCAGCGCTTGCTCGACCTGTGCCTCTGTGTAGGTGGCCGAACCGGTCAGCGTCGCCAGACCGCTGTCCAGCGCGGCCTTGAGTGCCGTCACGTAATTCAGCGCCGGGGCACCAGCAGCAGCTGCCGCAGCCAGGTGGTCGCCCAGCAGCGGCAGCCGGTCGCCGAAGACCTGTGACGTCAAATCGCTGCCAACCCGACTGAGCGTCTGCTCGAAGCCGCCGAGCAACTGGTCGACCTGCGCCTGCGTCACGGCAGAGAGCGCCGCCACAGGCGGCAAGCCACGGCCCGTACCGGCGCCAGGTAAGTGACTGGGTGCCACGCTGCCCACGCCGAAATCGAGTTCAAGGAACTCCGTTCCCGGCCCCAACGCGCCAGCCCCAGTGGCTTCCAGCGAGTAAACGGAAAACGGCGACGCGGCCAGAAAGGCATCGGCGGCGACCGGGTTCGCGCCGACAGCGGTGTCGGCATGCAAATCGTCAACCGAGTCAGCCGCCAACAGGCTCAACCGTGCTTGCGTTCCCATACCGTGGGAATCTTCCTGCACACCGTCGCTCAGCGAGACCGACAGCAAGGCGACCTTGCTGATCGAAGTCAGTTCGGTATCCAAAGAGAACAGGCTTCGGCTGGGCGTTTCGTCATGGATATGCCGCATATTTCAGTTCGCCTTTTACAAACCATCGCTCGCGCGGCAACCAATTGGGTGCGGCGCAACCAGGTTCCGGGTGAAGGCTTGCCCAATCCAACACGCCCACACGACTTCATCGGTTAGGGCGGAGTCTTGCATCCTCCGCTGCGGGCTGACAAGTCGTCAGACAGGGGGGGCGTCTGCGGCCAAAGCCCGTTGGCAAATGCAAAGTTGTTGGAGCAGTGACTAGCCGAAAGGCCGCACGCCGATCAACACGCCGTGGGCCCAGAAGGCGAACACCGCCCAGGCGACCAGCCCGCCCACGACGGCCACCACCGTGGGCCCGCTGCGGCCGGCGGGGTAGGCGATGTGCTGCGTGCGGTCGCGTTGGCGTGCCGCGCGGAAGTCGATCGCCGCCCAGACCAGGAAGGTGCCGAATAGCAGCAGGTCAGCAGCGGTGTTGTTGGCGATCAGGTGGGCCGTCGCCCACAGCTTCACGCCCAGCAGCATGGGGTGGCGCAGCTTGGCCTTGATGACATTGCCGGGTACCTGCGAGGCGGCCAGCAGCACGAAGGCCGGCAGCGTCAACAAGGCCGCCAGATGGCGCGTCCACACCGGCGACGCCCACAGCACCACCGGCTGCTGCCGCGCCAGGCCGTAGCCGTAGCAGAGCAACACGAAGCCCAGCAGCGAGAGCAGCGAATAGGCGGCCTTCCAGCCGTTTTCGCCGATGCGCGCGCGGGTGGCGCTGCGCCAGTCGTCGGCCACGATGCGCACCGAGTGCACACCCAGAAAAATGATCAGGCCCAGGATCAACAACGTCATGGCAACACCGTTAGAAAAGTGAGAGTGAGGAGTCTCTCCAGGAGACAGCGGCAAAAGCAGCAGCAAAAGCCGGCGGGATTGTGCCGCCGCTATCCTCGGCGCCGATGAACCCACTGCCAGCGACCACAATGAACAGCCTGCCCCAGGGCTACCGCGCGGCCGTCGTCGGGGCCTCGGGCGCGATCGGCGGCGCACTCGTGCAAGCGCTGCAAGCCGACCCGCGCTGTGGCCAGGTGCATGCGCTGTCGCGCAGCGGAGAACCGCCGCTGGACCTATTGGACGAGACCAACCTGGCCGCCGCCGCGCAGCGCCTGCGGGAGGGCGGCCCGCTGCACCTGCTGGTCTGCGCCACGGGCATCCTGCAAGTCGATGGCCGACTGCCCGAAAAGCGGCTGGCCGACCTGGACGCCGCCACGATGGCCCGCTTGCACGCCGTCAACGCCATCGGCCCGGCGTTGTTCATCAAGCACTTCCACGGCCTGCTGCCGCTGAAGGAGCGCGGCTTGCTGGCCGTGTTGTCAGCCCGCGTCGGCAGCATCGGCGACAACCGCCTGGGCGGCTGGTACAGCTACCGCGCCAGCAAGGCCGCGCTGAACATGCTGCTGCGCACCGCCGCCGTCGAAGTGGCGCGGCTGCGCCCGCTCGCGGTGCTGGCCGCCCTGCACCCGGGCACCGTGCGGTCGGCTTTGTCGGCACCCATCATCGGCCGCGCCGAAGCCAGCACGCCCGAGGCGGCGGCACGCCACCTGCTAGCCGTTCTGGACGCCCTGCCTGCCGAAGGCGCCAGCGGCGGTTTCCACGCCTGGAACGGCGCGGCCATTCCCTGGTAGCGCGGCCCGTCGGCCAAAATCGCGGCCCATTCGTTGTCTGCTGCAACACTGTCACCACGGGGATTTCGCACCATGTTTCGCACGCTGCCCAAGACCTTCCTGCTCGCCAGCAGCCTGATCGCTGCCGCCACCGCCTTCAGTGGTGCCGCCCACGCGCAAGCCGCCGAGTCCAAGGTGCTGAACATCTACAACTGGTCGGACTACATCGCCGACGACACCATCAAGAACTTCGAGAAAGAGACCGGTATCAAGGTCCGCTACGACAACTACGACAACAACGAAATCCTGCAGGCCAAACTGGTGGCCGGCAAGACGGGCTACGACATCGTGGTGCCCAGCGCGCACTTCGCGAAGACGCAGATCCAGGCTGGCCTGTACCAAAAGCTGGACCGCGTGCAACTGCCGAACTGGGGCAACCTCGACCCGGCGCTGCTGGAAAAGATGAGCGGCATCGACCCCGGCAACCAGTTCCTGGTGACCTGGCTGTGGGGCTATGTGACGGTGGGCATCAACACCGGCAAGGTCAAGGCCGCACTGGGCGCCATGCCACTGCCTGCCAACCCCTGGGACTTGATCTTCAAGCCCGAGTACACCAGCAAGCTGAAAGGCTGCGGCATCAACCTGCTGGACTCGGCCTCTGAAGTCATGCCGGTGGCGATGATCTACGCCGGCAAGGACCCGTACAGCAAGACACCCGCCGACTACGACGCCGCCAAGGCGGTGCTGACGGCGGCACGGCCGGCCATCACCCGCTTCTCGTCGTCGGGCTACATCAACGATCTGGCGGCCGGCCAGTTGTGCGTGGTGATGGGCTACTCGGGCGACATCAACATTGCCCGCCAACGGGCCATCGACACCAAGAACGGCCAGGACATCCAAGCGCTGATTCCGGCCACCGGCGCCATGCTGTCGGTGGACACCATGGCCATTCCCAAGGACGCCAGGAACGTCAAGAACGCCCACCTTTTCATCAACTACATCCTGCGCCCCGAGGTGCACGCCAGCCTGACCAACAAGGTCTTCTACGCCAACCCCAACAGCGCGGCCAGGAAGTTCGTCACCCCCGGCGTGGCCAACAACCCGACCATCTTCCTGAGCGCCACCGACCTGAAGAAGATCAACCCGTCAGACGCCGTGCCGCTAGACATCCGCCGCGTGCAGACGCGCATCTTCAGCAGCTTCAAGGCCAACTCGAAGTAGGCCGGGCCCGCCGGTCGCAGCGCGGTCGCACCCCGATAATCGGCCACCGCTTTCACAGCCCAACCCCGACCAACCGCACCATGTTCAAACGCCTCGTCCTTCCCCTGCTGGTGCTCGCGGCGCTGCTCACGCTGTACTTCTGGGGGGCGCTGAAGTGGAGCTATTCCACGGGCGATCGCGCCGGCTGGGTGCAGAAGCTGTCGAACAAGGGCTGGCTCTGCAAGACCTGGGAAGGCGAGTTGGCGCTGGTCTCGCTGCCCGGCTCGATACCCGAGAAGTTCAACTTCACCATCCACGACGACGCCGTGGCCGAGTTGATCAGCAAGGCCATGGGCAAGCGCGTGGCGCTGCACTACGAAGAGAAGGTCGGCCTGCCGGGTAGCTGCTTCGGCGAGACGCGCTATTTCGTGACCGGGCTGACCATCAGCGACGAGATTCCCATCGCCACGGGCGTGGTGGTGGCCAATCCGCAGGCGCCCGCAGCCTCGGCGGCTGCATCGGGCGCCGCGCCGCGCTGAACACGCAGTCAGCTCACGAAAAAGCGGCCCGCAATGCGGGCCGCTTTTCGTTGCAAGGGATGATCAACCGCCGCTCAGCCCGGGTACCAGAGCACCTTCTTGCGCATGCCGACCCAGCGGTCGTAGTTCTTCGCGAACAGGTCTTCGATGCGGTTGCGCTTGACCTTGAAGGTCGGCGTGATCAGGTCGTTGTCCACCGTCCAGGCCTCGGTCATCAGCACGATGCAGTCAAGCTGCTCGTGCGGGTCCAGGCCTTCGTTGATGTGGGCGATGTGGGCCGCCAGCGAGGCTTCCAGCTCGGCCCGGCCGGCGGGGTCGGCCGCCTTCTTCACGGCGTCGGGGTTCAGCATGGCCAGGGCCAGCGGCTGGCCCAGGTTGGCACCCGTCACGCAGCAGGCCTCGATGGCCGGGTTCATCACCAGCTTGTCCTCAATGGGCGCCGGGGCGACGTACTTGCCCTTGCTGGTCTTGAACAGGTCTTTCACCCGGCCGGTGATCTTCAGGTTGCCCTCGCCGTCCAGCGCGCCTTTGTCGCCGGTGCGCAGCCAGCCGTCGTCGGTCATCGCCTGGCGGGTCAGTTCGGGTTCCTTGTAGTAGCCCAGCATCAAGCAAGGTGCCCTCATCTGGATCTCGCTGCTCACCGGGTCGAGGCGGCATTCCACGCCGTCGTAGGGCAGGCCCACGGTGCCGGGGCGTTGCTTGCCCGGCAGGGTGGCGTGGCTCACGCCGCAGTTCTCGGTCATGCCGTAAACCTCGGCCAAGTCAAGCTTCAGTTTCTTGTACCAGCGCAGCAGGTCGGGCGGCATGGGCGCAGCGCCGCCAGCGGCGAAGGTGCAATCTTGCAGACCCAAGGCGGTGAGGATCTTCTTGCGCACGATGCCGCCCAGGATGGGAATGCTCAGCAAGCGGTCGAGCTTGGCCGGCGGCATCTTGGCGCTGATGCCCTGCTGGAACTTCACCCACAGACGCGGCACGCTGAAGAACAGCGTGGGCCGGGCGCGCTGCAGGTCGGCGGTAAAGGTTTCCAGGCTTTCGGCGAAGTACACGTGCATGCTGGTGGCCAGCACGCCGTGTTCGACCAGCGTGCGCTCGGCCACGTGCGACAGCGGCAGGTAGCTCAGCATGCGGGAATCGCTGTTGATGTTGGGCACGCGCTTCAGCGCCGACGACATGCCCCAGGCGAAGGTGCCGAAACTGTGCATCACGCCCTTGGGCGCGCCCGTGGTGCCCGAGGTGTACATGATGGTCGACAGCTCGCCGGCCTCGCGCAGCGGGTTGCCCTTCAGCGGTTCGGTCTTGGCCATGATGTCGTCCCAGGTCGGGAAGGACACCTTCACGTCATCAGGTGCCAGCGGCAGGCCGATGCAAGGCAGTCCGGCCGGCACACCGGGCTTCATGCCCTTCCAGCCGTCGAGCTTGCCGATGAACAGCAGCTTGGCTTCGCTGTGGTCCAGGATCTGGCGGATGGTGCCGGCGGCCAGCGTGGGGTAAAGCGGCACCGAGACAAAACCGCCCAGCCAGATGGCGAAGTCGGCCATCAGCCAGTGGGCCGTGTTCTTGGCCAGCATCGCCACCTTGTCGCCGGGCTGCAGGCCCAGGCTCTGCAGGTGCGCGGCCATCCGGCGCGACTGGTCCATCACCTGACCCCAGGTGTAGTCGCGAGCGTTGCCGCCGCCTGTGGGCTGGGTGAAGACGACGCGGTTGGCGGCGGTCTTTTCCCAGTGGTAGAGGCGCTGCAGCGCCAGCGCGTCGGCGGAAACGGGGTTTGCCATGGTCGGTAGGGCCTGCGGCCAGCTTGTGTGCGTGAAGCCGGAAGATTACCCAAGCCACGCCGGCCCTGACAGGTGGACTTCCCTCAGGGTTGTCGTCTGCGGTGCCGTCAGTGATGCCGTCAGTGATGCCGTCAGTGATGCCGTCAGCGATGCCGTCAGTGATGCCGTAAGTGATGCCGTCAGGGACGGCCGTTGGCTGCGGCGCTGGCGCGTTGTTCCAGCGTGACACGAGCCGCACGCTGCAGCAGCATCAAGTCCAGATCAGTCTGCGCGGCCAGCGCCTCGGTCACCTCGTCCAATTGTTCGGGCGCTGCCATGATGACCTTGGCCAGTACCGACAGCGCGCAGATGGGCCGCCGCACCGCCATTTCAGGCAGGACCAGCGTGCGTTGGGCCTCGACATGCAGGCGCACGCTGGCGACAGCGGCGGCGCCCAGGCCCCAGCTTTCGCAGAGCGCTGCGCCCAGGGCGTCGTGGCTGACGCCGAAGCCGGCGTGCTCCAGCGTCACCAGCTCGGTGTCGCCCACTGCGGCGCGCAGCATGGCGCGGTAGTGGTCGGGGGCGTGGCGGAAGAGCACGGCCTTGCCGCATTCCTCGAACAAGCCGGCCGAGTGCGCCGCCCAGGCGTCCAGCGACAGCCGCGTCGCCAGTTGGGCCATCAGCGACCCCCGCTCGGCGGCGCGCTCCCACACCGGTTCGAGCTCGGGCGCCGGCGGGAAGGCGGCGCGCAGACCCATTTCGAAAGTCACGGCCGCCACCTCGCGCATGCCCAGGTAGGTCATGGCCTGCTGCACGCTCTGCACCCGGCCCTTCAAGCCGTAGAGCGATGAGTTGACTGCCTTCATCACCGAGGCGGCCAGGGCCATGTCGGTTTCGATCAGCGCGGCCACCGCCTGCAGATTGACCTCGTCTTCGGCCAGCAGCAGCGACAGTTGCACCAGTGCCTGAGGTTGCGACGGGATATCGATGTCGAGCTTGCGAAGTTCAGGATTGACGGACATGGCAGCGGGCAAAAGACGGGGTCTCCATCCTAGGCAACCGGGCCGGCAAGTGACCGCCAGAACAGGGCCGCCCGCACCCCGCAAATTTGCACTTCATCACGCCTAACCGTACGGCCAATAAAAAAGCGCCGACCAGCGGCGCTTTCGAAAGCCGGCCCATCTGCGGGACCGATCTGAAGGTTGTCACTTCGACTGGTGTCTATCGTCTCCTCGGGCCCTCGTGGGGCGGACGGGCTGTTCGCCCCCCGCCACGAGTGCGCGGAATGTAGAGGGCTGGGCTGGCGCTGCCATCCGGGCTAACCCGCCGCGTCGGCAATCAACCACGCTGCCGCGCGCTCGGCAATCATCAGCGTCGGCGAATTGGTGTTGCCGCTGGTGATGGTCGGCATCACGCTGGCGTCGGCGATGCGCAGCCCCGGCACGCCGTGGACGCGCAGCCGGGCATCCACCACGGCATTCGGGTCGCTGGCCGGGCCCATCTTACAGGTGCCCACGGGGTGAAAGATGGTGGTGCCGATGTCGCCAGCCAGGCGCGCCAGGTCGTCGTCGCTCTGGAACTGCACGCCGGGTTTGACTTCCTGCGGCTTGTACTTCGCCAGCGCCGGCATGGCCGCAATGCGGCGCGTCAGGCGCAAGGAATCGGCCGCCACCTGGCGGTCTTCGGCGGTGGACAGGTAGCGCGCCTGGATGCGCGGCGCGTCTTGCGGGCGCGGTGAGGCGATGCGCACGAAGCCGCGCGAGGTTGGGTTCAAGTTGCACACGCTGGCCGTGAAAGCGTTGTAGGTGTGCAGCGGCTGGCCGAAGGCGTCCAGCGACAACGGCTGCACGTGGTACTCGACGTTGGGCCAAACGTGCTCGGGCGACGAACGCGTGAATGCGCCCAGTTGCGACGGCGCCATGCTCATCGGTCCGCTGCGGCGCAGCAGGTACTCCAGGCCGATGGCCGCCTTGCCCCACAGCGAATTCGCCATGGTGTTCAGCGTCTTCACGCCTTGCACCGCATACACGGCGCGGATCTGCAGATGGTCCTGCAGGTTCTCGCCGACGCCCGGCAGTTCGTGCTGCAGCGCAATGCCATGTTCGTGAAGCAGTGCCGCAGGGCCGATGCCCGACAACTGCAGCAGTTGCGGCGTGCCCACCGCGCCGGTACACAGCACGACCTCGCGGCTGGCGCGCGCACGGATCGGCTCGCCGCCTTCGATCGGCAGCACCTCGACGCCCACCGCCCGGCCGCCTTCCAACAGCACGCGTGAGGTCTGCGCGCCCGTCCAGACTTGCAAATTCGGTCGGCCGACCACGGGCCGCAGGAAGGCTTTCGACGTGTTCCAGCGCACGCCGCGCTTCTGGTTGACCTCGAAGTAGCCCACGCCTTCGTTGTTGCCGCAGTTGAAGTCTTCGGTGGCGGGAATGCCGGCCTCGCGCGCGGCGGCGGCGAAAGCGTCCAGGATTTTCCAGCTCAGCCGTTGGCGCTCTACCCGCCATTCCTGGCCAACGCCATGCGCCGCGTCACCGCCTCGCCAGTGGTCTTCGTGGCGCATGAAATGGGGCAGGCACTGCTCCCAGCGCCAGGCGTCGTCGCCCACGCTGGCGGCCCAGGCGTCGTAGTCACGCGACTGGCCGCGCATGTAAATCATGCCGTTGATGCTGGAACAGCCTCCCAGCACCTTGCCGCGCGGGTAGCGCAGGCTGCGGCCGTTCAGGCCGGGGTCCGCTTCGGTCGCATACAGCCAGTCGGTGCGCGGGTTGCCGATGCAGTACAGATAGCCCACCGGGATGTGGATCCAGTGGTAGTCGTCGTGGCCGCCGGCTTCGACCAGCAGCACGCGGTACTGCGGGTCGGCCGACAGCCGGTTGGCCAGCAGGCAGCCGGCCGTGCCGGCGCCCACCACGATGTAGTCGTAGCTCACGTCGCTCATGTCATGTCGATGCGTTCTGTCAGTGCGGGGGTCAGCGCGGCAATGGCGTGGCCAGCACCGGGAACAATTTCACCAAGCCGTCGGCCAGCAGCTCAACGGCCATCGCCGCCAGGATCAAACCCATCAGCCGAGTCATCACGTTGATGCCGGTGCGGCCCAGCACCTTGGCGATACGGCCCGACGCGGTGAAGGCGATGTAAGTGACGATGCCGATGACCACGCCATAGCCGACCAACACGCCGATCTGCCACAGGTGGCGCGTCTTTTCCGCGTAGATGACCATCGTCGAGATGGTGGCTGGGCCGGTCAGCAGCGGAATGGTCAACGGCACCACCGCGATGCTGGCGCCCATGCCGAGCTTCTCATCGGCATCGCTGACGTCACCCGGCTTGGACTCAGCGGGCTGGGCGTTCAGCATGGCCAGCGAACTGATCAGCAACAACGTGCCGCCGCCCACCTGGAACGAGGCCAGCGTGATGCCGAAGAACTCGATGATCTTCAGCCCCGCCACGGCACTGACCGCGATGACCAGGAAGGCGGAAAAGGCGCTGACGCGGATCGTCTGCCGGCGCTGTTCAGGCGTGAAGGCCTGCGTGAAATGAATGAAGAAGGGCACCACGCCGATCGGGTTGACGATGGCGAGCAGCGCGATCAAAGGCTTGAGCAGATCCATGCGGCGATGGTAGGGGCTGGGGCAGGCGCTGCCGCCTGGGCCGCTAAGGGCACGACATCAGCGCGGCAGAGGCGAGCTTTTCACTTTCAAGTGTTGCGAGCGCCATGAATTTGAGTTGCCAGATCAAAAATTGGGCCGGCCCGTCTTTACAGGTAAGGGTGTGGGATGACTTAATACGGAGTCTGTGTCTGGCAGCCGCACCTTTCGCTTGATTGGTTCACGCAGGGTTGAGCTCCGCATGGTTTTAGTAGGTACTTTTAAGGGCTCCCCGTGGGAAACAAACTTTACGTCGGTAATCTGGCCTATTCGGTACGCGATGACACGCTGCTGCAGGCTTTTTCGCAATATGGCACCGTGACCTCCGCGAAGGTCATGATGGACCGTGAAACGGGTCGTTCCAAGGGCTTCGGCTTTGTGGAAATGGGCTCCGATCCGGAAGCGCAAGCAGCCATCAACGGCATGAATGGCCAGCCGGTCGACGGCCGTGCCGTCGTCGTCAATGAAGCCCGCCCGCGTGAAGAGCGCCCGGGTGGCTTTGGCGGCGGCGGTGGTGGTGGTCCCCGCAGTGGCGGTGGCGGCTACGGCGGCGGCGGCGGTA
Organism: Burkholderiales bacterium; assembly: GCA_038316205.1. Taxonomy (GTDB): domain Bacteria; phylum Pseudomonadota; class Gammaproteobacteria; order Burkholderiales; family Burkholderiaceae_C; genus Rubrivivax. The sequence continues at coordinate 71,725 of JBBQAI010000006.1, forward strand.
GTGGTGGTGGTGGCGGCGGCTACGGTGGTGGCGGCGGCAGCGGTGGCGCTGGCGGCGGTGCTGGCGGCGGCGGCGGTCGCAGCCCCTACGGCGGCGGCGGTGGCAGCGGTGGTCGCAGCCCCTACGGCGGCGGCGGCGGTGGCCGTAGCGGCGGTGGTGGTGGCGGCGGCTACGGCGGTGGCGGCGGCGGCGGTAGCCGCGGCGGCTACTGATCCATCCGGATCTATCCAGCCTGCTTGATCAGGGCACCCTCGGGTGCCCTTTTCTTGGGCGATTGCTTTGGGCAACGTCTTTGGACAACTGCCTGCGCGTTGGGCGCGGCGAGCCTCAACGGCGCCGGGGCTTGCGGCCGCGACCGGCGAAGAGGCGGTCGAATAGACGGTTGGGCAGCACCCGCAGCAGTTTGGCCACGACGGCCATCTGCCAGGGAATTACGCGGTAGCTGACGCCGGCGGTGATGGCCTTGAAGGCGGCTTCGGCGAAACGCTCGGCCGGCATCAGAAACGGCATCGGGTAAGGGTTGCGCGCGGTCAGGGGCGTGGCGATGTAGCCCGGCAGCAGTGTCACCACCCGCACACCGGTGCCCCGGCATTCACCGCGCAGACTTTCACAGTAAGCGACCACGCCGGCCTTGCTGGCGTGGTAAGCCCCGTGGCCCGGCATCGCGCGGATGGCCGCCACGCTGGCGATGCCCACCAGCGTGCCCGAGCCACGCTGGCGCATGCGGCGCAGAAAGGGGTGGAAGGTGGCGGCCAGACCGATGTTGTTGACGGCGAAGGTGTCGCGCATCACCTCCAAGTCGGCGCGCTCGCCGGTGTCCATGCCGACGCTGATGCCGGCGTTGGCGATCACCACATCAGGCAAGCCCTGGCTGGCAATGCAGCGCTGGGCCGCGTCGATGATGCTGTCAGGCGCGGCCACGTCGGCACCGTAGATCTGGGCGCGGTCGGTGTCCAGCCCTTGCGCTTGCACCCAGCGCGTCAGCTCGTCCGTGCGCCGGGCGACCAACGCCAGCCGCCAGCCGGCCTGCGCATAGCGCGCCGCGAGCGCCTGGCCGATGCCGCTGGACGCGCCAGTGATGAAGACCAGCGGTGCGCTCATCGCCTTTTCACCAGGGCCTTCGCCGGGGTTGGCGCCATCACGGCGCGCAGCGGGCCTTTGAGCTCGAGCCGGCGCACGGCGTGGTCGTAGTCCAGACCGGCAGCCTTCAGATCGGTGGCGCCCATCTGCACCTGAACCGGCAGGTGGCTGCGCACGCGCTCGGTGACGAAAAAAGCATGCAGGAATTCGCTGCGCATGATCAAGTTGCTGTCGCCTTCGCGCTCGCTGTTGACTTCGGCGCCACCGAGCAATTGCACTTCGCTTCCGTCGCCGTTGCCGATGGCGCGCCGCGCATGGGCCAGCGTCACGCGGCCGTCGGGCGCGATGGCGCGGATCACCGCGCCATCGATCTCGATGCGGTCGGTGGCCGGAAAGTGGCGCATCTGTTCGCCTTCGATGCGCAGCTTCAACCGGCCTGTCGTGTCGAAGCGCTCCAGCGAGAAACGGCTCATCGTGTAGTCGGGTTCGGTGGACACCACACGGGCCTCGTCGGTCACAGGCGCGCGGGGTGAGTTTTTCACCAGCCACCAAGTGGCCAGCGCCAGCAAGGTCATCAGCAGCAGCGGGAAATAGGCGGACAGCGATGCACGCACCCGCAAATGCCAGGGCATGTCGGCACGCAGGTCGGCGCGCAAGGCCGCGCCGCCGGCCGGGCCGAGCGAGATCGGCACTTCCGGCAAGTCGGGCAGGTGCAGTTCGACGCTCACGTTGCGCAGGCCGACGGCTTAACGGCCATCCAGCGTCTGCAGATGGCCCTGCAGCAGCCCGGCGTAGCGGCCGGCGGCGATCAACAGCAGGTCGCAGAACTCTCGCGCCGCGCCGTGACCGCCGGCGGCCTTCGTGACGTGGTCGGCCAGCGCACGCACTTCGGCATGGGCATTGGCGGGGGCACAGGCGAAGCCGGCGCGGGCCAGCAGCGGCAGGTCGGGCCAGTCGTCGCCGATGGCGGCCACATCCGGCCAGTTCAGCTTCAGGCTGGACAGCAACACGGTGGCAGCCGCCAGTTTGTCGCGCGCGCCGTAAACGGCGTGGACCAGACCCAGGTCGGCGACGCGGCGGCGCACGGCCGGCGAATCGCGGCCGGTGACTACCAAGGGCTCGATGCCGCCTTGCCGCAGCAACTTCAGACCATGGCCGTCCAGCGCCGAAAAGGCCTTCACGGTTTCGCCCGCTTCGCCGATGTACAGCCGGCCGTCGGTCAGCACGCCATCCACGTCGAAGACGGCTGCCTTCATGCCCAGGCCCGTGCCTTGAGCCTTTAACAGAAGGTCAGGCGCGAAAGTGAGCGTTGGCTTCAGTGTTCGCATGCCGCCGCGTCAGATGACTTTCGCCCGCATCAGATCGTTGGAGTTCAGCGCGCCGACCAGCAGACCGGCGTCGTCCACCACCAAAACGCTGGTCACGCGGTGCAGCTCCATCACGCCGGCCGCCTCGACGGCCAGCGCGCCAGCACGCACCAGGCGCGGGGCGCTGTGCATCACGCGCTCGGCGATCAGGTTGCGCAGGTCGGCGTGCTCACCGCGCTCGATCAGGCGGCGCAAGTCGCCGTCGGTGAAGATGCCCAGCGGCCGGCCGGCGGCGTCGGCCACCGCCGTAAAGCCCAGCCCCTTCCCGGTCATCTCGCGCAGCAGTTCGCTGAAGGTGGCGCTGGGCGCGACGCGCGGTACGGCGTCGCCGCTGCGCATCAGGTCTTGCACGTGCATCAACAGTTTGCGCCCCAGGCTGCCGCCGGGGTGCGAGCGTGCGAAGTCTTCGGCCTTGAAGCCGCGCGCGTCGAGCAGGGCCACCGCCAGCGCGTCGCCCAGCGCCATTTGTGCGGTGGTGCTGGCGGTGGGCGCCAGGTTCAGCGGGCAAGCCTCTTCGTCCACCGCGCTGGAAATGACCGTGTGCGCGTGACGTGCCAGCGTCGATTCGGCGCCGCCCGTGATGGCCACGATCTGCACGCCCAGGCGCAGCAAGGCCGGCAAGATGGCTGCAAATTCGTCGCTTTCGCCACTGTTACTGATCGCCAGCACCACGTCGCCCGGCAGCACCATGCCCAGGTCGCCATGGCTGGCTTCGGCCGGGTGCACGAACATCGCCGGCGTGCCGGTCGAAGCCAGCGTGGCGGCAATCTTGCGGCCCACGTGGCCGCTCTTGCCCATGCCCATCACCACCACGCGGCCGCTGCAATCCAGCATCAACTTCACCGCCTGCGCGAAGCTGGCGCCGGGGTTGGCCGCCAGCTGGTTCAGCGCGCGGGCTTCGATCTCCAGCGTGCGCACCGCCATTTGCAGCGCACGCCGCGCGTCAAACGGGTTTGCGGATTTCATTGCTGGAGGGCTCGCATAGCATCGACCGATTCTAGGCACCCCGCCATGGCCACCACCCTCGAACTCGTCCTGCTCTACCTGGTCGCCGCCGTGCTCGGCGTGGTGGCCTGCCGTTCGCTGAAACTGCCGCCGATGCTGGGCTACCTGGTGGTGGGCGTGGTGATAGGCCCCAACGCGCTGGCGCTGGCCAAGGACACGGCCGGCGTGAAGTACCTGGCCGAGTTCGGTGTGGTCTTCCTGATGTTCGTCATCGGCCTGGAATTCAACCTGCCGAAGTTGCGCAGCATGCGCGGTCTGGTGTTCGGGCTGGGCTTGTCGCAGGTGGTGCTGACCATCGCGGTCACTCTCCTCGGCCACTTCGCGCTGGTGTGGGGCTACGCCGCGCTGCTGCACGGCAGCTGGGAAATGGGTTGGCCGGGCGCCGTGGTACTGGGTGGCGCACTGGCCATGTCGTCGACGGCCATCGTCGTGAAGATGATGGCCGAGCGGCTGGAACTGGAAAGCGAACATGGCAAGCGCGTGCTGGCCGTCTTGCTGTTCCAGGACTTGGCCGTGGTGCCGCTGCTGGTGCTGATCCCGGCGCTGGGCGAACCGGCACGTGACTTGGTGCAGGCCATGGCCTGGGCTGGACTCAAGGCCGGCCTGCTGCTGACCGTGCTGTTGGTGGGCGGCCAGAAGGTGATGCGTTCTTGGCTGACGCTGGTGGCCCGCCGCAAGAGCCAAGAGCTGTTCATGCTGAACCTGCTGCTGGTCACGCTGGGCCTGGCCTGGTTGACCGACCACTTCGGTCTGTCGCTGGCGCTGGGCGCTTTCGTCGCGGGCATGCTGGTGGCCGAGACCGAATACAAGCACCAGGTCGAGACCGACATCCGACCCTTCCACGATGTGCTGCTGGGCCTGTTCTTCATCACCATCGGCATGAAGCTGGACTGGCGCCCGGTGCTCGAGCATTGGGCCCTGGTGCTGTTGCTGACCTGCGTGCCGGTGCTCGTCAAGTTCGTGCTGGTGGCGGCGCTGGCGCGGGCCTACGGCGCCGCGCCCGGGGTGGCTCTGCGCACCGGTCTGTACCTGGCGCAGGCGGGCGAGTTCGGCTTCGTGCTGCTGACCCTGGGCGCCGGACAGGGCCTGGTGGCGCCAGCGTGGATGAGCCCCATCCTGGCCAGCATGGTGCTGTCGATGCTGGCCACGCCCTTCCTGATCATGTACAGCAACCGCATCGTCA
>JBBQAI010000082.1:0-18899 GCA_038316205.1 Burkholderiales bacterium
GCCGGCGTTTGCACCGCTGCCTGAAAGTGGCGCGGACGATTGCCGACCTGGCCGGCAGCGAGCGCATCGCGACGCTGCACCTGGCCGAGGCGCTGCAGTTGCAACGGGTGTTGAATTGAGCCCCCAAGCTCGCTGGCGCTCGCTACCCCCCAGGGGGGCCGTCCGCTGACGGCCCGGCAGAGCCGGTTCCGTGGCGGAGAAATTGAGCCCCCAAGCTCGCTGGCGCTCGCTACCCCCCAGGGGGGCCGTCCGCTGACGGCCCGGCAGAGCCGGTTCCGTGGCGGGAAGCTCGGTCGGGTGTCCAGGTCGCTTCGTTGAATCCGACCGTGATGCGCCCATCGTCCCATTCGACCACCGGGCGCTTGATGACGCTGGCTTGCCGCAGCATCAGCGCACGTGCCGACGGCGCGTCGATGACGGCTTCACGGTCGGCCGCGTCCAACTGGCGCCAGGTCGTGCCTTTGCGGTTCAGCAGCACCTCCCAACCCACTGCGGCCAGCCAGGCGTCGAGGCAGTCGGGCGGCACGCCGTTCTTCTTGAAGTCGTGGAAGACCACCGCGTGCCCGTGTTCCGACAACCAGGCACGGGCACGTTTGACGGTGTCACAGTTGGGAATGCCGTAGAGGACCATGTGCAGGCTTTCGGTTCAAAGCGGCCGTTCAGATGGCCAGTGGGTCGATGTCCACCGCCCAGCGTATCAAGCCCTTGTGCCGCGCGCGCAGGTCATGCAGCCCGGGCAGCCAGGCCGCGAGCATGCGCTGCAACGCCACGCGCGAAGGCGATTCCACCAGCATCTGCATGCGCTCGACGTCGGCCAGTTTGGACACCTGCGGCGGCACCACGGGGTAGACCGTCACGCCGGCGTGTTCGCTGGCCAGCGCGGCGGCGTCGTGCAGGAAGGCGGCCGCCACTTCGGCGCTGCGGGCGTCGGCACGCAGCAGGGCCAGGCTGGAAAAGGGCGGCAGGCCGGCGGCCAGGCGGTCTTTCAACTGGCTGGTGGCGAAGGCCTCGTAGTCGTGCGCTTTCAGCGCGGCGAACAGCGGATGGGTGGCGTTCCCGGTCTGGATCCACATCTCGCTGGCGGCGGCCTGAGCGGCGTCGCGGCCGGCGCGGCCTGCGGCCTGCATCAGCAATGCGAACAGCCGTTCGGGGGCGCGGAAATCACTGCTGAACAGCGCACCGTCGGGGTTGACCGCGGCCACCAGCGTGACGCGGCGGAAGTCGTGGCCTTTGGCCAGCATCTGCGTGCCGACGAGGATGTCCACTTCGCCGGCGTGCACCGCCTGCAGTTGCGCCGCCAGCGCGCCCACGCCCCGCGTGCTGTCGGCGTCAAGCCGGGCGATGCGCGCTTCGGGCAGCAGCACGGCCAGTTGTTCCTGCAGTTTTTCGGTGCCCCGGCCGATGGGTGCGATGTCCAGGTTGCCGCAGTCGGGGCAGGCGCGCGGCACACGCTCGCTCAGGCCGCAGTGGTGGCAGCGCAGCGTCCGGTCGCCCTTGTGGAATACGCGCCAAGCGCTGCAGTGCGGGCAGCCACTTTTCCAGCTGCAGGCGCTGCAATGCAACACCGGCGCGTAGCCCCGGCGGTTCAGTAGCAGCAGGCTCTGCTCGCCACGCGCCAGGCGGGCTTCCACGGCGGCCAGCAGCGGCGGCGCCAGCACCCGTTCGCTGCCCGCCGCCACGGCGGGCAGGGCGGTCATGTCCACCAAGCGCACGCGCGGCATGGCGCCGCCGCCAATGCGGCTGGGCATGGCCACGCGCAGGTAGCGCCCTTCCAGCGCGCGCTGCCAGCTTTCCAGCGATGGTGTGGCCGAGCCCAGCAGCACGGTCACGCCCTGGCGGTGGGCGCGCCAGACCGCCAGGTCGCGTGCCGAATAGCGCGCGCCTTCCTGCTGCTTGAAGGACGGGTCGTGTTCTTCGTCAACAACGATCAGCCCCAGGCGCGGCATCGAAGCGAACACCGCCAGCCGCGTGCCCAGCACCAGATCGGCCCGGCCCAGGTGGGCCAGCAGCCAGTGGCGCAAGCGCTGCGCCGGCGTCAGGCCGCTGTGCAGGCTGACCAGCACGCGGCCCGGGAAACGCTCGGCGAAGCGGGCTTCCAGTTGCGGCGTGAGGTTGATCTCGGGCACCAGCACCAGCGCTTGCTGACCGCGCGCCAGGGCGTCAGCTGCCGCGCGCAGGTAGACCTCGGTCTTGCCGCTGCCCGTCGCACCGTGCAACAGCACCGGCAGTCGGGCGGCAGAAATGGCGGTCAGCGCCGACTGCTGCTCGGCGGTCAACTCGGGCAGCGCGGGCTCGGCCACCGCCGCTGGCGCTTCCAGCTTCTGCAGCCGCGCGATGCGCCGCGCCAGGCGGGTGTCGTCCAGCTTGCGCAGTTCGGGCGGCAGCACGGCCAGCGCCAGTTCGCCCACCCCGCGCTGGTAGTAAGCGGCCGCAAAGTCCACCAGCGCCCGCCATTCGGCGCCCAGCGGCGGCAACGAGGCCAGCGCCTGGGTGATGGGGCGCAAGATCGGCCGCAATTCAGCCGGCGGTGGTTCGCCGCCCTCAGGCCGCGTCCAGACCAGCCCCGCCACCTCGCGCCGACCCAGCGGCGCGCGCACCAGCGTGCCGGCCGGCAATACATCGGTGTGGCTGTAGTCCAGCAGCCCGCCCACGGCCGAGTAGCGCGGCGTTTCCACCGCGACAGCCAGATTCAGCGGGTCCACCATCAAAGAATCATCAGCAGGTTAAGCACGCAATCTCGGCTCAACTTCAAGGAAAAGCCGCAAGTGCATGATTGAAAAGGACTTTTCCAGTTGCCCACCAAATCTGTGGATAACTTTGTGCAAAAGCTGCTCTCAGACGCGCCAAGTGCTTGATTCTTCGTGCGCCTGCTTGCTGTGCCTCATTTGGCGGCAGCGCTGGGAGTGTTTGAAAATCAAGCACTTAGCACAGATTCCGGCGGTTTTTGGCGCTCTGAACGGAAGTAGAGGCCGCCGCAGCGGGAAAGCTGCATTTTGGGGATAAGTCAAGCCTTCCGAGGGATTTCGCTGGCCTTTTTAGCGATGGCCGGCCAGCCCATTCCGGCCCGGCCCCGAAAGACAGGCCCATCCGCGAAGTGCTTGCTCACGGCGCGCCCTTGCCTGTTCGACAACGGCCCGAAGGGCGCCCGGCTGGCAGGCCTCAGGCCGGCGCGCGCAGGCGGCGCGAATGGTCGTGCACCGCCTCGCAGAGCGCGGCCACGTGGTCGGGCGGCGTGTACTGGCTGATGCCGTGGCCCAGGTTGAAGATGTGGCCGTCCCAGTCGCCGTCGGGCCGTTGCGGCCGGCCGAAGCTGTCCAGCACGGCCACGCCTTCGCGGGCGATGACCTCGGGCGGCGCGAACAGCACGCTGGGGTCCAGATTGCCTTGCAGCGCCACCTTGCTGCCCACGGCGGCGCGTGCGGCGCCCAGGTTCACGGTCCAGTCCAGGCCGACGACATCGGCGCCGCAAGCGGCTATTTCCTGCAGCCACGGCCCGCCGCCTTTGGTGAAGACGATGACCGGCACGCGGGCGCCGTCTTTCTCGCGGGTCAGGCCAGCCACCACCTGGCGGGTGTAGTCCAGGCTGAAGCGCTGGAAAGCGCCGTCGGCCAGCACGCCGCCCCAACTGTCGAAAATCATCACGGCCTGGGCGCCCGCTTCGATCTGGGCATTCAGGTAGCCCGTGACGGCGTGGACATTGACGGCCAGGATGCGGTGCATCAGGTCGGGCCGGCTGTAGAGCATGGTCTTGATCAGCCGGTAATCGTCAGAGCCCGCGCCTTCGACCATGTAGCTGGCCAAAGTCCACGGGCTGCCGGAAAAGCCGATCAGCGGTACGCGGCCGTTCAACGCCTTGCGGATCGAAGCGACGGCGTCGAAGACGTAGCGCAGCTTGTTCAGGTCGGGCGTCTGCAGCGCCATCACGGCGGCCTCGTCGCGCAGCGGGCGGGCGAAACGCGGGCCTTCGCCGGCGCCGAAGCTGAGGCCCAGGCCCATCGCGTCGGGCACGGTCAGGATGTCGCTGAACAGGATGGCGGCGTCCAGCGGGTAACGGTCCAGCGGCTGAAGCGTCACGTCGGTGGCGTACTGCGGGTTGGTGGCCAGCCCCATGAAACTGTTGCCGGCCTTTTCACGCGTGGCCTTGTACTCGGGCAGGTAGCGCCCGGCTTGCCGCATCAGCCAGATCGGTGTGTGGGTGGTGCTCTGGCGCAAACAAGCGCGCAGGAAGGTGTCGTTTTGGAGTTCGGGCCACATCCGGCGGATTATGGCGGTGGGTGGCCGTGCAGCCACCCACCGCGCCCTCGTCCAGCGTGGCCAGGCCATGACGCAACGCATGCGGCAGCAGCGCAGGGCTGTGCGGCAACACCACCATCAGGCGGCGCAGGCCACGCGCCAGCAGTTGCTGCGCCAGGGCCAGCAGGTCTTGCGGTTCGGGCTGGCTGTAGGCCTCGTCACGGCCGTTGCTGTGGCGTGCGCGTTCAAACACCAGCACCGCCGCATCGGCGTTCAGCGCATCGGGGCCTTGCAAGGCGCTTTCGTGCAGGGCTTCGAAGCCGCGCAGCGTGGACAGCAAAGGCCCGCTGACCAAGGCCTGCACCCGCGAAAAGCGCCCCGCCACCAAGGCCTCGGCCAGGATGGCCGAACCCAGCGCGCCGCCCGCGCCCAGCACCAGCAGACGGGTCTGCCGCTGCACAGGCAGGCCGGCGAGCTGCGGCACGCGGAAACGCGCGCCTTGCAGCGCATAGTCGAGCAAATTCATGACATGGCCGGACAACTTGAAGCGCCATTGTCAGTCCCCAACTGTGGGGTGCAAGTCTCGCGCCCGTTAGGATCCCTCGCGCCACTTCAGGAGATGCCCACCATGACCACCGCCCCCCTGTCCGCCAACGTGTTCGCCACGCAGACCGCCCGCTGGACCGCCCGCATCGCGCTGGTGGCCGCCGCCGCCAGTCTCAGCGGCTGCGGCTACAACGACTTCCAGAAGCAGGACGAGCAGGTCAAGTCTGGCTGGTCCGAGGTGCTGAACCAGTACCAGCGGCGCAGCGACCTGATCCCCAACATCGTGGCCAGCGTGAAAGGCGAAGCCAGCTTCGAGCAGGACACGCTGACCAAAGTCATCGAAGCGCGCAGCCGCGCCACGTCCATCACCGCCACGCCCGAACTGGTCAACAACCCCGAGGCCTTCGAGAAATTCCAGAAGGCGCAGGGCGAACTGACCGGTGCGCTGAGCCGCCTGATGGTGGTCAGCGAGCAATACCCCAGCCTGAAGGCCAACGCGGCTTTCCAGGACCTGCGCGTGCAACTGGAAGGCACCGAAAACCGCATCACCGTGGCGCGCAACCGCTACATCAAGGACGTACAGGCCTACAACGTGCTGACCCGCAGCTTCCCGACCAACCTGACGGCGATGATCTTCAGCTACAGCGTCAAGCCCAGCTTCACGGTGCAGAACGAAGCGCAGATTTCGGTGCCGCCGACGGTCAGTTTCGACAAGCCTGCTGCGCCGAAACCGGCCGCGCCTGCGGCATCGAAGTAGCACCGTGAGCGCCCTGCGCGCTGGGCACGCGACGTGGGCTCTGCTGTGGGCAGCGCTGGTGTTTGCCTTGACGGGTGCGCTGACGGGCGCGCCGGCCTGGGCACAAGACGTGCTGCCCGTGCCGGCGCTGAGCGGCCGCGTCATCGACCAGACCGCCACCCTCAGCGAAGCCCAGCGCGCCGCGCTGGACGCCAAGCTGGCCGCCTTCGAAGCGCAGGCCGGACCGCAGATCGTGGTCTTGCTGGTGCCGACCACGGCGCCCGAAGACATCAGCAGCTACGCCCAGCGCGTGGCCGACAGTTGGAAGATCGGCCGCAAACAGGTCGGTGACGGCCTGCTGCTGCTCGTCGCCAAGAACGACCGCGCGGTGCGCATCGAGGTGGCCAAGGCGCTGGAAGGCGCGGTGCCCGATCTGGCCGCGCGTCAGATCATCGACCGCGCCATCGTGCCCGCCTTCCGCGCCAACAACTACGGCGAAGGGCTGGACGCCGCTGTCGACTTGCTGATAGCCCGCATTCGTGGCGAAGACCTGCCGCTGCCGGCCGCACGCGGCGGCTCCGGCAGCAAGCGCAGCGCCGCTGCGATGCCGATCGAACAGCTGGGCCTGATGGTTTTCGCGGGCGTGGTGCTGGTGGGCGGCCTGATCAGTGCCGTGCTCGGGCGCAAAGCGGGCTCGGCGCTGGCGGCCGTGGCGGCGGGCGGTGCGGCCTGGTGGCTGGGCACGGGCGTGCTGATCGCCCTTGGCGCGGCCTTCGCGGCGGTACTGGTAGTGGGCGTGGTCGGCGTGGGCAATCTGCTGCAGTTGCTGCTGATGATGAGCGGCCGTGGCGGCGGCGGCTCCGGCCGAAGTGGTGGTGGCGGCTTTTCATCGGGCGGCGGCGGCGACTTCGGCGGCGGCGGCGCTTCCGGACGTTGGTGATCGCGAAAGTGAGGGCGGTGACGATGACGACAGACGCGACGAGCGCGACGAAGACAGGCACCCTGGCGCACTGGCGCCGTCTGCTGCAGCACGGCCGCATGGACAAGAGCGATCTGCGCCAAGCGCTGGACTCCGGCGCGCTGGCCCGCGTGCAGGCGGCGGTGGCCGCCAGTGAAACGCGGCACAGCGGCGAAATCCGCGTCTCGGTCGAAGCCGGTCTGCCGCTGTCCTACCTGCGCCGCGGCCTGGGCAGCCGCGAGCGCGCCGTCATGCTCTTCGGCAAGTTGCGCGTCTGGGACACCGAGCACAACAACGGCGTGCTGATCTACCTGCTACTGGCCGACCAAGCCATCGAAATCGTGGCCGACCGAGGTCTCACGCAGCATGTGCCGCAAGCACAGTGGGGCGCCCTGGTGGCGGGCATGCGCGAGGCCTTCTCGACCGGCCGCTTCGAAGCCGGCTTGCTGCAGGCGGTAGCCGCCGTGGACGCGCTGCTGCAGACCCATTTCGCGCTGGCGCCGGGCGAGGTCAACCTCAACGAATTGCCCGACAGCGTCGACCTGCGTTAGGTCAAAGAGTTGCAACGCGGCAGGGCAGCGTGCCGCCGATTCACACGCTGAATCAGCTGCTGACCTTGCAGGCCGTTTCCGAGCCGCTCCAATCGGCCAGTCGGCCGTTCAGCGCTACACCCCGGCGCACCGCCGTCATCTCGGCGACGATGGCCATGGCGATCTCCGGCGGCGTCTTGCCGCCCAAATTCAGGCCCACCGGGCCGCGCAGGTTTTGCACCTCGCCCAGGCTCACGTCGAAGTCCAGCAAACGCTGGCGCCGCGTGTCGTTGTTGCGCCGTGAACCCAAAGCGCCGACGTAGAAGGCCGGCGTCTTCAGCGCTACCATCAACGCCAGGTCGTCCAGCTTGGGGTCGTGCGTCACGGCCACCAGCGCGCTGTTGGCGTCGAGGTTCATCGCGATGACCAGGTCGTCGGGCATCTGGCGGCTCAACGTCACGCCTTCCATCTGTCCTTGATCAGTCAGCCAACCTTCGTGGTATTCCTCGCGCGGGTCGCAGACCGTCACGCGGTAGTCCAGCATCACGGCCATCGCGGCCAGGTAGCGGCTGAGCTGGCCGCCACCGATGACCACCAGGCGCAAGCGCGGGCCGTGCACCGTTTCCAGCGTCTGCCCGTCAAAGCGCAGCGCGTCACCGTCCAGGCAGGGCGCCATGCTGACGACACCGGTGGACAGTTCCAGCCGGCGCCGCACGACGCGGTGTTCTTCGATGGCCGCCAGCAGGTCCCGCAGCAGGCTTTGCGCCGACAGCGGCTCCAGCACGATCTGCACGGTGCCGCCGCACGGCAGGCCGAAGCGCTGCGCTTCCTCGGCGCTGGCGCCGTAGGTGGTGGTCTGCGGCAGGCGAGACGCGAGTTCGCCGCGCGCCACGCGGCCGATCAGGTCGTCTTCGATGCAGCCGCCCGACAGCGACCCCGCCACCTGTCCGTCGTCACGGATGACCATCAGGCTGCCCGGCGGGCGCGGGCTGCTGCCCCAGGTGCGTACCACCGTGCCCATCACCACGCGATGGCCGCGATTCATCCAGTCCATCGCAGTGCGGACGACTTCGACATCCATGCTGTTCATGGGCCAGGCCTTGAAGCGGGTGGGATGACAGGATGCCACAGCGGCGCCAGAAGCGACGGGGCGCGGCCCGCCTGACGGGCCGACTACAGTGTTGTGACTTGTCGGGCAGGAGAGGAATGCGTATGAAGCTGAACACCGCGGCGTTGTTGACGCTGGCCTTGTGCTTGACCGGCTGCATGTCGTCCACGCGGCTGGTGACGCCCGACAAGGTGTCCGACACCCTGAAGGCCAAGAGCTTCAAGGCCTACCGCGAAGTGCTGCTGATCCCGCCCAAGGAAGACCCCCGCCAATTGGTGCCGCGCATCACGCGCGAGATCGAAAGCCTGGGCTACAAGGTCAGCCTGGTCGCACCCGACAAGCCACTGGAAGCCTCGCAAGGCACGGGCTTTGTCGTCAGCGCCGACGGCTGGCTGCTGACCTGCGCCCATGTGATGGGCGAAGCGAAAGTGGCGACCGTCACGCTCAACGGCCAGCGCCTGACGGCCGATGTGGTCAAGGTGGATGAGAAGGCCGACGTGGCCCTTCTGAAGCTGCGCGGCGGTCTGCCGGCGGGCAGCGGCGTGCTGAGCTTTCGCAACGCGGCCAAACCGGCGGCGATGGGCGAAGAGGTTTTCACCATCGGCTACCCGCTGAGCCGCATGCTGGGCAACAGCGCGCGCATGAGCCGAGGCTTGCTGTCGGCCACCGCCGGGATGCGCGACAACGACAAGGAAGTGCAGGTCTCCGCCGAGATCCAGCCCGGCAACAGCGGCGGCCCTTTGCTGGACCGCGGGGGTAACGTCATCGGCATCATCAACAAGACCATCAACCCCAGCGCCGTGGCCCAGGCCACGGGCGGCGCGCTGCCGCAGAACATCAACTTCGCGATCAAGGCCGTGCCGGCACTCGACTTCGTCAAGGCCGCCGACACTGCCGCCTTTGCCGCGCTGGGCTACGACCAGGGCGGCGGCCTGGAGAACGCCAACAAGGCCATCGCCAAGATCCAGGCCGGCATCGTCGGCCCCGATTCCGAGCGCGTCGACAAGATGGTGGTGCGCTTCTCCTACGTCAGCATGTGGGACGTTTGGTATCGCTTTCGCATGTTCTTGCTGGTGGCTTTCGACTACGAAACCCAGGAAAGCCTGTTCGCCGCCGGCCAAAGCCGCGACAACCTGCTGAGCAGCGAAGACACCGTCATCAAGGACACGATGGAGCAGTTCCGCAAGGCTGTGGCGGCACGCTGAACGGTCAGGCGATGCAGCCACAATTGCACGCATGAACACGCCCACGCCTGCCCCCACCGCACACCCGACACCCGAGGTGGTGCACAACGCCGCACGCCACCGCTTCGAAGTCAGTATCGACGGTGCCACCGCACTGAGCGCTTACGACCTGCAGGGCGGCGTGCTGGACATCCACCACACCGAAGTGCCCGAAGCCTTGGGGGGACGCGGCCTGGCCGGCACGCTGGTCGCGGCCACGCTGGTCTGGGCGCGTGAGCAAGGCCTGAAGGTGCGCGCCACTTGCAGCTACGCGGCCAGCTACATGGCCAAACGACCGGAAACCCAAGACCTGCTGGCACCTTGAAGGTGACTGGCGGCAAGGAGACCAATTTGAATCGTCATACCAAAGCCGGCCGAGGCTGGCTGTGCGGCCTGACGGCGGCCATGATGCTGGGAGCGGCCATTCCGGCTGCCGCACAGACCGCGACACAAACGGCCTTCCCGACCAAGCCCGTGAAGATCATCGTCGGCTTCCCGGCCGGCGGTCCGCTGGACGCCCACGCCCGACTGTTGGCCGACCGCCTGGGCCAGTTGCTGGGCCAGCCGGTGATCGTCGACTACAAGGCCGGCGCCGGCGGTACCGTGGGCGCCGACTTCGTGGCCAAGAGCGACCCCGACGGCTACACACTGTTGATGGCCAACACCGGCACCATGACCATCAACCCGGCCATCTACCCGAAGAACCCGTACCAGACGCTGCGCGACTTCGCGCCCGTGGCGCGCACCGCCATGCAGCCGCTGGCCATCGTCGTGAACCCGGCTGTGCCGGCGAAAACCTGGGCCGAATTCGTGGCGCTGGCGCAGAAGAATCCGGGCAAGCTCAACTACGGTTCGGCCGGCAATGGCGGTATCAGCCACTTGGTGCCCGAGATGCTGAAGTCGGCGACCCACACCTTCATCGTGCACATCCCCTACAAGGGCAGCGCACCGGCCTTCACCGACCTGCTGGGCGGACAGGTGCAGATGATGGCCGAGAGCGTGCCGCAGGCCAGCCAATACGTGAAGCAGGGCAAGCTGCGCGCCCTGGCCGTGACCAGCCGCGAACGCAGCGCGGCCCTGCCCGACACGCCCACGCTGCATGAAAGCGGCTTGAAGGACTTCGACGTGGTGGGCTTCTACGGTGTGCTGGCGCCGGTGGCCACGCCCAAAGCGGTGGTGGACAAGCTGGCCGCTGCCTTCAAGGGCGCGCTGGAAACGCCCGATATCCGCATCCGCATGGTGGCGCAGGGTGCCGACCCGGCCTACCTGGGGCCCGAGGCCTTCGGCAAATACCTGGCGGCCGAGATGCCGAAGTGGGCGCAGGCGGTAAAGGATTCCGGCACCAAGCTCGACTGAACGCGGCTCACCGACCAGAACGCCAACGGGCTGCGGACCACACCGCAGCTCACACCGCGCAGTATTTGTCCTGAATCTCGCTGTCGGCCAGCAGGTCTTGCGCGCTGCCTTGGTGGACGATGCAGCCTTGGTCAAGGATCACCGCGCGGTCGGAAATCTGCAGCGCGCGTTCGACGTTCTGCTCGACCAGCAGGATCGTCGTGCCCTGCTGCTTCAGCCGCACGAACAGCTCGAACATCTCGTGCACCAGCAACGGCATGATGCCTTCCGACGGTTCGTCCAGCAGGATCATGCGCGGCCGCGCCACCAGCGCGCGGGCGATGGCCAGCATCTGCTGCTCGCCGCCCGACATGCTGGTGCCGTCCTGGTCCATGCGCTCGGCCAGGCGTGGGAAGGTCTTGGCGATCTCGTCGATGCGTTCGCGCTCGTGGCGGACGTCATTGCCGGCGATCAAACCCAGCCGCAGGTTCTCGCGCACCGTCAGACCGGGCACGATGCGGCGGTCTTCTGGCACATAGGCCAGGCCGCGGTGGTAGCGCACGTGGGCGGGCTGGTTCAACAGTGCCTGGCCGTCGAACAGCACGCTGCCCGCACGCTTGGCCATCAAACCCATGATGGCGCGCAGCGTGCTGGTCTTGCCGGCACCATTGCGGCCCATCAGCGTGACGATCTCACCGGCTTTCACGTCAAAGCTCAGCCCCTGCACGACGTGGCTGCGGTCGTACCAGGCGTTGAGGTTTTTGACTTGCAGCATCGCGTTCAGCCCTGGCCCAGATAGACGCGCTTCACGTCGTCGTTGCGGCGAATTTCGTCGGGCGTGCCCTCGGCCAGAAACTCGCCGTGGTGCAGCACCAGCAGGCGTTCGCAGATGCCCATCACCAGCTTCATCTTGTGTTCCACCAGGATCACGCTGCGCTCGGCGGCCAGCGCGGTGATCAGGTCCATCATGACCACCGTTTCCTCGGGCGACATGCCGGCCGTGGGCTCGTCCATCAACAGCAGTTCGGGCTCGGCGGCCAGCGCCATCGCCACCTCCAGCGCGCGTTGCTGGCCGTGCGCCAGGTCGGCGGCGGGGCGGTCGCGCAGCGCGATCAGGCCGACGCGTTGCAGCAGCGTGTCGGCGTGTTCGTCCAGTTCGGTCAGGGCCGCCCGCGGCTTGAAGAGTTGGTAGCGGCTGTGGCGCATCTGCACGGCCACGCGGACGTTCTCGTGCGCGCTCAGCTGCTTGAAGACATTCGTGATTTGAAAACTCTTGGCGATGCCGATGCGCGCAAAGCCGTGCTGCGCCAGGCCTGTGATGTCGCGGCCCTTGAATTTCAGCCGCCCGGCGCTGGGCGGGAAGGCGCCGCTCAGCACATTGAAGAAGGTGCTCTTTCCCGCGCCGTTGGGGCCGATGATGGCGCTGAGCTTGCGGGCCTCGAAGCGGGCCGTCACGTTGTTCAGCGCGACGAAGTTGCCGAAGCGTTTGCTGATGCCCTCGACCTCGACGATCGGGACGAGGGAGGGGGTCGTCGGGCTCACGCGCTGCGCTCCAGCCGCTTCAGGAATGAGCCCCAGACGCCCGCCGGGAAGAACAGCACGCAGGCCATGAAGACGGCGCCGACGATGGCCATCCAGTGTGTCGTGAAGGTGGTCGCCACGTCCTCCAAAGTCAGGAACAGACCGGCGCCGATGAAGGGCCCGAAGAAGGTGCCCATGCCGCCCAACAGACACATCATCACGGCCTGACCCGACAGCAGGTAGTGCAGGCTGTCGATGGGCACCACGCTGAGGTGCAGCGCACGCAGCGCACCGGCCAGGCCGCAGAGGCCGGCCGACAGCACGAAGACCAGCAGCTTGGTGCGCGCCACGTCGTAACCGCAGGCCGCCGCGCGCTTTTCGTTTTCACGCACGGCCTCCATCACCGCACCGAAGGGCGAGGCCAGCACGCGCGACACAAACCACAACGCGGCGGCGACGAAGGCCACGATGACGTAGTACTTGGTCGTCGGGTCAAGGAAGTCGAACTTGAAGCCGCCGACTTCCCAGGCCGGCACCTGGATGCCGCGCAGGCCGTTTTCGCCGCCCGTCCAGCGTTCGGCCTTGTAGAAGGCGTAGTAGACGATCTGCCCCAACGCCAGCGTGACCATCGAAAAGTAGATGCCGCGCGTGCGGATGGCCAGGTAGCCGATGAGCAGCCCGGCCAGGCAAGCCGACGCCACGCCCAGCAGCAACGCCACCGGCCACGGCAGGCCCAAATTGATCATGCCGATGCCCGTCAAGTAGCTGCCCACGCCAAGAAAGGCCGCGTGCCCGAAAGACAGCAAACCCGTGTAGCCGAACAGCAGGTTGAAGCCGACGGCGAACAGGCCAAAGACGAGGATGTTGATGGCCAGCGCCTGGTAGGGCATCAGCAGCGGCAACACCAACAGGAACGCAATGGCCGCAGCCACGCGGTGGCGGCGGACCGCCTCGATGACACCCCTCATGCTGCCGTCATCCCATCAAGCCAGCTTTGCCGAAGAAACCCTGCGGGCGCACCAGCAGCACCACGGCCATCAGCACGAAGATCGATAGCTCGGCCAGGTCGGGTGCGAACAGCGACGTCATGCTGAACACGATGCCGACCAGCAGACCCGCCACCACCGCGCCGGGCAGCGAACCCATGCCGCCGACGACTGTGACGACGAAAGATTCGGCCAGCACAGGGATGCCCATTTCCGGGTTGACCGCGCGCGTCGGCGCGGCCAGCACGCCACTCAAACCGGCGATGGCCGTGCCGATGGCGAAGACCGTCAGCCAGACCCGCGCGATGTCGATGCCCAGCACCTTGCAGATCTCGCCGTCACGGCTGCCGGCGCGCACGATGAGGCCGTAGCGCGTCTTCTCCAGGAACAACCACAGCGCGGCCACGACCACGGCCGTGGCAGCGATCAGGAACAGCCGGTATTTGGGGAAGTAGCCGATGCCCAGGTCGACGCTGCCGCGCAGTTCAGCCGGTGTGGACGAGGGCAGGCCCTCGATGCCGAACAGCGTGCGCATGGCCTCGATCAACACCCAGCTGAGGCCGAAGGTCAGCAGCAACGGGTAGTCGATGCCCCGGCCGTACAGCGGGCGCACCAGGAAGCGCTCCGTCACCAGGCCGATGGCGCCTACCACCAGCGGCGTCAGCACCAGGCTGAACCAGAAATTGCCGGTCAGCCCCAGGAAATACAGGCCCACGAAAGCGCCGACCATGAAGAAAGCACCGTGGGCGAAATTCACCACCGTCAGCATGCCGAAGATCAGGCTCAGGCCCACGGCCAACAGCGCGTACACGGCACCGAGTGCGATGCCGGTGACGAGTTGCAGGGCGATGAGCGAGGGCGTGATTTCCATGCGGGCTGCTTTGATGTCGTCAGGTCGTCAAGCCGTGACCTTGTGACCCATCTCTTCGCAAGAGCGCAGGTTCTTCTCATCGGCCGCTTCGATGGCCAGCACGTTGAACACGTCGTACTTGTCCTTCATGTTCTTGGACTTGCTCTCGACGATGACCACGCTCTGCACGCTCTGGTGGTCGCACTTGCGATAGCTTTGCGGGCCCTTGTACCAGTCGTACTTCAATTGCCTGAGCGCAATGCTTACGCGCACGCTGTCGGTGGCGTCGGCGTTCTTTACCGCCTGCAGCACGCTCAGGATGCCGGCGTAGCCCAAGGCGCCGTAGTCCGACGGCACCGCGCCGGCGTAGGCCTTGCGGAAGGCGTCGTTGAACCTCTTGGCGCTGGGGATCTTGTCTTCCATGCCCCAGTAGTAGCTGGTGCCGCCCAGAATGCCGTCGAAGGCGTCGGCGCCACCGGCCTGGCGGGCGGTGTACAGCAGCACCGGCGCGATGATCTTGGTGGTTTGCTTCAAGCCGAAATCGGTCGCCTGCTTGGCGCTGTTGACCAGATCGCGGCCGAAGTTGCACAGCACCAGCACGTCGGGCTTCAGGGCCTGGATGCGCGGCAGGAAGGCGCTGTAATCGGCGGCACCGATGGGGTGGCGGATGTCAGCCAGGGTCTGCGTGCCGAAGGCCTGCCCGGCGCGCTGAAAGCCGCGCACCATCTCGTGGCCGTAGGCGTAGTCGGCTGTCAGGTAGACCACCTTCGTGCCGAATTTGGGGAAGGCGTAGCGCGCCACGGCGCCGGCCGTCAGGTGCGGGTTCAGCGCCTCGTGGAAGGTGTAGAGGCTCCAGTCCTTGGCCTCGTTGATGGTGTCGGACTGGCTGATGCTGTTGAACAGCACCTTGCGTTCGCGGGTGACGGCGTTGATGGACAACTGCGTGGCCGCACTGAGCGAGCCGACGACGAAATTGACCTTGTCCTTCTCGATCAATTCCAACGTGCGCGTGGCAGCTTCACCGGGGTTGAGCTTGTCGTCGCGCACCAGCAGTTCGGCCTTCATGCCCTTGTGGCCGCCAGCAGCATTCCATTCCTTCACTGCCAATTCAGCCGCGCGAACCTGGTCTTGCGCTTCGGCGCTGAAGGCGCCGGTCAAGGGCACCGGGAAGCCGATCTTGATCGTCGTGGCCTGGGCCTGTGCGATGTTGAACAGCGCGGGCGCAGCGGCCAGCGCACCGCCGCCCACGATGAGGCTGCGGCGGTTCAGGCGGGTGTTCTCGAGGTGGGTCATGGTGGTGTCTCCGTCAAGGGTGTGTGTCATCGCCGGCTTCAAGCGGCCAGCGTCTGTGGGGTCGTGTGCAGGGACTCTTTGTCGAACAGGCGCGGGTCGATGGCCGTCTGCCGCATCACGTCATCGGCGCGGCGCGGCGCGGCGGTGGTACCGCCTGCGGCCTGCGCCTGCAGGTAGGCGCCCAGTTGCCGGCCGCGTTCAACCACCGCCGCACACGGCACCGTGCGCTGCGCGGCGTAGGCTTGCAACGCGGTGGGCGTGGCACCGTGTTGGGCGATGCAGGCGGCCAGCGCCAGCGCGTCGTCACCGGCCTTGGTGACGCCCATGCCGACATGCGGCCGGGCCACGAAAGCGGCATCGCCCAGCAAGGCCACGCGGCCGAACGCCATGTCGGCCGACGCCAGGTCGAAGATGGGCTGCAGAAAAGGCACGGCCGTCTTCTCAGCGATCTCGGCAAACTGCGGTGCCAGCAGCGTGCGCGCGGCCCCACGCATGGCCGCGATGGCGAGCCACGAGACCTGCTGCGGGGCGATGCCCTCGGGGTGGTGCTGCCCGTCGGCGTCGGTCATCAGCGCGTTCAGTTCAGCGCCTTCGGCACAGGGCCGGTACCAGACGAAATTCCAGCGGCGGCGGCCGACCTGGATGCTGTCGTCGGCGCCGGCCACGGGGTAGCCAATGAGTTGTTCGCGGGCCGGCAGGCCGAAGCCGAAGTGGTCGAAGACGGTGCTGCGCGTCAGCCGCGACAGGCTGGCTTCATCGCAGACGCCGCGCCAGGCAATGTAGCCGGCGTACTGCGGCTGCACGCCGGGTGCGAGTTGGGCGCGCACAGTGCTGCGGATGCCGTCAGCGGCAATCAGCAAGTCGCCCTGCAGCACGTCACCGTCGGCCAGCGTGGCTTGCACGCCGTGGGCGTCTTGCGCGACGGCAGTCACCGCAGCGCCCAGGCGGTGGTGGGCATCCGGCAGGGCCGCGCGCAGCAGGCTGTAGAGGCGGCCCCAGCTCGTCAGCACCTGCGGGTGGCGCCAGGTGTGCTGGGTGCGCCCGTCAGGGTCCAGCACCACACGGCTGTCCACCGGCACGCCCAGCGTGTCGTCCACCACCGCACCCGCCGCCAGCAGCGCGGTGCGCAGGCTGTCGTGCGTGACGATGCCCGCACCGCGCCCCTGCAGCGAACGCGGCGAGCGTTCCAGCACCTGCACCTCGTGCCCCGCACGCAGCAGCACGTTGGCGGCCATCAGGCCACCCAGCGAACCACCGACGACGAGGATGCGGGACATCAGGCGGTGCGGCTCAGTGAGCGGCTTCGGCGGCCAGCCGCGCGGCTTGTTCGGCGGCCGGGAAGTTCAGCTCCACAACCACACCGTTCGGGTCATCGACGAACACCTGGTGCAAGCCGATGCCAGGCACCGTGCGCTCGCGGCAAGCGATGTCGGCGGCTTTCAAGCGCGACAGCGTGGACGGCAAATCGGTGGCGAAGAAGGCCAGGTGGTCGATGGTGCCGGTGCCCTTCATATCGGCTGCCGACTTGTCGCCCAGGTAGCGCTTCAGGCCTTCCGGGTCGTTGGCGTCGATGCCGATGATGTGCACGCAGGCGTTGGCCCACACTGCAGCGTCGCCGGCGTACAGCCACAGCCCCGGAAACGGGAAGGCCGGGCGCGGCCCGACCTGCAAGCCCAGCAGGCCACAGTAGAAGCGCTCGCAGCCTGCGAGGTCGAGGGTGCGGATGGAGATGTGGTTCAGTGTGAGGGACATGGAAATCCTTGCTTCAAGAACGCGAACGCGGTGTGGATTGCGATGTGGATCGGGCCACCGGCAGAAGGTCCGGCATCTGCGCCAGAAAGCCGCGGATGCGGTCGCGGATGTAGATGTCCACCTGGGCCGCGTCGCCCTGGCCGGTGTAGGTTTGCTGGTAGACCAGCGGCCAGATGCCCAGGTGGTAGATCAAGCCGCCATGCAGACCCATCAGCGCGGCCTCTTCGCGCGGCGTGGGTTGGGCGCGTGAGCGGCTGCCGGCGCTGCGCCGCGCTTCGCGCAGCAAACGCGGGAACAGCTTTTCACGGATCAACAAGAAATAGCGGGTGGGTATGAGGCCGTCGCTGAGGCCGGAATGCACCAGGATGCGCAGCCATTCGGGCGTCAGGATGGCCGGCAGGTACTCGCGGTAGAAAGCCATCAGCTTGTCTTCGACGGGCAGCGTGGCGTCGTCCAGCAACACTTCCCAGCGCGCGTCCCAGCGGCCGGCGATGGTCCGTTCGTAAACCCGTTCGATCAGGGCGCGTTTGGTCGGGAAGTAGTGGTAAAGCAGCGTGTGGGCGATGCCGAGCTCGGCCGCCAGTTCGCGCATCTGCGCTTCCAGGCCGCGCCGGGCGAAGAAGTCGGCGGCGCCTCCAACGATTTGCTGCTCGCGTTCACGCGCGTCCAGCCGACGGCGCGGCGCTGCTCGCTCGGCGAGGACAGCCGTGCGAACCGGGACGCGGGTTTGTGCGGTATTGACCATTTGCTCAACTCTGCCGAGAGTGTTGAACGCTTGATCAACAAGCCCAATCGAGACTAACCCTGAATGAAATCCGCCGCCTTTGACTACGTGCGCGCCGAGTCGCCCGCGCACGCCTTCGCGCTGATGGCGCAGTACGGCGACGACGCGCGCATCCTGGCCGGTGGGCAGACGTTGTTGGCCACGCTGAACATGCGTTTGTCGCAGCCGGCGCTGTTGGTGGACATTGCCGGCCTCAGCGCCTGGCGCGGCATCGAACTGCAGGGCAACACGCTGCGCATCGGCGCACTGACGCGGCATGTCGAGATCGAAGAATCGCCGCTGGTCGCCCAACACGCGCCACTGCTGACGCAGGCCGCACCGCACATCGCCCACCGCGCCATCCGCAACCTGGGCACGCTGGGCGGTACGCTGGCCTACGCCGACCCGGCCGCCGAGTGGCCGGCCTGCGTGCTGGCGCTGCAGGGCACGCTGGTGATGGCGAATGCGCAGGGCGAACGGCGTGTGGCGGCAGCCGATTTCTTCTTGGGTCTGTACAGCACGGCACTGCGCGAAGATGAGTTGCTGGTGGCTTGCGAGCTTCCTGTTCAAGCCCTGGACGAACGCCAGCATTTCAGCGAGCTGGCGCGCCGCCACGGCGACTATGCGGTGGCCGGCCTGGCCGCCTGCGCCAAGCTCGACAAGAACGGCCACGCACTGCGTGACGTCCGCCTCGCCTTTCTGAGCCTGGGCGACCGCCCCTTGCGCGCGCCAGCCTGCGAGGCCGCGCTGCAGGCCGGCCCCATCAACGCCGCGCGTCTGGCGCGAGCAGACGCCGCACTGCGCGCCGAACTGCAGCCCTATGCCGACCTGACCCACTCGGCCGCTGCCAAGACGCAGTTGGCCGCCACGCTGATGCAGCGCGCCGTGCGTGCGATGTTGGCCTGATCGAGGACACGAATTGAACACACCGCTGGACAACCCCAAGCGCCGCATCCGCGTGCAGATCAACGGCACCCCCGTCGTGCGTGACGTGGAATGCCGCAAGCACCTGGTCGACTTTCTGCGCGAAGACTGCGGCCTGACCGGTTCCCACCTGGGCTGCGA
>JBBQAI010000127.1:0-11849 GCA_038316205.1 Burkholderiales bacterium
TTTCATCAATCCGAACAGCGCCGACAACGTGGCCACCGGGCGCACCGCGAACGTTACGGCGCAAGGCAACTTCAACGGCAACCGGCAATAGCCTGCGTTGCTGGCCGCGACACGCTGCCAGCAACGCAGGCCGGTTGGGCAGCACCAGCACGATGACAAAGCGTCCATCCGCGTCGTGCTGTGCCCGCAGCGTACCCCCCAACTGCCGCGCCATCTGCGCCACGATGGCCAGGCCCAACCCGCAGTGCCCGAGTTCGCTGCGGGCATTGGTCAGGCGCACGAAGGGCTGCTGGGCGCGTTCGAAGTCGGCTTGTGACATGCCGTCGCCGTGGTCGGTCACACGCAGCTCGGCACCTTCGGCGGCGGCCTGCAGCGTGACCTCCACCGGCGCTTGCCCATAGGCCAGTGCGTTGTCGATCAAGTTGACCAGCAGGCGTTGCACCACCAGGTCGGGCAGGGCCATGGCCACCGGCTCGATGTGCGCGCTGACGGCCTGCCCGCTGGGCGCATAGCGCAGCACCACGTCGCGCACCGTGCGGTCCAGCGGCTCAGGCGCGCCCAAAGCGGCGCCGCCGTCACCCTGCACATAGGCCAGGAACTGGTCGACGATGCGGCCCAGCGCGTGCAGGTCGGCCGTCAGGGCCTCTGCCACAGCGGGTTCGCATTGGGTCTCGGCACGCAGGCGCAACCGTGCGAGCGGCGTGCGCAGGTCGTGCGACACGCCGGCCAGCAACTGCTGACGGGCTTGCGCGGCCGCGCTGACCTGGTGGGCCAGCCCGTTGAAAGCACGCACCAGCGACTGCAGCTCGGCGCTGGAGTCGGGGCGTTCGGGCAGCGGCACCAGTTGGGCGTGGTGTTGCGAGGTCTGCTGGGTGATCTCGTCGGCCAGGCGGCTGATGGGCCGCGCAATCAGCCGCACCGAGACCAGCAGCGCGCCCACCGTGGCCACCGCCAGCATCAGCAGCCACACCGCCAGCGTGCCCGAAACCGCCCCCTGCGCGGCGCTGTATTGGCGCACCAGCCACCACACCTGGCCGTCCACCGGCAGGCGGAAGATGGCCGCGAAGGTTTCGCCGACGCGGCCCTGGAAACGCGCTTCGATGACGGGCCCCGGGCGACCCTGCAGCGCGCTGTCGGCTTCGACCGGCGCGGGCTGCATCCGCATCAGCGCCTCGGCGCCGGCGGGTGGGTCGGCAGTGACCCGCACCCGGCCCGACGACAACTGCGCGGCGAGTTGCACGCGCTGCTCGGGTGGCACGGCTTCCAGCGCCGCCTGGGCGGCCAGGGCCTGCTCGGCGGCCAGGCCGGCCATGTCCTCGGCCACTGGCGACAGCCACAAACCCAGCACGATGGCCTGCGCGCCGAAGGCGAACACGGCGATCAGCGCCACGCCGCCGGTCAGCCGCCGCACCAGCGACCAGGGCCGGCGCGGCCCGAAGCCCATCACCTCATGCAGCCCGCGTCGTGCTCAGCGCCTGCGGCACGAACATGTAGCCGTGGCCGCGCACGGTCTGGATGTAACGCGGCATGGCCGGGTCGGGCTCGACGATCTTGCGCAGGCGCATCACGGCCACGTCCACCGTGCGGGTCAGCAGTGCGTCGCCGCGCTCGTGCGACACCGACAGCAGGCGCTCGCGCGAAATCGGCACATTCGGGCTGGTCACCAGTTCGGCCAGCATCGCGTATTCCACCGTGCTCAACACGCGCGTCACGCCGTCGCTGCTGTGCAGGCTGCGCGTGGCGGGCACGAAGGTGAAGGGGCCGATGGGCACATCGCGGTCGAACGCGATCGGCACGCCCGGCGTGCTGCTGACACGGCGCAACACGGCGCGGATGCGGGCCAGCAGTTCGCGCGCAGAGAACGGCTTGCCCAGGTAGTCGTCAGCGCCCATTTCCAGGCCCAGCACGCGGTCGATCTCTTCGGTG
Source organism: Burkholderiales bacterium (assembly GCA_038316205.1). Taxonomy (GTDB): domain Bacteria; phylum Pseudomonadota; class Gammaproteobacteria; order Burkholderiales; family Burkholderiaceae_C; genus Rubrivivax. Next base: position 1,927 of record JBBQAI010000127.1, read on the forward strand.
CGAGCGGTGAGCAAGATGATGGGCACGCGGTCGCCGTCGGCGCGCAGGCGCTGGCAGGCACTGAGCCCCGACTCGCCGGGCAGCGACACGTCCAGCACTACCAGGTCGGGGCGCAGGCGGTGGATGCGGCGCATGAGGTCCTCGGCGCTGGGCATGCTGGTGACAGCCATGCCCTGCTTTTCGAGGTAGGCGCTGAGCATGTCGCGCATCGCGGGGTCGTCTTCGACGACGAAGAGGTGGTAGGGCTTGTTGGTCTCCATGCCGCTAGCGTAGCGAGCCGCAAGGCGCTGCGGCGCGGCTGTTCTGTGTCGGCACGTGACATCGCGTGACTAAAAGCCAGCGGTGCGGCGTGGGTTCACAGAAGCGGGCCTGCAGCGGCGTAACCGTTGCACCGCCGTCCATCAGTCACGCCCGGTCATAATCCAAAGCTGGGCGGAAACCGTGCATGACGATCCTGGCGCTGCAATCCCGTCCTGAACCGGCACCCTCCAAGGATTTTTGATGACATCTGCCTCTTATTCGCGCCGGCTGGCCCTGCTGGCCACCCTCGCTTCTTCGCTTGTGCTGGCTGCCTGTGGCGGCGGCGGCAGCGGCGGCGGCGGCGGCCAGACCAGTGTCCGCGCGCTGAACCTGACGAACGACTTGACGGCGCTGGACCTTTACGCCGGCGACACCAAGCTGTTCACTGGGGTGGCCTCCGACGCCCTGACGTCCACCAGCGCCGTTGACGCCAACACCTACACGCTGAACGTGAAGAACAGCGGTGACGGCGCCACGCTGCTGACCGGTTCGTATTCATTGTCGAAGGACGCTCACTACACCGCCGTGGTGTGGGGTCGCCAGACCGCGCTGCGCCTGTCCACGTTGCCGGAAGACGAAGACCCGGTCAACATCACCGACGCGAACAACACCCGCGTGCGGATGTTCAACGCCACCACCGACAGCGGCACGGTGGACGTCTACATCACCGCCGCCACCGCCGACCTGGGCGAGACCGCCGCCACGCAGAGCCAGTTGGCTTCAGGCGGGCTCAGCGGCTTCCGCGAAATCTCGCAAGGCACTTACCGCCTGCGCGTCACCGGTGCCGGTGACCCCAACGACCTGCGCCTGGACGTCGCGTCCATCACGCTGGCCGCCAAGAAGTTCAACACTGTCGTGTTGACGGCTGGTTCCGGCGGCGTGCTGGTCAACGGTACGCTGATCGAGCAGCAAGGCCCCGTCAAGGCGCTGAAGAACACCAAGTCGCGCATCCGTGTGGTGGCCAGCGTGGACAGCGGCGGCAACGTCGCATCCACCTTCGGCACCACCACCCTGGTGGGCAGCCTGCGTTCGCCGTCGGTGGGCCCTTACGCCCTGGTGGACGCCGGTTCGGGGACGTTGACGATGCGTATCAACGGCACGGCCTACAGCACCACCACGCAGACCTTCGCGGCCGGCGCTGACTACACGGTGTTGGCCTACGGCTCGGCCGCCACCGGCAAGTTGCTGCTGCTGACCGACGACAACCGCCTGCCCAGCACCACCACCCGCGTCAAGGTGCGACTGGTCAACGGCATCAACGGTTCAGACCCGCTGACGCTGTCGGTGGACTACCTGGCGCTGGCCTCCAGCGTGACCGCCGGTACGGCTTCGGCCTATGCCACGGCCAACTCGAACTCGTCGGTGCAACTGCAGGTCACCTCGGCCACGGCCGCCGACCCGCTGTACCAGACCACCACCACGACGCCGTTCAACTTGGTCGGCCAGGGCGTCTACACGGTGTTCATGCTGTCAGGCAACACCGCTCCCACCGGCATCCCGCGCCGCGAGCGTTAAGCGACAACGTCCGGGCGCGCTAGCGCCTGGACAGCAAGCCACAATGCCCCGTCCAGCGGGGCATTTTTCATTCCCGAAGCGAAGCACACCATGCAGCAACAGCCCCAACAGCAGCCCCAACAGCAACCCCAAGAACCCGCCCTCAGCTACGACGTCACCGAAGCCGACTTCGAGGCCGCCGTCCTGGAGCCGTCGATGCAGGTGCCGGTGCTGCTGGACTGTTGGGCACCCTGGTGCGGGCCCTGCCGCAGCCTGGGCCCGGTGTTGGAAAAGCTGGTGCAAGCCTACGGCGGCCGCTTCCTGCTGGCGAAGCTGAACACCGATGAAGCGCCGCAGATTTCGGCAGCGCTGCAGATACGCAGCATCCCGCTGGTGGTGCTTTTCATAGGCGGCCGGCCGGTGGACCAGTTCAACGGCGCGCTGCCCGAGGGCCAGATCCGCGCCTTTCTGGACAAGCACCTGCCCGCCGCTGCGCCCGGTGCGGAAGAAGGCATCACTGTAGAAGCGCTGCGCGAACAAGCGGCGCAGCAACCCGACCACGAAGCCGCGCTCGACTTGCTCAGCCAGGCGCTGGCGATGGAACCCGAACACCCCGAGGCCAACCTCGACATGGCCGAACGGCTCATCGCCCTGGGCGAATTCGACCAGGCGCGCGGCCTGCTGGACACCCTGCCGGCCGAGGCCGCCGGCCCGCGCCACGCCAGGTTGCTGGCGCGCATCGAACTGGCTGCCCACAAACCGCCGGGTGACGAGGTGGCGCTCGCCGCGCGCATCGCCGCCAACCCGAAAGACTTCGAAGCCCGCTTCCAATTGGCTGCGCTGCTGGCCTGGGCCGGCGACTTCAGCGCCGCTTTTGAAGAGCTGCTGGACGTGGTGTTGCGCGACAAGGCCGAAGGCAAGCCCGACCGCGAAAAGGCCCGCCAGCAACTGATCGCCTGGTTCGAGGTCTGCCCCGACCCGGCCGTGGTCGGCCGGGGCCGGCGTTACCTCGGGATGTACCTGAACTAGACCTTCCCGGTCATTCAGGATCAATCAGGGTCAATCAGGGTCAATCAGGGACGTTCACGCCAGACCGGCCAACAGTTCAGCGTTGCCGCCCGCCGCTGCGGTGTTGATGGTGACCGTCTGCTCGCCGCAAAAGCGGACCAGGTAATGCGGCCCGCCGGCCTTGGGGCCGGTGCCGCTGAGGCCTTCGCCGCCAAAAGGCTGCACGCCCACCACCGCGCCGATCATGTTGCGGTTGATGTAGACGTTGCCCACCCGCGCCGCGTCGGCGATGCGCTGGGCGCGGCTGTCGATGCGGGTCTGCACGCCCAGCGTCAGGCCGTAGCCCAGGGCGTTGATCTGGCGCACCACGTCCATCACGTCCAGCGCCGCCCCCGACCCCCGCTGCTCGCTGCCCCAGCGCACGACATGCAGCACCGGGCCGAAGATCTCGGCCTTCAGGTCGGCGATGCGGTTGATCTCGAAAGCCACCGGCGCGATCAGGCGCGGGAAGGTGGACTTCAACACCGTCTCGCCGAGCAACCTGGCCGAATCGCGCAGGCGCTGCACGTGGGCGCTGATGCCGGCAAAGGCCTCGTCGTCGATGACCGGGCCGACGTCGGTGGCCAGTTCGGCCGGGTCACCCACCTTCAACTCGGCCAGTGCGCCGCGCAGCATCTCGATGACACCGTCGGCGATGCCCTCATGCACGCACAGCAGGCGCAGCGCGCTGCAGCGCTGGCCGGCGCTGCGGAAGGCGCTTTGCACGACGGCGTCGATGACCTGTTCGGGCAGCGCGGTGCTGTCGACCACCATGGCGTTCAGGCCGCCGGTCTCGGCGATCAGCGGCACGATGGGGCCGTCCTTGGCCGCCAGCGTGCGGTTGATCAGCCGCGCCACCGGCGTGCTGCCGGTGAAGCACACGCCCGCCGTGCGCGGGTCGGCCACCAGCGCGGCGCCCACGATCTCGCCCAGGCCGTGCAGGCAGACCACGGCGTCCACCGGCACGCCCACTTCATGCAGCAGCGCCACGAAGCGGCGGGCGGCCACCGGCGTCTGCTCGGCCGGCTTGGCGGCCACGGTGTTGCCGGCCACCAGCGCAGCCACCACCTGGCCGGCAAAGATGGCCAGCGGGAAGTTCCACGGGCTGATGCAGACGAAGACGCCGCGGCCGTGCAAGCGCAGCACGTTGCTTTCGCCAGTCGGGCCGGGCAGCGTTTGATCGGCCAAACTGATCACGGCCTGATGGGCGTAATAGCGACAGAAGTCCATCGCCTCGCGCACCTCGGCCACGCAGTCACCCAGGGTCTTGTGCGCTTCCTTGACCAGCAGGCCGCAGAACTCGGGCAGCCGGGCGTCCAGCGCGTCAGCAGCGCGGCGCAGCAGCGCGGCGCGTTCGGCCACCGGGCGGGCATTCCACGGCTCAAACCCGGCCTGCAGACGAGCCATCTCGGTGGCCACTTCGGCGGTGCTGGCCATCGGTACGACTTCCAGGCGCGTGGCTGCAACGGCAGTCTCCAGCGGCAGACGCGTCACCAGACAGGCCAGGTCGGCACCGGTGGAGTTAGCGCGTGCTTCCCCGTAAAGATCTACGGGCTGTGGCAAGGCCGGCTCAGCGGCCGCAGCTAACGGCGAAGCCAGCAGCGTCTCGGCGCTGACCATCTCGTCGGCCAGTTGGTGGACGAAGGACGAATTGGCGCCGTTTTCCAGCAGCCGCCGCACCAGGTAGGCCAGCAAGTCACGGTGCTCGCCGACCGGCGCGTAGACCCGGCACGGCACGCTGCCGTCCTTCAGCACCTCGCGGTAAACGCCTTCGCCCATGCCGTGCAGGCGTTGCATCTCGAAGCGGGCACCGACCGCGCGGGCCATCTGCAAAATGGCCGCGATGGTGCCGGCGTTGTGCGTGGCGAACTGCGGGTAGATGACCGCGTGGTGGCTGATCAGCCGCTCGGCGCAGGCCAGGTAGGCGATGTCGGTGTGGTGCTTGTGGGTGTAGACCGGATAGCCCGGCAACCCACTTTCCTGCGCGCGCTTGATCTCGCCGTCCCAGTAAGCGCCTTTCACCAGGCGCACCATGAAGCGCAGGCCGTGGGTGTGGGCGATGCGGGCGACTTCGTCCACCACCGCCAGTGCGCGGGTCTGGTAGGCCTGCACGGCCAGGCCGAAGCCTTGCCACAGCGGCCAGCGCGCAGCGATGTGGCGGGCCACCGACTCGACGAGGTCCAGCGACAGTTCCAGTCTGTCGCTCTCTTCCGCGTCCACGGTCAGGTTCAAATTGGCTTGCGCCGCTTGGTCGACCAGCAACAGCACGCGCGGCAGCAGCTCGGCGAAAACACGTTCGCGTTGGGCGTCTTCGTAGCGGCTGAACAGCGCGCTGAGCTTGATCGAAATGCCATCGCCAGCCATCGGCGACGCGGCCGACTTGCCCCCAGCGATGGCGCTGATGGCATTGCGGTAGCTGGCCAGGTAGTGCACGGCGTCGCGCTCGGTGCGCGCGCCTTCGCCCAGCATGTCGTAGCTGTAGCGCAGCTGCGCCTGCACTTTGCGCGCGGCGTCGGCCTCGCCCATCGCTTCCTGGATGGTGCGACCCAGCACGAACTGCCGCCCCAACAACTGGATGGCGCGCACCGTGGCCGCGACGACCGTGCGCGAACCCAGGCGCTGCAGCAGGCCGGGCGGGTTCTCACTGTCGGGCAGAAATTTCTTCGACAGGGAAATGGCACTCGCCGACAACTGCGCCAACAGCTTGTGCGGGCTGCCGTCGGCGGCACCTTCGAAGTCACCCCGGCCGAGTTGATCGGCGGTCAGTGCGATGGCCGTTTCGGCGTCCGGCACACGCAGCAGCGCTTCCGCCAGGCGCATCAAGGCCAGGCCTTCGGCGCTGCTGATGGGGTATTCGCGCAGCAGCGACTCCATCGCCCAGAAAGGCGCCGGCTGCTCGCGCACCGCCTGCACCCAGGGCCTAGCGGTGGCCAACACAGCGGGCCAGTCGAGCCGGCCTTGCAAGGCCGCCAGCGCCTCGGTAACGGCGCCAGCCTCGGCGCGGTAGGGGAAGGGCAAACGGGCTGCGGTCATGCGGGAGACTCCAGGGAAACAAGCGGGTGAACAGCGGGCGATACCGCCGATGCGGGCAGCTTAGGCGGGCTCAGACCGCGGCGGATGCGGAAATCGGCAGCGATGGCCGAGAATCATTCGCCATGGACGACACCGAGCTCGAAGCCACACCGCCGCCACGCGCCGCAAACGAAGGCGGCGGCACCGTCCGCGAGATCGACACGATCGACCGCCGCATCCTGCGCGTGCTGCAGGCCGACGGCCGCATCAGCAACCTGAAGCTGGCCGAGGCCGTGCACCTGTCGCCCACCGCCGTGCTCGACCGCGTGAAGCGTTTGCACCGCGACGGCTACATCCTGGGTTACGAGGCCAAGCTGAACCCGGCCAAGCTGGGTGCCGGGCTGCTGGTGTTCGTGGAAATCCTGCTCGACCGTACGGTGCACGACGTGATGGACACCTTCAAGGCCGCCGTGCAAGTGCGCCCCGAGATCCTGGAAGCCCACCTGGTGGCCGGCGGTTTCGACTACCTGCTGAAGACCCGCGTGGCCGATATGGCGGCCTACCGGCAGTTCATCGGCAGCGTGATCTGGACCCTGCCCGGCGTGCGCGAGACGCGCACCTACGCGGTGATGGAAGAGGTGAAGAACAGCTCGCTGTTGCCGGTGTAGTGCCAGGCTAGTGGCTCACGCCGCCGCTGTCATGCAGCCAGGCGCTGGCCTGGGCCGCCGACAGCGGTATGGCCAGGTGGAAGCCCTGGCCGAAGGCGCAGCCCAGTTCGCGCAACTGGTCCATCTGCGCGGCGGTTTCGATGCCTTCCGCCACCACCGCCTTGCGCAGCGTGTGGCCCAGTTGGATGATGGCGCTGATGACCGCCGCAGGGGCCGCGTCGGCCTTGCCGCGCTGCAACTGGCTGACGAAACTGCGGTCGATCTTCAAGCTGTCGATGGGCAATTGCGACAAGTGGGCCAGGCTGGAATAGCCGGTGCCGAAGTCGTCCACAGCCAGCTTCACGCCCAACTGGCGCAGCGCCGTCAGCGATGCCAAAGCGGCTTCGATGTGCGACATCAGGATGTTCTCGGTCAGCTCCAACGTCAGGTCTTGCGGCCGCAGGCCCGACACCGCCAGCGCGCGGCTGACGCGGGCCACCAGCGCCGGGTTGCCCAGGTCGTGGGACGAGATGTTGACGGCCAGGCCCAGTTGCGCGTGCGCGGCGTCTGACAGTTGCCACTGCCGCACCTGCTGACAAGCCTGGTGCAACACGAAGTCGCTCAGCGCCAGCATCAGGCCGCTGTCTTCGGCCACATGCAGAAAGGCCCCGGGCAGCAGACGTCCATCTTGAGGGTGCTCCCAGCGCACCAGGGCTTCGAAGCTGTTCAGCGCGCCTGGCGCAGCACCACCGGCCACGCCCAGCGCGAACACCGGCTGGTATTCCACCCGCAGTTCGCCGCGTTCGACGGCGCGGCGCAGATCGCCTTCCAGGCGCAGCCTGGCGGTCACGGCGGCGTGCAGGCTGGCGTCGAACACGGCGTAGCGCGCCTTGCCCGCTGCCTTGGCCTTGTACATGGCGGTGTCGGCGTCGCGCAGCACGTCTTCGGCCGCGGTGTAGCCCTGGCTGCTGAAGGTGATGCCGATGCTGGCGCTGGCGATCAGTTCGACATCGCCCAACATGAAGGGCTGTTTCAGCGCCTCGAGCAGGCGGTCGGCCAGGACCAGCGCGTCGCGCTCGTCGGCGATGTGGTCCACCAGGATGGCGAATTCGTCGCCGCCGAGCCGGGCCACCGTATCGCCGGGGCGCAGCCGCTCTTGCACACGGCGCGCCACCTGCTGCAAGAGTACGTCGCCCACGCTGTGGCCCAGGCTGTCGTTGACCAGTTTGAAGCGGTCGAAGTCCAGGAACATCACGGCCCAGGGCCGCGCGGCGTCGCTGCTGCGGCGGGCCACCACGCCCATTAGGCATTCGACGAAGCGGCGCCGGTTCGGCAGGCCAGTCAGGCTGTCGTGGAAGGCCATGTGCTGCAGCCCGGCCTCGGCGCGGCGCCGCGCGCTGACGTCCTGCGCCTGCAAGATCAGGCTGGCCGTTGTCGCGCCGGGCTCGGTGAAGAAGCCACAGTGCAGCGCCATCCACACTGTGCCGCCGTCGCGGTGGCCGCAGCGCAGTTCCAGCGCGAAGCCTTCGAAGGCCGCGTGGCGAGTGCCCGACAACTGCAGTTCCAGCGCGGCGCGGTCTTCAGCCAGCACGCAGTCCTGCACGCGGCATTGCTGCAGTTCGGCCTCGCTGCGGCCCACCAGTCGAGCCAAGGCGGCGTTGGCCTGCAGGATCTGGCCGTCCAGCTCTAGCAGGGCCATGCCGATGGACGCGTGCGTGAAGGCACTGTGGAAGCGGTGCTCGCTGGCCTGCAATTCCTTCAGGTGGCGCTCGGTGGATTCGGTCTCGCGCAACATCAGCACCGCTTCTCGCGCGGCGGCGCTGTCGCTGGCGTCGCGCAGGGCTTCGTGCACCTCTTGCTGGCGGAAGTAGAAGTGCAGCGTCACCAGCAACATGGCCAGCAGCGGCACCATCACCCACAGCACGCCGCTGCCTTGTTGGCGGTAAGTGACGTAAAGCAAAGTGGCCAGCGCCGCGCTGCCGGCGTAGGCCATGCCGACCCAACGCAGCGCCACCACGGCGGCCACCGGCCGGAACAGGGCTTCGCCGCGCTTGAGCCGCTGCAGGCCGGTCAACAGCACGGCGTTGACCACAAAGTAGAGCGCCGCAAACACCAACATCGCCGCCGCCACGGGCGCCGCGCTGACCGTGGCGCCTGCGTCCATCCGGAGCAGCGCCCACTGCAGCAGCGAGCCCGTCGTCCAGATCGACAAACCGGTGATGGCCGGGGTGACCAGACGGCTGGTCCAGCGCTTCGACGTGCGGAAGGCACCGAGTCCGGTTTCGCCGGCCGCAACGATGGCCGCCGCCGCCGGGCCGATCATCAGCAGCACCAGGAAGATGAACACCTCGCCGACAGCGAAAGACTGCTTGGTGCCCGGCACGCGCACCGGGAACAGGCCAGAGCCCACAGACAGCGCCAGGCCGACGGCCATCTGCAAGGCCACCGACCAGGGTTGGAACAGCAGCCACAGCAGGCAACCGGCCAACACGCTGCCGCCCAGGGCGACCATCAGCCACCAGAAGACGCAGGCCTTGGGCGTGTAGTCGGGCATCAGGGCGGCGTTCAGCCGCTGGCACCACGTGGTGGTCATAGTTCCCGAGCCCTGCGGTCTGTTGGCCGCCCACGGTGCGGGCTTGCAGCGGGGGACGGTGCCGTTGCGGATACCTTATCTGACAATTGTGTCGTCAGGCTGCGACACTGGGCCGGATGGTGCCAGATCAGGCCGGGTTTCAGGCTTCCCTTCGGGCGGCGCACCCGGTGCAACCGGCGGCGGGCCGAGCCGCAAACCCAGTTTTTGTTCCGCGAAGGCGGCTGGCAGGGGCTGCGCCAGCAGGAAGCCCTGGCCGTAGCGGCAGCCCATTTCTCGCAACTGCTCTAGCTGCGAAGGAGTTTCGATGCCTTCGGCCACCACCGCCTTGCCCAGTGAGCTGCCCAGCAGCACGATGCTGCGCACCACAGCCGCTTCCTTGGTACCGGCTTCCAAGCTGTTGACGAAGCTGCGGTCGATCTTCAGGCAGTCGATGGGCAGCGTGGAAAGGTGCGACAGACTGGAATAGCCGGTGCCGAAATCGTCGATGGAAATGCGCACGCCCAGCGCGTGAATGGCATGCAGCGAGTTCAGCGTGTCGGCGGCGTCCTGCATCATCTCGCTCTCGGTGATCTCCAGTTCGAGATAGTGCGCATCGAGGCCCGTGTCGGTGAGCACTTCACCGATGGCCTCGGCCAGATCCTTCTGGGCGAACTGCCGCGCCGACAGATTGACCGCCACGCGCACGCCCGGATTGCCGGAGAGCTGCCATTGCCTCGCCTGCCGGCACGCGGTACGCAGCACCCATATGCCCAGCGGAACGATGAAGCCGATCTCCTCCGCGACGCGAATGAATTCGCCGGGCGGGATCAGGCCCTGCTCGGGATGCTGCC
>JBBQAI010000121.1:0-14048 GCA_038316205.1 Burkholderiales bacterium
GTCAGTGCTTCGTAGACGACGCTGAAGGTGTCGCCCTTGCGCAGTTGGCGGTGGAAGTCGAGGTCGGTGGAGAAGATCTCGGTGAGTTGGCCGGCCACGCCATCGGGCAGGCCTGATTCGTCGGTGGCGGCGAACAGCGTGCTGCGGATGGTGCCGCTGGACAGGCGCATCTGGGTGCCGTAGGGCACCGCGGCGGTGCGCGACGCCCAACGGCCGCCGGCGTGCGACAGCGTCAGGCGGGTGAAGTGAGTCTTCAGTTGCTCAGGCTTGTCCGAGGGGTAGCGCGCGACCAGGGTTTGCAACTGGCCGCCAGCGTCGAACTCAGCCTGAACCATCTTGCCGCCGCGGCCGGCCAGCAACTGCCGCGCGTTGCCGTCGGTGCGCAGAAAGAAGGCGGCAGCCGGGTCGCGCACACCCAAACGGGCCAGCAGGCTGTCGGCGGTGTCGGTGCCGCGCGTGATGTCGGTGCGGTTGAGCGTGATGCCCTGAGCGGCCAGCTCGGTGAGCTGCTCGGCCATGCCCTGCGGTTCGACCCTTTCGGAGATCAAGCGCTGGGCAATGGGTGTGGTGTCGGCCACAAGCGGTGCAACGGCAACGGCCGTCAGCGCAAAGCCGGTGAGCGCGATGACCGCCGTTGCCACCAGCCCCACCCGGTGGCGCTGGCTGAAGGTGGCCATTTCTTGCAGCAAAGGTTCAGATTCGAATTTCAAGGCCGTGGGTCTGACGGTGTGATCGGGGCCCAGGCACGAAGGCAGGGACGGAACAACGGGCGAGGAGCGGTCCTCTAGAATCTGCAGCCCCGCAAGCCACGACGGCTTGCAAGCCGCCGCTGCAGGCCTGGTGGTGCGGAAAACGTCATGCAGAAGGCATGCCAAGTATAGCCAAGCCCCCGAACAAGGGGGGCTAAGAAACCCTGAAAACGAACCATGTCGACTTCTGCGGCGCAGCCTGCCAGTTCTGTTTTTCCGGTCACCGACCGCGTCCGCGAAGCACTGGCGGTGTCCTTGCGCGGCTGTGATGAACTGCTGCCCGAGGCCGAATGGCTGAAGAAGCTGGCCCGTTCCGAGGCCACTGGCACGCCTTTGCGCATCAAGCTGGGGCTGGATCCGACGGCACCTGATATCCATATCGGCCACACCGTGGTGCTGAACAAGATGCGCCAACTGCAGGACTTGGGACATACCGTGATTTTTCTCATCGGCGACGTCACGTCGATGATCGGTGACCCCTCGGGCCGCAACGCCACCCGGCCACCGCTGACCCGCGAGCAGATCGAGGCCAACGCCAAGACCTACTACGCCCAGGCCAGCCTCGTGCTGGACCCGGCCAAAACCGAGATCCGCTACAACAGCGAGTGGAGCGACCCGCTGGGCGCGCGCGGGATGATCCAGCTGGCCGCGAAATACACGGTGGCGCGCATGCTGGAGCGCGACGATTTCACCAAGCGCTTCCAGTCCAATACGCCGATCTCGGTGCACGAACTGCTGTACCCGCTGATGCAGGGCTACGACTCGGTGGCGCTGAAAAGCGACCTGGAGCTCGGCGGCACCGACCAGAAATTCAACCTGCTGGTCGGCCGCGCACTGCAAAGCGAATACGGGCAAGAGCCGCAGTGCATCCTGACGATGCCGTTGCTCGAAGGGCTGGACGGCGTCGAGAAGATGTCCAAGTCCAAGAACAATTACGTGGCCATCACCGAGCCGGCCAACACCATGTTCGCCAAGGTGCTGTCGATCAACGATGTGCAGATGTGGAAGTGGTACACGCTGCTGAGCTTTCGCAGCGTGGCCGAGATCGCTGGGCTGAAGGCCGAGGTCGACGGCGGGCGCAACCCCAAGGACGCCAAGGTGCTGCTGGCCAAGGAAATCACCGCGCGCTTCCACAGCGCGGCGGCGGCTGAAGCGGCCGAGCAGGACTTCAACAAGCGCGCCCAGGGCGGCATCCCCGACGAGATGCCGGAGTTGGCGCTCAGCGGTGCGCCGATGGCCATCGCTTCGCTGCTGAAGGCCGCCAACCTGGTGCCCAGCAGCAGCGAAGGCCTGCGCATGGTCGAGCAAGGTGGCGTGCGCGTCGATGGCGTGGCCATCAGCGACAAGGGACTGAAGGTCGCGGCCGGCACCGTGGTGCTGCAGGTCGGCAAGCGCAAGTTCGCGCGGGTCACCTTGACGGCCTGATCCGCTGACCCGCTGACCCGCTGACCCGCTGATCCCTTTGCCTTGACCCCATGAAAAAGGCCGCCTCTCAGGCGGCCAGATTCGATGCGGCGCTGGGGCCGCTTCGATCAACGTTCAGTCAGCGTACTGTCCCGCAGCCCGAATGGCCGGGCCCCACTTGGCGATCTCGGCCTCGACGAACTTCTTGTGCTCGACCGGGCTCAGGCGTGCGTCGGTGATGACTACGGCGCCCAGGGCTTCTTCGCGCTTGATGAATTCGGGGTCTTTCAGCGCGGCGCGCAGGGCTGTGTTTAGCTGGTCGACGATGGCCTTGGGCGTGCCCTTGGGGGCGTACATGCCGTGCCAGATGGTGACGTTGAAGCCCTTCAGACCTTGCGAATCCAGCGTCGGCAGCTTGGCCAGCGCGGGGCTGGTCAGCGGCTTCAAGGTGGTCACGCCGTAGGCGCGAACCTTGCCGGCTTCGATTTGCGTCGAGGTATTCGTGGTCTGGTCGCACATCAGGTCGACCTGGCCGCCCAGCAAGTCGGTCATGGCCGGCGCCGTGCCCGTGTAGGGCACGGTGGTCATGTCCACGCCCATGGCTTGCTGGAACAGCAATCCGCAGAGGTGCGATGCGGCGCCCAGGCCGGCATTGGCCAGGTTGATCTTGCCTTTGTTGGCGTCTATCCACTTGCGCAGTTCGGCAAAGTTGGCGGCCGGCAGCGTGGGGCGACCGATCAGCGTCATCGGCACGTCGTTGACCATGCCCAGGTACTCGAAGTCGTCGAGCGTCTTGTAGGGCATGTTGCGGTACAGCGCGGGCGCGGTGGAGATGCCGGCGTGGTGCAGCAGCAGCGTGTAGCCATCGGGCGCTGCCCGGGCCACCTTGGCGGCGCCCAGTGTGCCGCCAGCGCCGCCGACGTTCTCGATGACCACAGTCTGGTTGTTCAGGTTCTTGCGCAGCACCTCGGCCAGGTCGCGCGCCACCTTGTCGGTGGGGCCGCCAGCGGCGAAAGGCACGACCAGCGTGACCGGTTTGTCCGGGTAGGCGGCCAGGGCCATCGAGGACACCAAGGCCGCAGCAGCGGCGAGCACGAACTTCTGCATATCGAAACTCCGAAGGAAAAAACCCAGGTCACTGAATGCTAGGCCGGCGGTCCCATTGCGCGTGGCGGGAACTACGTACCGGCCTGGGGTTCCGCCCGGTGATTTGCCCAGCGACTAGCCGATGGCGCGGACGTCAGCGATGACCTTCCCGTCGTTGGGCAGGCTACCGTTGGCTGCCACCGCCACCTCGGCGCGCAGCTTGGTCACGTCGCGCAGCGACTGCGCGACGGCTGCTGCCAAGCCTTCGGGCGGCCGGTCGCATTCGATGTGCAGGGTCATGCGGTCGTTGGCCATCTCGCCCTCGACCACCAGGCGGGCTTTTCTGACTTCAGGATGGCGCTTCAACACCTCGGCCACCTGCGTGGGGTGTACAAACATGCCCCTCACTTTGGCCGTCTGGTCGGCGCGACCCATCCAGCCCTTGATGCGCGCATTTGTGCGGCCGGTGGGGCAGGGGCCGGGCAACACGGCGCTGAGGTCACCGGTGCCGAAGCGCAGCAGCGGGTAGTCGGGGTTGAGCACGGTGACAACCAGTTCGCCGACTTCGCCGTCGGGCAGCACGTCGCCCGTGCCGGGACGCACGATCTCGACGATCGCGTTTTCGTCGACAACCAGCCCGGCGCGCGCGGCGGTCTCGTAGGCGATCAGGCCGACATCGGCCGTGGCGTAGCATTGGTAGGCCTGCAAGCCGCGCGCCGCCAGCCAGTCGCGCAGCGCAGCTGGGAAGGCCTCACCGCTGACCAGCGCCTTCGTCAGGCTGGGCAGCGCCACGCCGGCATCGGCGGCTTTTTCAAACAGGATGCGCAGGAAGCTGGGCGTACCGGCGTAGGCGTCGGGTTGCAGGTCTTGCATCGCCTGCAACTGCAATTCGGTGTTGCCGACGCCGCCCGGAAAGACCGTGCAGCCCAAGGCGTGGGCGCCGGTTTCCATCATCGAGCCAGCGGGCGTCAGGTGGTAGCTGAAGCTGTTGTGGACCAGGTCACCGCTGCGCAAGCCTGCGGCGTGCAGCGCGCGGGCCATGCGCCAGTAGTCGGGAGCGGGACCTTCGGGTTCGTAGAGCGCGCCGGGCGACTGAAAGACACGCCACGCCGGGCGCAGCGCGGCGCGGCTGCGCCAGCCCAGCGCCGAGTGGCCGCCGAAAGGGTCGCCGCCGGCTGCGCGGCTGGCCATCTGCGCGTCCAGCAGTTCGCCTTTGCGTGTGACGGACAGCCTCGCCAGCGCCGCGCGTGTCGTGACGCTCGCCGCGTCCACGGCGCCCAAGCGCAGGGCCATCGCAGGAACGGCTAGCGCGGCGCGCACCTGGTCGGGCAGGGCAGCCGTCAGCGCGGCTTCCCGAGCCTCGGGGCTGCGTGTTTCCAGCGCGTCGTAGGGGTCGCCGCTGCCGACCCATTCGCGGCTTGCGCTGTTCATGCCTTCATTCCTCGCGATCCCAGCGCGCCAGGCGCTTCTTCAATTCGTCCAGCCATTTGCGCTGGTCGTTCGCCGAGGCGATGGTCTGTCGGTCCCACTCGGGCGTCAGTGCCAACTTGCGCGCGGTGCGCGCCGATATGCCCGCGCCGTCCACCTGCAATTCGGCCACGCGCTTGCCGCGCTGCTCGAAACCATTGCCACGCTCGGCCAGCTTCAGGTCACGCAACTGGCGCTTCAGCTGCGTCAGTGCTTCTTCGGGCTTGAAGGCGGGTGGCGCAAGACCGAAATCGCCATCGCCATCGGTCACGACAACCACCGCTTTCTGCGCTTGTAGCTCTTTACACCCTTGAAGCTTTTCCGGTCTCCACCGCCCATGCCCAGGTAGAACTCCTTCACGTCCTCGTTCTCGCGCAGGTCTTTCGCCGCACCTTCCATCACGATGCGGCCGCTTTCCAGGATGTAGCCGTGGTCGGCATAGCGCAGCGCCATGTGGGTGTTTTGTTCGGCCAGCAGGAAGGTGACCTTCTCGCGCTGGTTCAGGTCTTTGACGATCTCGAACACCTCTTCGACAATCTGCGGCGCCAGGCCCATGCTGGGCTCGTCCAGCAGCACCATCTTCGGGTTGGCCATCAACGCGCGGCCGATGGCGCACATCTGCTGTTCGCCACCTGAGGTGTAGGCCGCCTGCGACGTGCGCCGGGTCTTCAAACGCGGGAAATAGGTGTAGACCTTCTCCAGCGTGGCCGCGATGGCCGCCTTGCCGTCCTTGCGCGTGTAGGCGCCAGTCATCAGGTTGTCTTCGATCGACAAGTGGGCGAAGCAGTGCCGCCCTTCCATGACCTGGATCACACCGCGGTTGACCATCTCCGAGGTCGACAGTTTTTCGATGCGCTCGCCGCGCAATTCGATGCTGCCTTTGGTGACCTCGCCGCGCTCGCCGGCCAGCAGGTTGCTGACCGCTCGCAGCGTGGTCGTCTTGCCAGCGCCGTTGCCGCCCAGCAAGGCCACCACGCCACCTTCGGGCACCTGCAGCGAGACACCCTTGAGCACCAGGATCACATGGTTGTAGATGACCTCGATGCCGTTGACGTTCAACAGGATGTTGCTCATGGCGGTGCCCGGCTCGGGGTCAGCTCTGGCAGTCGGCGCCATCGCGCCGGGTGATCTTCTTGTCGGCCGCGTATTTGTCAGCGGCAGCCCTGACCATCGGGTTGATGATCTGCTCATCGGCCTGCAGCCAGTCGCTGCTGAAGTTCCACTTGCTGCCGTCCCAGGTGTGCACGCGGGCCCAGGTACTGCCCATGTGGTCCTTGCAAGACGTGCTCAGGGGGCGCATCACGCCGCTGAAGCCCAAGGCGTCGAGCTTTTTCTGGTCCAGCGCCAGATTTTCCAGACCCCAACGCACCTGCTCGCCGGTCATGACCTTGCCCTTGCCGTAGCGCTCCTGCGCGCGGCGCACCGCCTCGACGCCCAGCATCTGAATGATCACGCCGCGTGTGTAGAGCACGCTGCCCACTTCGTCTTTCGGCCCGGTGCCCTGGCCCTTGGCGTGCACCAGCTTCAAGATGTCCTGGATCACCTTGGGCTGTTGGCCGCTGGTGTTCAGGTTCAGCGCGTTGTAGCCCTTGGCGCCTTCGCCGACGTCTTTCACGTCAGGCTCGGCGCCCGCCCACCACACGCCGTACATCTTGTCGCGCGGGTAGCCGGTAGCCTGCGCTTCCTTCAGCGCGGTGCTGTTCATCACGCCCCAGCCCCACAGCATCACGTAGTCGGGCTTGCTCTGGCGTACCTGAAGCCAGGCGCTTTTCTGTTCGACGCCCGGTGCCGTCACCGGAATCAGTTGCAGCTCAAAGCCGTGCATCTTGCTGCGCTCGGTGATCAGCGGAATGGGCTCCTTGCCGAAGGGGCTGTCGTGATAGACCAGCGCAATCTTCTTGCCCTTCAACTTGTCCATGCCGCCTTCCTTCTTGCCGATGTGCTGCAACAGCATGTCGGCGGCGGTCCAGTAGCTGCCCATCAGCGGGAAGTTCCATTTGAAGACGTTGCCGTCCTGGCTCGCCGACAGGCCGTAGCCCAGCGTGATTAACGGAATCTTGTCGCCAGGCGCCTTCTCCGTCAGCGCGAAAGTGATGCCGGTGGATTGCGGGTCGAAGAGCGTCGCGCTCTTGCCTTTCAATCGCTCGTAGCACTCCACGCCCTTGTCGGTGGCGTAGCCGGTTTCGCATTCTTCGAAGGTGATCTTCACGCCGTTGATGCCGCCATCACGCGCGTTGATCATCTTGATGTAGTCCTGCTTGCCGTTGGCCCAGGGCGTGCCGTTGGGCGCGTAAGGCCCGGTGCGGTAGACCAGCAGCGGAAAGAATTGCTCTTTGGCTTGTGCCAATGCAGCGCCGCTGCCCACCAGCGTTGCCGCCGCCACGATCATCGAAACGAGTTTCATGTTTGTCTCCAGGTGAACAACTGCTTGGGTATCAATGTGGAAAAGGCCAAAGCCGCAGCTTCTCTTTGGCCGTGGACCAGAGCCGCGCAATACCGTGCGGCTCCTTGATCAGGAAAAAAACGATCAGTGCGCCGAAGATCATCGCTGTCAGGTGAGCGGCCAGCGCGGTGTCGATGGGGATGCCGAACCAACGCGGCACGTTGTCCAGCAAGATCGGCAGCACCACGATGAAGGCCGCGCCGAAGAAGCTGCCCATCACCGAGCCCAGGCCGCCGATGATCACCATGAACAGCAGGTCGAAACTGCGGTTGATGTTGAAGGCCGCTGGCTCCCACGACCCCAGGTGAACGAAGGCCCACAAGCCACCGGCCACGCCGACGATGAAGCTGCTGACCGCGAAAGCGGTGAGCTTGGCGTAGACCGGGCGGATGCCGATGACGGACGCTGCCACGTCCATGTCGCGGATGGCCATCCATTCGCGGCCGATGTGCCCGCGCACCAGGTTCTTGGCCAGCATCGCGAAGACGATCAGGAAGAGCAGGCAGAACAGGTACTTCTGCACCGGCGATTCGATGGCGATGCCCAGCACTTTCAAGCCGGCGACACTGACCGAGCCGGATGAAGAATCGTTCGTCACCCACTTCAAACGCAGGCAAGCCCAGTCCACGAAAAACTGCGCAGCCAGCGTTGCAACCGCCAGGTACAAGCCCTTGATGCGCAGGCTGGGTATGCCGAACAAGACGCCTACCGCCGTGGACACGAAACCACCCAGCAGCAACGACGCGATGACCGGCATGCCTTCGATACGCGCCTGGAAGTTGTAGGCCGCGTAAGCACCGACGGCCATGAAGGCACCGGTACCCAGCGAGATCTGCCCGCAATAGCCGACCAGGATGTTCAAGCCCAGCGCGGCCAACGAAAGAATCAGGAATGGGATGAGGATGGCGCGGAAGACATATTCGGGCGCGATCAAAGGTATGACGATCAACGCAAAGGCCAGCAGCAGGCCGATGGCGACCTTGTCCTGCGTGATGGGAAAGACCTGCTGGTCACTGGGATACGAGGTCTTGAACTGGCCGTTTTCTCTGTACAACATGGCTCAGACCCGATCGATGATCTTTTCGCCAAAGAGACCCTGAGGCCTCACCAGCAGGAAGCCCAAGGCGAGCACATACGCGAACCAGATTTCGATGCCACCGCCCACCATCGGGCCGATGTAGACCTCGGACAATTTCTCGCCGACGCCGATGATCAGCCCACCGATCACTGCGCCCGGCACCGAGGTGAAGCCCCCCAAGATCACCACCGGCAGCGCCTTCAAGGCCACTTGGGACAGGCTGAACTGCACGCCCAGCTTGCTGCCCCAGATGATGCCGGCCACCAGCGCGACGAAACCCGCCACGCTCCAGACGATGACCCAGATGCGGCTCAGCGGAATGCCGATGCTCTGCGCTGCCTGGTGGTCATCGGCCACGGCGCGCAGTGCGCGGCCGGTGTCGGTTTTCTGGAAGAAAAGCGACAAGCCTGCCACCAACGCCGCGGCGATCAACGCCGCGTACAGGTCTTCCTTGTTCAGCAGGATGCCGCCAGGGAAGATGTTCTCAAACAGGAACACCGGGTCTTTCGGCAGGCCCACGTCGATCTTGTAGATGTCGCTGCCGAAGATTGTCTGCCCGAAGCCGTCCAGGAAGTAGGCGATGCCCAAGGTGGCCATCAGCAGCGTCACGCCTTCCTGGTTCACCAGATGGCCGAGCACCCAGTTTTCGATCAGCCAGGCCACCGCCACCATGATGACCATGGCCACGACGAAGGCCAGCACGTTGGCCAGCACCTTGTTGTCGAAGCCTAGCCATTGCGGCAGCCACGTCGAAAAGCGCGCCATCGCCAAAGCCGCGAACAGCACCATCGCGCCCTGTGCGAAATTGAAGACGCCGCTGGCTTTGAAGATCAGCACCAGGCCGAGCGCGACCAGCGAATACAGCATGCCCGTCATCAGGCCGCCGATGAGGGTTTCCAGGAACGGTCCCATCAGTGTGATGCTCCGAGGTACGCGCTGATGACTTCCGGGTTGGCCCGCACTTCCTCGGGCGTGCCGTCGCCGATCTTCTTGCCGTAGTCCAGCACCACCACGCGGTCAGAAATATCCATCACCACGCCCATGTCGTGTTCGATCAGCACGATGGTCGTGCCGTACTCGTCGTTCACATCCAGGATGAAGCGGCTCATGTCCTGCTTCTCTTCGACGTTCATGCCGGCCATTGGCTCGTCCAGCAGCAGCACCTGCGGCTCCATCGCCAGCGCGCGGCCCAGGTCCACGCGCTTTTGCAAGCCATAGGGCAGGCGGCCGACCGGCGTCTTGCGGTAGGCCTGGATTTCCAGGAAGTCGATGATCTTCTCGACGAACTCGCGGTGCTCGCTTTCCTCGCGCTCGGCCGCGCCGAACCACGGGTTGCGGAAAGCCTGCTGAAGGATGTTGGTCTTCATGCGCAGGTTACGTCCCGACATGATGTTGTCGATGACGCTCATGCCTTTGAACAGCGCCAAGTTCTGGAAGGTGCGCGCCACGCCCATCTCGGCCACTTGCCGACTGTTCATGTGGCCGAAGGTCTGCCCGCGGAAGGTGATGCTGCCTTCCTGCGGCGCATACACGCCGTTGATGCAATTGAGCATGCTGCTCTTGCCCGCGCCGTTGGGGCCGATGATGGCCCGCACCTCGTGTTCGCGCACATCGAAGCTGATGTCGGTCAGCGCCTTCACGCCGCCGAAACGCAGGCTGATGTTCTTCACGTCGAGGACGACCTCGCCAATTCGCTTGGTGGGGCTGTTCGCGCTCATGCTGCAGCTTTCACAGGCGCATAGGTCTTGCTGTCGATGATCTTCAGCGTCGCGCTCACGCTGCCGCTGCGGCCGTCTTCGAACTTGACGGCGGTCTCGATGAACTGCTCAATCTTCCCGCCGTACAGCGCATCGACCAGCACCCGGTACTTGTCGTTGATGTAGCCGCGCTTGACCTTGCGGGTGCGCGTCATTTCGCCGTCGTCGGCGTCCAGTTCCTTGTGAAGAACCAGGAAGCGCGTGACCTGGCTGCCGGCCAGCAGCGCGTCTTGCCCCAGGTCGGCGTTGACCTTCTCCACACACTCCCGTATCAACGCCAGTACCTCGGGCTTGGCCGCCAGGTCGGTGTAGCCGGCATACGGCAAGTTGCGCCGTTCGGCCCAGTTGCCCACGGCTTCGAAGTCGATGTTGACGAAGGCGCAGACCTTCTCGCGCTGGTCGCCGAAGGCTACGGCTTCCTTGATGTACGGGAAGAACTTCAACTTGTTCTCGACGTACTTGGGCGCGAACATGGCGCCATCGTTGGGGCCACCCCCGGGCACATGAAGGCGCCCGACATCTTTCGCGCGGTCGATGATCTTCAGGTGGCCGCCGGCGTCCAGAAAGCCGGCGTCACCGGTGTGGTACCAGCCGTCGGCGGTCAGCACCTCGGCCGTGGCGGCTGGATTCTTGTAGTAGCCCTTCAGCAGGCCGGGACTGCGCACCAGGATTTCGCCGTCGTCGGCGACCTGGATTTCGACGCCGCTGATCGGGATGCCCACGGTGTCGGCCTTGGCCTCGTGGTCGGGCTGCAGGCAGACGAAGACAGCGGTCTCGGTGGAGCCGTACAACTGCTTCAGGTTGATGCCGATGGAGCGGTAGAAAGTGAACAGATCGGGGCCGATGGCCTCGCCTGCCGTGTAGGCCACGCGCACCCGGCTGAAACCCAGGTTGTTGCGCAGCGGGCCGTAGATGCACAGGTCGCCCACGCCGTAGACCAGTCGCTGAAGCAGGCCCACCGGCTTGCCGTCCATCAAGGTCGGGCCGACGCGTTTGGCCAGGTCCATGAAGTGGTGGAACAGCCAGCGCTTGAAACGGCCGGCGTCTTCCATGCGGATCATCACGCTGGTCAGCAGACCTTCAAAAATGCGCGGTGGCGCGAAGTAGTAAGTCGGCCCGATTTCCTTCAGGTCGATGGTGACCGTGGCCGCGCTCTCAGGGCAATTCACCACGTAGCCGCAGGCCAGCCACTGTGCATAGCTGAAGATGTTCTGGCCTATCCAGGCCAGCGGCATGTACGCCAGCACCTCTTCGCGCTCGGTCAGGTGGTCGAAGGCCTGGCCGGCCTGCGCACGGTCCAGCAACGTGGCGTGGGTGTGCACCACGCCTTTGGGGTAGCCGGTGGTGCCGCTGGTGAAGAACAGCGCGGCCACGTCGCCGGGCTGACAGTTCGCCACTTCGGCGTCGAACAAGCGCGCGTTGGATGCGTCGTGCGCCTGGCCCGCCGCCACCAGCGCGTCGAGCGCCTCCAGGCCGGGCTCGGCGTAGTTGCGCAGGCCGCGCGGGTCGTCGTACCAGATGCGGGCCAGTGTCGGGCCGTTGGCACAAGGTCCCGCCCGCAGTTCCAGCATCTTGTCGACCTGCTCCTGGTCTTCGACGATGGCCCAGCCGACTTCGGCGTTGTTGATGGGGAAGACGTACTCGGCGGCGGCAGCATCCTGGTACAGCGGCACCGGCACGGCACCCAGGCTTTGCACCGCCAGCATGCAGGCATACAGACGCGGCCGGTTTTCGCCGACCACGATGACATGGTCGTCGCGCTGCAAGCCCGCCGCGTGCAGACCGCAGGCCAGGCGGCGCACCAGCAGCGCCAGTTCGGCCCAGGTGGTGGTCTGCCAGATGCCGTAGACCTTTTCGCGCAATGCCGCAGCCTGCGGGCGCTGGGCCGCGTGGTTGAGCATCAACTGGGGGAAGGTCGAGGACACCGGGCTGTCTCCTGCTGGGCTGATGCCGATTCTGGGTAAAACTTTGACGCCATGTTGTCGTTGTGACGACAATCTGCGGGTTCGGCCTCACAGGCCTTTCCCTTAGCAAATACCGAGGATTCGCCGTGGCCCCGACCGGTTTCCCGTCAGCTTCGCGTGCCACCGCGGTACCCACGTCGCGCTCACGCGGGGCCTTGCCCGAAGACCTGCCGCATGTGCCGTGGCTGGCCCGTCTGGCCCCCGAAGAGCAGGTGCGCGTGATGACCGACCTGCGCGTGGTCACGGTCGAGCCCGGCGAACTGGTCTGCCGCGTCGGCCGGCCCGTGACCTATTGGTTCGGCGTCATCGACGGCCTGCTGAAGATGAGCAACGACGGCGTTGCGCACAGCGCGGGCAGCCTGCCCATCACCTTTACCGGCGTGCCTTCAGGCGGCTGGTTCGGTGAAGGCACGGTGCTGAAAAACGAGGCCTATCGCTACAACATCCAGGCGCTGCGCAAGAGCGTGGTTGCCGGCATCACGGCCGAGACCTTTCACTGGTTGCTGGACCGCAGCATCGGTTTCAACCGCTTCGTGATGATGCAGCTCAACGAGAGGCTGAGCCAGTTCATCGCGGCGCGCGAGATCGACCGTCTGACCCACCCCGACGAGCGCGTGGCGCGCAACCTGGCGGCCCTGTTCAACCCCGTGCTCTACCCCGGTGTGGGCGAGTTGCTGCGCATCACGCAACAGGAACTGGGCTACCTGGTGGGCTTGTCACGCCAGCGCGTGAACGAGGCCGTCAAGGCGCTGGACGCGGCGGCGGTGATACGGGTCGAGTACGGCGGCGTGCGCGTGCTCGACCTGTCGCGCTTGCGGCACTACCGGTCGCCGTGAGTCAGCAGCGTCGGCGGGCGCGTGCTGCGCCGGCGACGACGCCCAGGCCGGCCAGCAGCAGGGCGATGCTGGCGGGTTCGGGCACGGCGCTGACGTTGACGTTCGACACCGTCAACGTGCTGACGCCTGCGCTGTCCAGCACGTCCATCACGACGATGGCAAAGGCGTGGACGCCGGCGGTGGTGAACGTGTAGCTGTAACTGCCCGACAGCGGGCTGGCAGCGATGGTGGCGAAGTCCAGCGCGGTTGCGCCATCCAGCACCACGAAAGCGCGGTCGAGTGCGCCGAAGGTGGCGGCCGAGGCGTAGTCGTCCGTGCTCAGCGTCCAGCTGAAGCTGATGGTCGTGCCGGCGGCGGCCGTGAAGCTTTGCTGCAGGCCCGAGCCCTCGATGGTGTCGCCGGCCGTGGCGCCCGGCATGGCCAGCGCCGATTCCAGGCTGTAGTACAGCAGTGCACTGTTGGCGCTGATCGGCGTTTCGCCCGAACCGGCGGAGGCCGTGGTCAGCACCGCCGTGCTGCTGCTGACCTGGGCGTCACCGGCCTGAGTCCACAGAGTCAGGTCGCTCGACTGGGCTTGCGCGCCTGCCGCTGCGAAGGCCAGTGCTGCGACCGCGAACAGGGTCTTCGTCACCTTGATCGAGTTCATGGTTTTCATTGCTTCTTCGCGGTGAATGTGGTGCTGACTTGCGAACGCGCAGGCGTCACGACCGGGTCGTTGATGATCAGGTCGCGGGTGCCCACCAGGCTGGCGGGGCTGACGCCTTGCAGCGTGACCAGGGCGCGGAAGCCCGTGGCGCCGCTGGGGCCGTCGCTGTCGATCTGCACGCTGGTGCCGCCGGGAACAGCCACGAAGCGGACCCAGCCATCTGCCACGGCGTCGCTGCCCGTGTAGTGCAGGTCGCCCAGTACCAGGCGCAGGTCGATGCGGTCCTTGCCCGGCACGAAGTCGGTGATGGTGTCACCGGCGTCGCGCATCGAGAAGTAGCCAAAGATGTTGTTGCCGCCGTTGCCGGTGATCAGGTCGGCGCCAGCGCTGCCCCAGATGTAGTCGTCGCCCAGGGTGCCGACGAGAGTGTCGCGGCCGGTCGTGCCCAGGATGGTCTTGTAGAAATTGACGCCGATCAGCACCGGGTCATGGTCCGATGCGCGGTAGGGGCCGCTGCCGTCGTAGGGATCGGGTGCGCAGGTGGCGCAGGCTGGTTGCTTGTTCTCCAGGTTGTAGTCAAAGGCCACCGACTCGTCGGCGTTGATGTGCCATTCGGCT
>JBBQAI010000102.1:0-16305 GCA_038316205.1 Burkholderiales bacterium
CGCAGATGGTGGCCGACAACGTTCAGCGCCTGAAACGCTTGGTGGACGACGTGATGGAAGTGGCGCCCGGCACCGCGCCCGAGGTACAGGCCATCGACGCCACGGCGGCCATATCCGAAGCCACGGTGGACTGGGCGCGCACCGCCGAAGTGGCCTTGGCGCCCGACGGCCGGCTGCGCTTCGAACTGCCGACGGCACGCCTGGGTGTGGTGTTCGACGCCGAACACCTGCGCCGCGTGCTGGTGAATCTGCTGGACAACGCCCACCGCCACGCCAGCGCCGCGCCGGGGGCCATCTTCTTGCGTCTGGCCGTGCGCGACGAGCACTGGGTGCATGTGTCGGTGCTGAGCGACGGCCCGCCCATCGCGTCGGAAATCGAACGTTTTCTTTTCGAACCCTTCTTCAGCACGCGCAGCCGGGGCTCGGGCCTTGGCCTGTACATTTGCCGCGAGTTGTGCGAACGCTATGGCGCGCGCATTGAATATCGGCCGCGCCCCAGCGCCGAACGACTGCGCAACGAGTTCACCGTCAGCATGCGGCGAGTCGCCTGGACCGACCTGGACAACGCCTTGCCATTGGAGCCTGCTTGAGCCCCGCCGCCGCCAGTTCAGTCCCCAGCCTGCGCCTCCTGGTGGTCGACGACGAGCCCGACCTGCGCACGCTCTACGAACTCACCTTGCTGCGCGAGGGCTACGACGTGGAATGTGCGGCCTCGGTGGAAGAGGGCTGGGCGCTGCTGCAATCGCGCGGGCCTGGCGGCTACCAGCTCGTCATCACCGACATGCGACTGCCAGACGGCACCGGCCTGGACCTGCTGCGCCGCATGGACGAAGCCGGCCGGCGCGAGAAGGCCATCATCATCACCGCCTACGGTTCGCCCGAAAACGCCGTGGAAGCGCTAAAGGCCGGCGCCTACGACTACCTGACCAAGCCTGTCGACCTGCGGCAATTTCGCGCCGTGGTGGCCTCGGCGCTGGGCCGCTTGCCGAATGCCCCAGCGGGTGCGGCATCAGGCGCTGCGAGCTCTGGCGCTGCAACGACCGATTCGCGCAGTCTCCCGACCCGTCGCCTGCCCACCCTGACCGCGCCCGGCGTGCATCCGGCGTTGGACCGCATCGTCGGCACCTCGGCGGCCATGCAGCAGGTGCGCGCGCTGGTGGAACGCGTGGCACGCAGCATGGCGCCGGTGCTGGTGCACGGTGAATCGGGCACCGGCAAAGAGCTGGTTGCGCGGGCCATCCACCAAGTCTCGCCGCGCGCTGCCATGCCCTTCGTCGCGGTGAATTGCGGCGCCATCCCCGACGCCCTGTTGGAAGCCGAGTTCTTCGGCTACCGCAAAGGCGCCTTCACTGGCGCCAACGAAGACCGCGAAGGCTTTTTTCAGGCCGCGCAGGGCGGCACACTCTTCCTTGACGAGATCGGCGACCTGCCGCTGCAGATGCAGAGCAAGCTGCTGCGCGTCGTTCAGGAACGCGCGGTGCGCCCCATCGGTTCTGTGGCCGAAACGCCTGTCAACGTACGCATCGTCAGCGCCACCCACCGCGACCTGGGCGCCGAGGTGCAGGCCGGCCGCTTCCGCCAAGACCTGTACTACCGGCTGAACGTCATCCGCATCGCCGTGCCGCCGCTGCGTGAGCGGATAGCCGACATGCCCGCCTTGTGCGCGTCGGTGCTGCAGCGCATCGCCCGCGACGCGGGCGTGACGCCGCTGCCCACGCTGGCGCCCGACGCATTGCAGCATCTGCTGCGCTACAGCTTCCCGGGCAATGTCCGCGAACTGGAAAACCTGCTGCACCGCGCGCTGGCCCTGGCCAGCACGGCCGAGATCGGACGGTCCGACCTGGCCTTGCCCGAAGAACTGCTTCAAGAGCCCGACGCGACCGAGTCCGACACGGCGCCGGCACCGTTGCAAGCCCCCGGCGCGCCGGCGTTGCCGGCTGACTTGGCCGTCTATCTGGACGGCGTCGAACGCGAAATCCTGGAACGCGCACTAGAGCGCTACCGCTACAACCGCACCGCAGCCGGGGCCAGCCTGGGCCTGTCGCTGCGGCAGATGCGTTACCGGATGTCGCGCCTGGGCGTGGGTGTGGCTGAAAGCGAACGGCTGGATCCAACTTAAAAATGGGGCAGGGCGCGCGCGGCGTTGCGCAGCGACCTTAGGCAGCTCCTGGCAAGACACCCGCAGCAAGACCCAGAAACGACGCGGCCCAGCGACGTTTTTCGTGCGTTAAGGCGCGTTCTGTGAGGGCCTCCGTGGCCTGCACCACAGGCCACGCGGCACGCCACCGCGAGTGCCGCTTCGCGGTGCTTCCGGTCCTCGCAACGGTGCCCTCCTCCGCCTTCGGGATGGTCCGGGTCAGACACTACCTGTAGTGGCTTGTGGGGGGGCGATACCCCAGCTATAGTGCCTCCAGGTGATAATCTCGTGACACGCCAGACACCAACGCCGCCCTCCATCAGGCCGCTGCCGCCGGACTCCTTCCGGTGCTGGCAGGGCCGGGTCTAGGCGCCCCGCGCAGACCAGGCGGCACCCAACGCACCAACGGCTGTGCCATGCACAGCGCAGATGCTTCGTTGCAGAGCCGGCTTGTCGAAGAACCGAACCCAAAAACCGAATTAAAGAGGGGAATGCATGCAAACCGTACCGACCACCACCACCGCCGCCACGCCGGCCGTCACGACCACCACCACCCGCCCCGTCTCGGCCGCCGCCAACGCCCTGGGCGCCGCCGCTGCCTACGCCGGCTACCAAATCATCCGCCGCAATGGCGCTGTGGTGTCGTTCGAGCCGAACAAGATCGCCGTAGCGCTGATGAAGGCCTTCCTGGCCGTGCACGGCACCCAGGGCGCGGCCTCGGCCAGCGTGCGTGAAACGGTGGAACGCCTGACCGAAGGTGTCGTGCGCGCGCTGCTGCGCTCGCGCCCAGGCGGCGGCACCTTCCACATCGAAGACGTGCAAGACCATGTCGAACTGGCGCTGATGCGCAGCGGCCAACACGACGTCGCGCGGGCTTATGTGCTCTACCGCGAGCGCCGTTCGCAAGAGCGCGCCCGGCAGGTCATGCCGGTGGCAGCCAAGGCGGCGGAGCTTTACGTCACCGAAGGCGGGCAGCGAGCGCCGCTGGATATGGCGGCGCTGCGTGAACTGGTCGAATCGGCTTGCGCCAACCTGGGTGCCGACGTGAAGGCCGAGCCCATCCTGGCCGAGACCCGGCGTAATCTGTACGACGGCGTGCCGCTCGACGAAGTGTTCAAGGCTGCCATCCTGGCCGCCCGCACGATGATCGAGAAAGAGCCGTCTTACACCCGCGCCACCGCGCGTTTGCTGCTGCACACCATCCGCCGCGAAATCCTCGGCGAGAACGTCACCCAAGGCCAGATGGCCACGCGCTACGCCGAGTACTTCCCGCAATTCATCAAGAAGGGCGTGAAGGCCGAATTGCTGGACGACAAGATGCTGCAGTTCGACCTGGTCAAGCTGGGTGCTGCGCTCGACGCCAGCCGCGACCTGCAATTCGATTACCTCGGCCTGCAAACGTTGTTCGACCGCTATTTCCTGCACATCGACGAGGTGCGTATTGAAATGCCGCAGGCTTTCTTCATGCGCGTTGCCATGGGCCTGGCGCTGAATGAAATCGATCGCGAAGCGCGTGCCATCGAGTTCTACAACGTGCTGTCCAGCTTCGACTTCATGAGCAGCACGCCCACGCTGTTCAACGCGGGCACGCGCCGTTCGCAATTGAGCAGCTGCTACCTCACCACCGTGGCCGACGACCTCGACGGCATTTACGAAGCATTGAAAGAAAACGCGCTGCTCAGCAAGTTCGCCGGCGGCTTGGGCAACGACTGGACGCGTGTGCGCGCCCTGGGTTCCTACATCAAAGGCACCAACGGCAAGAGCCAGGGCGTCGTGCCCTTCCTGAAGGTGGTCAACGACACGGCCGTGGCCGTCAACCAGGGCGGCAAGCGCAAGGGCGCGGTCTGCGCGTACCTGGAAACCTGGCACCTCGACCTCGAAGAGTTCCTCGAATTACGCAAGAACACCGGCGACGACCGTCGGCGTACGCACGACATGAACACCTCCAACTGGATCCCCGACCTTTTCATGCGCCGCGTGATGGAAGACGGCCAGTGGACGCTGTTCAGCCCCAGCACCTGCCCCGACCTGCACGATCTGTTCGGCGCGCCTTTCGAAGTGGCCTACACGGCCTACGAAGCCAAGACCGAAACCGGCGAGATCAAGCTCTTCAAACGCATGCGCGCCAAAGACCTGTGGCGCAAGATGCTCTCGATGCTGTTCGAGACCGGCCACCCCTGGATCACCTTCAAGGACGCCTGCAATGTGCGCAGCCCGCAGAACCACGCCGGCGTCGTGCACTCGTCCAATCTGTGCACCGAGATCACGCTGAACACCAACGACGCCGAGATTGCGGTCTGCAACCTGGGCAGCGTCAACTTGTCCCAGCATTTGAAGGACGGTGCTGATGGCAAAGAGATCGATCTGGTCAAGCTGAAGAAGACCACGGCCACGGCGATGCGCATGCTCGACAACGTGATCGACATCAATTACTACGCCGTCAAGAAGGCCCGCGACAGCAATTTGCGCCATCGCCCGGTGGGCCTGGGCATCATGGGTTTCCAGGACTGCCTCTACCAATTGCGCCTGCCCTACGCCAGTGACGAGGCTGTGGCTTTCGCCGACCGTTCGATGGAAGCCGTCTGCTACCACGCCTATTGGGCCAGCACCGAACTGGCCGAAGAGCGCGGCCGCTACAGCAGCTACCGGGGCAGCCTGTGGGACCGCGGCATCCTGCCGCAGGACAGCCTGGATCTGCTGCGTGAAGCGCGCGGGGGTCACCTCGAAGTCGACATGTCCAGCACGCTGGATTGGGCGCCCCTGCGCGCGCGCATCGCCGAACACGGCATGCGCAACAGCAATTGCGTGGCCATCGCGCCCACGGCCACCATCAGCAACATCATCGGCGTCGACGCGTCCATCGAACCCAGCTTCGCCAACCTGTCGGTGAAGAGCAATCTGTCGGGCGAATTCACCATCATCAACGAGTACCTGGTGCGCGACCTGAAAAAGCTCGGGCTGTGGGACGACGTGATGGTCATGGACCTCAAGCACTTCGACGGTTCACTGCGTCCGATCGATCGCGTGCCCGACGATCTCAAGCGCCTCTACGGCACGGCCTTCGAGGTCGATGCAAGCTGGCTGGTTGAGGCCGGTTCGCGCCGCCAGAAGTGGATCGACCAGGCGCAGTCGCTGAACATTTACATGGCCGGTGCATCGGGCCGCAAGCTCGATGAAACCTACAAACTTGCCTGGCTGCGTGGCCTGAAGACGACCTATTACCTGCGCACCACCAGTGCCACCTACACCGAGAAATCGACAGTCGCTGCAGGCAGCCACAACGCGGTCACGATGGGTGCGATGGGTGCGATGGGTGCAGCCAACACCGCAAGCGCAGCCCCCGTGGCGGCCGATGGGCAGGCTCTCGGCGAGCCTGGCAGCGACATCAAGTTCTGCTCCATCGACAACCCCGATTGCGAAGCCTGCCAGTGATTTGGATCGAGACGTTTTGAAGCCGCGCATCGACCCGTTTCAGCACCCGCTGAGGCCCCTGTCGATGCGCTGCTGCAACAACGAGAACGCAGCACTGTCAACCAGTGCTTGGTGTTCGCGCACAACACTCCGATAATTGAAGTTGCTAGGGATTACACACATGCTGGTTTGGGAAGAAGACGTCAAGACATCGCCGAATCAAGCTCTGCCACAGGGCTTGGTGCAGGGCTTGGTGAATGCACCCTTTGAAGTGCCTGCGCCGCCGCCATTTCAGGTGCCGTCACTGGCCTCAGCATCGCCCGTTGCGCAGATCGCCCAACGTGTCGTCGCCACGCTGCCGGTGTTCGATGGCAGCCCGCTGCAGATGCCTGCAACGCCTGTAGCCGCCGGCGCCGCGCCTTCGGCACGCCGCGTCAACGCCGCCGACAAACGCATCATCAATGGCCAGACCGATGTCAACCAGTTGGTGCCCTTCAAATACAAATGGGCCTGGGAGAAGTACCTCTCCAGTTGCGCGAACCACTGGATGCCGAACGAGGTCAACATGTCGCGCGACATCGCGACCTGGAAAGACCCGAACGGCCTGACCGAAGACGAGCGCCGCATCATCAAGCGCAACCTCGGCTTCTTCGTCACCGCCGATTCGCTGGCCGCCAACAACATCGTGCTGGGCACCTACCGTCACATCACGGCGCCCGAATGCCACCAGTTCTTGTTGCGCCAGGCTTTCGAAGAAGCCATCCACACCCACGCCTATCAGTACATCGTTGAGTCGCTGGGCCTGGACGAAAGCGAGATCTTCAACGCGTATCACGAGGTCGATTCGATACGCCAGAAGGACGAGTTCCTGATTCCCTTCATCGAAGCGATCATGGACCCGCACTTCCACACCGGCACCACCGAAGCCGACCAGACGCTGCTGAAGAGCCTGATCGTTTTCGCCTGCCTGATGGAAGGCCTGTTCTTCTACGTCGGCTTCACGCAGATCCTGTCCATGGGCCGCCAGAACAAGATGACGGGCGCAGCCGAGCAGTACCAGTACATCCTGCGTGACGAGTCCATGCATTGCAATTTCGGCATCGACGTGATCAACCAGATCAAGCTCGAAAATCCGCAGTTGTGGACGCCGGCTTTCAAGGCTGAGATCAAGGTCTTGTTCGAGAAGGCGGTCGAACTGGAATACCGCTACGCCGAAGACACCATGCCGCGCGGCGTGCTGGGCCTCAACGCCTCGATGTTCAAAGGCTACCTGCGCTACATCGCCAACCGGCGTGCGCAGCAGATCGGCCTGGATGCGCTCTTCCCGAACGAAGAAAACCCGTTCCCGTGGATGAGCGAAATGATCGACTTGAAGAAGGAACGCAACTTTTTCGAAACGCGCGTGATTGACTACCAAACCGGCGGCGCGCTGGCCTGGGACTGAAGGCGAGACGCCCCCTGACCGATGACAGCGCTTCTGCATCCGCTCAACGCCAGGCAATCGGTCTGTGACCTGTGGCGTCGAACGGTCGAGAGAGATCAAGAATGACGAGCACAGGCCGGCACCAGACCGCAGCCGTGCTCGCGACCCCGTTCACCGCACTGGGGCTGCCACTGAAAGGCCAGACCGGCCTGGAAGCAGACCATCGGGTGGTGGATCTCTGTGCTGCGATCAGCAGTGCAGAGCCTTTTGCAACTTGATCAAGGAGATCGTTATGGCAACTGCAAAGAAGGCCGCTCCGGCCAAGAAGGCGCCCGCTAAGAAGGCTGCTGCTCCGATGAAGAAAGCCGCTGCTCCCGCCAAGAAGGCCGCCCCGGCCAAGAAGGCGGCAGTGAAGAAGGCTGCCCCGGCGAAGAAGGCTGCCCCGGCCAAGAAGGCGGCGCCTGCGAAGAAGGCCGTCCCGGCCAAGAAGGCAGCATCTGCGAAGAAGGCTGCCCCCGCCAAGGCCGCTCCGGCCAATAAGGCGGCGCCGGCAAAGAAGGCTGCAGCGGTCAAAAAGGCTGCACCGGCGAAGACGGCGGCAGCGCCGAAGAAGCCGGCTACCAAGAAGGCTGCCGCAAAGAAGGCGGCAAAGAAAGCGGCTCCTGCGGCTCCTGTTGCGCCTGCAGCAGCGGCTCCCGCGAAGACTGCCTTGAATCCGGCGGCTGCGTGGCCGTTCCCGACGGGCAACAAGCCTTAACTGGCTCGGCTGCCGTAGCTGCTTGACTGCTGCGGCGACCCTCTCCAAAAGGCCCAGCGTGAAGCTGGGCCTTCTTTATTTTTAGGCTTGAACTTCTTTCTCTCAATCGCTAAAGCCAAAGCCAAGCAATCGGTAAGATTTGGGCTATAAGCGACGTGACCAGTTGAGCAACTCACAGGTGCATGATGAGCCAGCTACTCAAGCGTTTGCAACAGGAACTTTCCACCGCATCGGATCCGCTGGTCAAGGCTGAGCTTCTCGCTCGTATTTCTGGAAACTTGGCTCGGGTCGGCCAATTTAACGAGGCAAGGCAATGCGTAGCAGAGCTGCGGCGTCACCATGCCGGCGAGCAAAGTGGACACATAACCATTTGGATCATGCTTGCGGAAGGCTTGATTCATCTCTATTGCGACTTGAATCCTTTAGCTCTAGATCGAGTCAACAGGGCGCAGATGCTGGGCTTAGCAATGAAATACCCTGCGGCTATAGCTCAGGCTTCGGCATGGAAGGCCCATCTTGAATTCGAGAATTCGGCTTTTGATGGGATGGTGAAGTCGATTCGAATTGGGTTGCAGTTCGCCGCAGTTGATGATCACGACTCTCGAGTGCGATTGGCTATGGTTTTGTCAAATGCATTCATGATTTCCGGTGACCGGCCGGCTTCTCAAATATGGTTCATGAGAGCCCGAAGCCACGCTGTGAAAAATGGCGATCAAGCCAGCATCGAAGCGTTGCTATACAACCGCACTGCATTCGGCATTGCATCAATTCGCAGTGAGCGCTGCATTGAAGATTCGCTGAACGACGACTTAGTGGTCGCCCGCAAAGAAGTCGAATCGACGACCAATCTGCAAGAGCTTACGAAAGTAGCGGCGCTGACGAACCATATTTATTTGTGGAGTGCGCGGCTATCCATATTGGAATGCAATTTCGAGAAGGCGATTGATGATCTTGCAAGTTCAAGGCGCGGAGCGCCGTTTGCTGATTACAATTTCAGTCAGCAAACGATAGATCTGGAGATGGCCTACTGCTTGGCCCAGATAGGGCAGATTGATGAGTCGCTACTGGTGTTTGAGGCAATCAATCTCAAGTCAATGGGTCATTTGGATGTTGATGAGCAATTGGTTGCTGCATCTATGTTGCATGAATTGGAAATGCTAGATGACCGATTCAGACGGGTAGGCGATACGCAGAGTCATCTTGAGCAACTAAAGACCAAATACGTCAGCAGCAAAAAAGCGCTTCTAAGTAGTCTTAGCGAGTGGTCGCCCGAATAGTGACCTTCTGGTCAAGAAGGCAATTTAAGTCTACCGATAGTAATGAGCCAACATATCTCCATCCTCATGGGCTCCTCCAGCGACTGGGACACCCTCAAGCACGCCGCCCTCTTGCTCGACGAATTCGGCGTCGCTTATGAAAAGCGGGTCATCTCCGCGCACCGCATGCCTGACGACATGTTTGCGTTTGCTGAGGCGGCGGCTGGCCGTGGCTTGAAGGCCATCATTGCCGGCGCCGGTGGCGCTGCGCATTTGCCAGGCATGTTGGCGGCGAAGACAACGGTGCCGGTTTTGGGGGTGCCCGTGGTCAGCAAGAACCTGCAGGGGCTGGACTCGCTCTATGCCATCGTGCAGATGCCACGCGGCATACCGGTGGCCACGTTTGCGATCGGTGCGGCAGGCGCGGCAAATGCGGCCTTGTTTGCGGTGGCGATGCTGGCCAGCGGCGACGCCGCCCTGCACGCCCAATTGCTGGCCTTCCGCCAGCGCCAGACCGACGTGGCCCGCGCGATGACGCAGGACTTGACGTGACCGGTGCCGGTACCGTTGCGACACCGGCCGCACAAGCCGCTGCGACCCGCAACCGCTGGTTGGGTGTGTTGGGCGGCGGCCAACTCGGCCGCATGTTCGTGCACGCTGCCCACGTGCACGGCTACGCGGTGGCCGTGTTGGAACCCGATGCCGCCAGCCCCGCCGGCGCCGCCGGCGACAAACATTTTCAAGCTGGTTACCTCGACGCCGCTGGACTGGCTGCGCTGGCCGCGACCTGCAGCGCTGTCACCACCGAATTCGAGAACGTGCCGGCCGATGCCTTGCGCACGCTCGCCATTTCAATGACGGTTGCGCCCCCGGCCGCAGCCGTTGAGGTCTGCCAGCACCGCGCTCGCGAAAAGCAGTGTTTCGCCGCTGCCGATGTGCCCTGCGCTCCGTATGCGCTGTTGGCATCGGCAACCGATCTGGCGGGGCCGACCATCGCCAGCCTTTTGCCTGGCTTGCTGAAGACCGCCAGCCTGGGCTACGACGGAAAAGGCCAGGCTTCCGTGTCCACGGCGGCCGGGCTGGCTTCGGCCTGGGCGGCTCTCGGTGCGGTGCCCTGCGTGCTGGAAAAGCGCCTGCCTTTGCGGCACGAGATCAGCGTCATCGTGGCCCGCAGTGCCGACGGCCAGATCGTGCACCTGCCGGTGCAGCAGAACCTGCACCGCGACGGCGTCCTGGCAGTGACACAAGTGCCGGCGCCCGACGTGCCTGCGGCTGTCGCCGCGCAAGCCGTTGCGCGGGCCGAGCGCCTGGCGCAGGCGCTGGCCTACGTCGGTGTGCTGTGCGTCGAGTTTTTCATCCTCGAAGACGGTTCGCTGGTGGCCAACGAAATGGCGCCGCGTCCGCACAACTCGGGCCACTACAGCATTGACGCCTGTGATGTGTCTCAGTTCGACCTGCAGGTGCGCACGCTGGCCGGGCTGCCGCTGGTCGCGCCGCGCCAGCATTCGGCTGCGGTGATGCTCAACCTGCTGGGCGATTTGTGGTGGCCGGCGGCGTCACCGCAAGCGCGACCTGAACCGCGCGAACCGGATTGGGCCCAGGTGCTGGCGCTGCCCGGCGTGCGCCTGCACCTGTACGGCAAGACCGAGCCCCGGCGCGGCCGCAAGATGGGCCATCTGACCGTCACAGCCGTGCAGCCCGCTGCAGCGCGTGCCGTGGCGCTGCAGGCGGCTGAGCTTCTCGGCTTGCCGGCTTTTTGAGCAGGGCGCGTCGTGGCCGTCGTCTCGGGTAGCGACCCGCGTGCCCTGGCCGCCGCCGCTGCAGAATTGGCGGCGGGGCAGTTGGTGGCCTTTCCGACCGAAACCGTTTATGGGCTGGGGGCGCGTGCCGACGACGACACGGCCGTCGCGCGCATCTTTGCGGCCAAGGGTCGACCGGCTGACCACCCGCTGATCATCCACCTCGCCAACGCCGCTGCCGCCGCCGAATTCACGCCCGCGCCCGGCGACGCCGCGCTGCGCCTGATGGCCGCCTTCTGGCCGGGCCCGCTGACCGTCGTCGTGCCGCGCCGTGCAGACCGTGGCTTTGCAGCTGCCGGCGGGCAGGGCAGCATCGCGCTGCGCGTGCCAGCTCACCCGGTGGCGCTGGCGCTGCTGCAAGCGGCCGCGCGCCTGGGTGTGGCGGGCGTCGCGGGCCCCAGCGCCAACCGTTTTGGTCGCGTCAGCCCTACGGCGGCGGCCCACGTGCTGCAGGAATTCGGCCCCTTGCTGACCGTGCTGGACGGCGGGCGCTGTGCCGTCGGCATCGAATCGACCATCATCGATTGCACGCGCGCCCGACCAGCTTTGTTGCGGCCGGGGCAACTCGGCCGCGCCGTGATCGAAGCTGTGTTGGGCCAGCCGCTGGCTGAGGCCGACGCCGCATCGCCGCGCGCCTCGGGCACACTGGCCTCGCACTACGCGCCGCTGGCGGTGGTGCAACTGCTGGACGGCGTCGCTTTGCGTCATCGTTTGCAGGCTGGGCCGGCTCAGACGGCGGGGGTCGTCGGGGTATATTCGCGCCTCTCGCCGCCGGTCGGATCGGGCTGGATCCACAAGGCCATGGCTGCGGATGCCGCTTCGGTGGCACATGATTTGTTCGCGGTGCTGCGCGAGTTCGATGAAGCTGGCGTAACGGCCATCTGGGTCGAGCGGCCGCCGCCGGGCCCTGAATGGGACGGCGTGCGCGACCGCCTGCAACGCGCCGCAGCTTGACGCAGCCGCACGAAGCCTCCCCGGCTGGGGTTGCCCGCGCGGCGGCCTTCAGCAACACGCCGATGGCTGCACCTGGTATTTCGGAGCAAAGATGATCTTCAGCAGCAAGGCCACGACGCAAGCGCAACGCGCGGCACGTGGTGCATTGGCAACCTTCCTCGGTGCCCTGTGCCTGGGCCTGATCGCCGCCTGCGGCGGCAGCACCTCGCAGGTCGACCCGTTCGTGCCGCACCGCCTGCTGGTCTTCGGTGACGACACCAGCGCCATCACCCAGACGGGGCGCAAGTACGGCGTGAATGCCTTGAACGCCAACGGCGGCATTGACTGCACAGGCCTGCCGCTGTGGGTGCAGTCGCTGGCCACGCTCTACGGTTTCGAGTTCGCCGAATGCAACCCCACATCGGCTGAACCACTGGCTTTCATGCGGGCCTTTGCCGGTGCGCGCGTGGCCGACGTGGCGGCCCAGGTGGAAGCCCAGGTGGCCGCCGGTGGTTTCCGCGACAAGGACTTGGCCACGGTGCTGGCCGGCACCAACGACGTCCTGGACCTGTACGCGCAGTACCCGGGCCGATCGGTGGAAAGCTTGACGGCTGAAGCCCGTGTGCGCGGTGAACTGCTGGCCGGTGTGGTCAACCGTCTGGTCGGCCTGGGCGTGAAAGTCATCGTGTCCGACCTGCCCGACATGGGCCTGTCGCCCTACGCGCGGGCGCAGAAGGCGCTGGACCCCACGGGACTGGACCGCGCCGCGCTGATCACCAACCTGGGTCAGGCTTTCAGTGAGCAGCTGGGTGTGAAGGTGATCCTGGACGGCCGCTTCGTCGGCCTGGTGCAGGCGCAGTTGCGCTTCCGCTCTATCGGCGTGTCGCCCGGCAGCTTCGGGCTGGCCAACATCAGCGACGGCGTGTGCACCGTGGGCCTGCCCAACTGCACCACCGTCACGCTGCGGGACGGTTCGGACCCGGCGACATTCCTGTGGGCCGACGACACCCGGCTGTCGCCCGGCGGGCAGGTGCAACTGGCCACGTTGGCTGTGGATCGCGCGCGGCGCAACCCCTTCTAGTTCCGGCTTGGCATCGCCGTGCGCGCGTCGGCTCAATGCGCCGGCGCGTCGCGCATCGTCCACTGAACCAACGCGTCCAGCGCCGGCCGCGCGGTAGCGGCCTGCGGGTGGTTGATCACCGCTACCAGCACGTAGCGCTTGCCGCTGTTCGACAACACGTAGCCGGCCACCGCTGTCACGTCGCGCAGCGAGCCGGTCTTCAGATGGCCGCGGCCCGGCGTGGCCCGTGAACGGCGCAATGTGCCATCCAGCCCGGTGATCGGCAGCGACGACATCAGCTCGCTCATCACCGGGCTGTCCCAGGCCAGCAGCAGCACCTGGGCCAGCCGCTGGGCGCTGATGCGGGTGTCGCGCGACAGGCCCGAACCGTTGTCGATGACCACTTCGCCGTTCAGCGGGCCCAGGCGTTCGGTGAGCCAGCGCAGCACGGCTTCGCGCGCGGACTCGGGCGTGGCCACACCGCGCGGGTAGTCCTTCAGCGCCAGTGCCAGGAAGAGCTGCTGCGCCATCAGGTTGTTGCTGTACTTGTTGATGTCACGCACCAGCTCGGCCAGCGCCGGTGAATGCAACTCGAAACTGGGTTTGGCGTCGACGGGTGCCAGACCTTCGTGCGCGCTGCCCTGCAACTGCCCGCCCATTTCGCGCCACAGCGCAGCAATCAGACGTGCTTCGTAGGTGGCCGGTTGCGGGTCGGCCACCGGCCACGCCGATTCGCCGCAAGCCGTGGCGTAACTGCCGGAAAAGCGAGCGCGACTGGCGTCGAACTCGGCCTTCAGTGCGCTGCGCCAGTCGCCACAGGCGCCGGGGGCCAGCGGCACCGTGCGGTCGACCAGCATGCCGGTCAGCGCGGGGTCGGCGTTGATGCGCGCCACGCCGGCTGCCACGTCGGGCGTGAAGCTGTAGACCGTCGACCGGAAATTGAACAGCAACGCCGCCGGCCGCACGTTGTAGGGCCGCAGCGGTTCGCCGTCGAAGTCGCCGGGCGGCGTGTCGGGCAAGGCGAAGGCACTGCTGTCCAGCACGATGTCGCCGCG
The DNA here is from genome assembly GCA_038316205.1 of Burkholderiales bacterium. Taxonomy (GTDB): domain Bacteria; phylum Pseudomonadota; class Gammaproteobacteria; order Burkholderiales; family Burkholderiaceae_C; genus Rubrivivax. Next base: position 13,832 of record JBBQAI010000102.1, read on the forward strand.
TATCTCGCGCACGCCCAACTGCTGGATGCGCCGCAGCAGCAGCCACACGCGTTCGATGACCAGCTTGGGGTCGCCGCTGCCCTTGATGAAGACGTTGCCTACGAGCACGCCGTTCAGCACGGGCCCGCTCAGCCACACCGGCGTGGCAAAGGTGTAGGCCGGCCCCAGGCGTTCGAGTGCGACGGCGGTGGTCAGCAGCTTGGTCAGCGAAGCCGGGTTCACCGGCTTGTTCTCTTGCCACTGCAGCACGCGGCGGTTGCTGCTGGCGTCTTCGATGACCACGCTCAGTGCGTCGGCCGGCACGCCGGCGCGCTTCAGCGCGGCCAGGGTTTCGGGCGGCAGGCCGGGCGCGGCCTGGGCCGTTGCTGCAATGCCGATGGCCAGCGTGAATGGCAGAGTGAAAGCCAGCGCGAATGCCAACACCGATTCAATCCTGCGACCCTGTTTCACCACCGCTGCACCACCTGCCCGCCCCCCATCGCCCAGTCCCTGCCGACGATGATGTCACGGCATAAACTGCCGGCCATGCAACTGTCCACCGGGCCTGACTGCGCTCTCAGCGCCTTGAACATCCTGGCCCTGGACACGTCCACCGAGCGCCTGGCGCTGGCCTTGCAAGCGGCTGGCGGCCCGTGGACGGTGCTGGCCGAAGGCGGCGCGGCGGCCTCGGCCACGCTGCTGCCCCAGATGCACGCTTTGATGGGCCGTGCAAGCCTGCAAATGGCCGATCTGGACGCCATCGCCTTCGGCCGGGGCCCAGGGGCCTTCACGGGCCTGCGGACGGCCTGCGCGGTGGCCCAGGGCCTGGCTTTCGGCCTGGGCATACCGGTGCTGGCCGTGGACAGCCTGCTGATCGTGGCCGAAGACGCCCGGCTGCAGCAGTTCGCAGGCGCCGCCACGCTGGACATCGCCGTGGCTCTGGACGCCCGCATGGACGAGGCCTACGCCGGGCGCTACCGCTGGGCGCTGGGCCGCTGGCACACGGTGCAGGCAGCCGGGCTCTACGCCTTGCCGACTTTGGCGCAGGTTTGGTCGGGTGGGGACGTGGATGGCGATGGGGATGGGGATGGGGGCGTGCAAGCCGTCGCCGGCTCGGCGGTGGCCGCCTTCGGCGACCGCGTGGCATGGCCCGCCGGTGCCTTGCGCGTGCCTCAGGAACACGACCGCGCTGCCGCGCTGCTGAACCTGGCCGTGTTGGCTGCGCAGGCCGGCGAAGGCGTCGATGCCGCGCTGGCCTTGCCGCTCTACCTGCGCGACAAGGTGGCGCAGACCACGCAAGAGCGTGATGCCGTGCGCGCGGCGGCGTTGGCCGCCACTGTCGCACAGGCCCTCACGCCTTCACTGCCGTGAACGCCATGCTGCTACCCCGGCTGACGCGCCGGGCGATGACTGTCGGCGATCTTGACGCCGTGATGGCTGTCGAGGCCGGCGCCTACAGCCACCCTTGGACACGGGGCAACTTCATCGATTCGCTGGCCTCGGACTACCTGGCCGAAGTCGTCGTCGGCGACGACGTGGGCCTGGTCGCGTATTTCGTGGCCATGCGCGGCGTGGACGAACTGCACCTGCTGAACATCACCGTCGCCACGCCCAGTCAAGGGCAGGGCCACGGCAGTGCCTTGCTGTGCGCCGTGCAGGGCCACGCCGCCGCGCTGGGCATGGGTTCGTTGTGGCTGGAGGTGCGACAGAGCAACGTTCGCGCGCGGGCGCTGTACGGCCGCCGGGGCTTTGCCGAAGTGGGTCTGCGCAAGGGCTACTACCCGGCAGCGGCGCAGCGCGAAGACGCGGTCGTGATGAGCCTGCCCGTCGTACGGTCAGCGTTTGGATCGGCGTCCGGAGGTTTGCATGGTGTGGACTGAACGCCAGCAAGCCATGCTGGACGCGATGGGTCTGCGCGTGTGGGCGCCGCCTGAGCAAGACGACCCGGCTGTCGAGCCCGTCCGGCCTGTAACTGCATCTGCATCTGCACCCGCAGTTGCACCTCCGCCGGCAGAGCAGGCAGTGGTCGCCCACCCCGTGCGTGCGCGCGGCGACATCGCCACTTTGGATTGGCACCAACTGCGCGCCTCGGTGGCCGCCTGCACCGCTTGCAGCCTGTGCGAAAGCCGCACGCAGACGGTCTTCGGCGTCGGCCACCCGCAGGCGCAGTGGCTGGTGGTGGGCGAGGCCCCGGGCGAAGAGGAAGACCGGCAGGGCGAGCCTTTTGTCGGCGCGTCGGGCCAGTTGCTGGACCGCATGCTGGCCGCGCTGCAACTCACGCGCAGCAGCGAAGGCGATGCGCCGCCTTCGCAACGGGTCTACATCGCCAACACGCTGAAGTGCCGCCCGCCGCGCAACCGCAACCCCGGCGCCGAAGAAATGGCGCAGTGCGAGCCCTACCTGGTGCGGCAGATCGAACTGCTGCAGCCGCGCATCATTCTGGCGATGGGCAAGTTCGCCGTGCAGACCCTGCTGCGCAGCGACGAGCCGATCGG
>JBBQAI010000067.1:0-21411 GCA_038316205.1 Burkholderiales bacterium
CGTCCATGCCGCAGCCGTTGTCGGCCACCACCAGTTGCAGCGTGCGGCCGTCGTGCACCAGCAGGCGCACGGTCACGGACGTCGCCTGGGCGTGGCGGGCCACGTTGGTGATGGCCTCTTGAAAGATGCGGAAGACGGCGATGGCGCGTTCGGCGGGCAAGTCCAGCGCGGCGTCGGTAGCCTCGAAATTCACCTGCGTCGCCGAGCGTTTTTGGAAGTGCTGAAGGTGGCTGGCCATCGCAGCCTTCAGGCCCAGGTGGTCCAGCGTCTGCGGGCGCAGCGCCTCGGCAATCTCGCGCACATCGGCGATCGCTTCGTTGACCAGCAGGTTCAGGTCGTCGGCAATTTCGAGCACCACGGCCTGGCGCGAATGGCGGTTCAGCCGGCTCACGTTGAGCTTCATCGACGTGAGGATGCCACCCAGCACGTCATGCAGTTCGCGCGCATGGTGGCGGCGCTGTTCTTCGCGCACCGTGGTCAGGTAGGACACCAGTTGCCGGTACTCTTCCCGTGACTGCCGCAGTTCCTCGGCTCGCAGCACCTGTTCGGTGACATTGATGCCAACGCCCACCACCGCCGGCCGGCCACGGTATTCCATGGCTGAGCCCTGCACTTCCAGGTACACCGTTTCGCCGTTGCGGTGCAGCCCCTGGGTGATGAAGCGCATGCTTTTCACCTCACCCGACACCCGCTTGTGATACCGCGCCATCACCTCGTCGGCAAAGCTGGCGGGCACGCATTCCCGCAGCGGCCGGCCAATGAATTCATGCTGCTCGTAGCCGGCCATGCGGGCGAAGGTGGCGTTGCAATACTGGAAGATTTCGTCCTGGATGATGTAGAAGCCCGCCAGCGATTGCTCGACCAGTGTCTGGTAAGGCACCGGTGCGGCAGGGCCCTGAAGGCCGTTCAATACTTCAGCCAAGTGCCCCTCAACGGCACCTGCCCCACCCCGGTCTTGCTGTAGTCGCAGACCCCGGTCGGGAAGATGGCGTTCAGCCGGGTCTTCTCGGCCGCGCTGAAGACCGCCGGCAGGTAGTCGGCGTCGGCCACGGGCTTCTGCTGGCACTTCAAGATGTCGTCGCTGTTCGGGCCGCCCGCCACCAGCCGGGGCGACAGGCCCTTGGGGAAGATGCCGTTGCAGACGTTGGCGGTGGCCAGCGTGGGTGCTTCGTCGTGGCGCACGCCGTCCAGGCCCCAGCAGGCGTCGGCCGCCGTCATGGGCTTGTATTTCGCAATCTTGTTGGCGGTCAGCGGTGCGGTGTCGCCGGTGATGGCATCCAGCCACTGCACCATCAGACTAAATTGCTGGGCGATCACCGCATTGACGAAGGCCGTGACGCGCGCCACATCGGCCGCGTTGCCGCCGCGGAACAACGGCAGTTGAGGATGCGGCAGCACCCAGACCACCTGGTTGTCGAAGCGGCCGTTGGCCTTGAGCAGCTTCTCGCGGATCTGCACATCGTTGTAGGCCGTGTGGATGTCGCCCGCCACCTCGGCGAACACCCGCGCATGCATGATGGGCGTGGTCGCCAGACCGCCAGCGCCTGAACCGACACGGCCCAGTTCGTAGGCATTGCGTATCGCCGTGGTGTCGCCCGCAGTGCGCGCCGCCATCAGGTTGCCGTCCACGTCGTAGCCGCCGACGCGCTCGTTGATGTCGAGGAACTGTGTCGTCGTGATGCTGCCGTTGCGCAGCGCCACCAGGCCGTACTGCACGCCAATGTTGTCCAGCGGCCGGCGCGCAAAGCCCGTCGTCGCGTCGCGGCCCAGCGAATTCGCGTTGACGTCGTGCACTGTGCAGCGCGCGCCCTTGCGGTTGGTCGTGGCGTTGTAGACCAGCGTCTTGTCGTTCACGCCGCAGCCGTTGCTGGTGCCGCCATCGGCGACGATGGCGTCGCCATTGCCCTTGTCCCAGGTGGCGCAGGTGGACTTGGCGAAGCCCTCGAAGGCCATGCGCACCGCGTCGCTGGCCGGGTTGGCCGTGAAGTAGCGGTTCAGCAAGCGGCAGTCGCTCACTGCCTGCATGGTGCCAATCACGTCGGGGAAGGCCGCGTTGGGCAGGATGCCGTCCATCAGGCCGGGGTAGTTCTGCGCGATCAGCATTTGCTGAATGGCGCCGCCGGAACCGCCGTAGCCGACCATCCAGCGCGGAACGCCGTAGGCCTTGTTGAAGTGCTCCTTGATCATCATCATGCCCTCGGCCGAGAGCACGTCATTGGGGTTGAGCTTGTTGACGTTCTGCGTGGAGATGATCTGCGCGTAGCCGCCACTCAGTGCGAGTTGCGCGGCGGTGTTGCCCAGCACATCGGTGACCTGGTTCACGCCCTGGTGGTACTGCGCCCCTGTCGATTCGCCGATGGTGAAGATCATGCGTTTGTTCCAGCTGGTGCTGACCCACTGGTTCTTCACTTTGGGGTCGTCCAGCACCGCGATGCGGTAGATGGAGCGGTTGATGGTGCCCGACTCGACACGCACGATGTAGGGCACCGTCTTGCCCTCGCTGGTGACCGTGGTGGCCAGGTCGGCAGGCCGCGTCAGCGGGTCGGCCAAGGGCGTGAACTTGCTGGCCGTGGTGAAGTAGAAATAGTCAAAGCGCGTGGTCGCCGAGCAGTCGGCGTCCAGCGGCGCACCCAGGCCGGACTCGGCGGTGCGGCACTCGAAAGGCGTCAGGCGCGGGCCTGAGAAAACCGGTCCGCTGATCGGGGCGTTGACGAGTTGGAACGGGTAAGTCGCGGTCGTGCCAGAGTCGCGCGGGTAGCGCGCTTCAACCAGATTCGGCCCCACGGCCAGGCCCGACAGCAGGCCTTGAAGGCGGTCGCCGGTGGCCACCAGAGTGGGTGAGATCTTCTTGCCGTTGAGCCAGAACTCGAGCTTGGCTTGAAGCGCCGGGTCGACGCTGAATTCGACGCGAGCGTCGCCGCCCGACACATAGTCGGACGTACTTGACAGCACCTTCATCTGCACCGCACCCACGCCGGGACTGTCGTCCTTGTTGTCGGAACCGCCGCAAGCGGCCAGCACCATCGCAGCGGCCGCGCACGCGACCAAAGGCATCCAAAGTTTCATCGTTGTCTCCGTTTTTGCCTACCCGCACACTGCGGGTGACGTCTCTTTTGGGTCGATGCTGAAGCTTAGGGACTATCGCAGCGCAACAGAAAGCAGAAGAACGAACATCAGTGTCAGGCTATTCCTACAAGGGGAAACGCGGGTAGTTGGGTGCGGGCTGAGGCTGGCAGCCCGAAGCAAACGCGACCCAAGGCCGGTTTGATGCCAACATTCACCAGGATCCGACGCGTGCTTCGGTCGGATCTCAGCGCCCCTGCAGGCGTCCACAACAGGGATACCGATTTCAACACCGGCAGAAGGAGCCTTGGTCATGCCCATGTACGCCAACATCCTGCAGACCATCGGCAACACGCCGGTGGTCAAGATCAACCGCCTGGCGCCGGCCGGCATTGACCTCTACGTCAAAGTCGAAGCGGCCAACCCGCTGGGTTCGGTCAAAGACCGCCTGGCCTTGGGGGTGATCGAGGACGCCGAGCGCAGCGGCGCGCTCAAGCCGGGGCAGACGGTGGTGGAAGCCACCAGCGGCAACACCGGCATCGGCCTGGCGATGGTGTGCGCGCAGAAGGGCTACCCGCTGGTCATCACGATGGCCGAAAGCTTCAGCGTCGAACGTCGCAAGCTGATGCGCTTCCTGGGCGCCCAGGTGGTGCTCACGCCGGCCAGCGAGCGGGCCTTGGGCATGGTCAAAAAGGCCACCGAACTGGCCAAGGCCCACGGCTGGTTCATGACGCGCCAGTTCGAGAACGCGGCCAACGCCGATGTCCACAGCCGCACCACGGCGCGCGAGATCGTCAACGACTTCGCGGGCCAGCGCCTGGACTATTGGGTGACGGCCTTCGGCACCGGCGGCACCTTGCTCGGCGTTTCGCGGGTGCTGGCCAAAGAGCGGCCCGACACGCAGATCGTCGTCTGCGAGCCCGCCGACGCGCCCATGCTCAGCGAAGGCGCGGTCCAGGAACGCAACCCCGACGGCACGGCGGCCAAGCCCAACGCTTCGTGGAAGCCGCATCCCTTGCAAGGCTGGAGCCCTGACTTCGTGCCCAGGCTGGCGGGCCTTGCGGTGAGCTCCGGCGTCATTCGACAGGTTGTCAAGATCACCGGCGCCGAGGCCATGCACTGGAGCCTGGAACTGGCGCGCAAGGAAGGCATCTTCACCGGCATCTCGGGCGGTGGCACTTTCGCTGGCGCGCTCAAAGTGTGTGCCGAAGCGCCGGCCGGCTCGACCTTGCTGTGTATGCTGGCCGACACCGGCGAGCGCTACCTGAGCACGCCGCTGTTCGCCGACATCGGCGTGGACATGAACGAGGCTGAGCTGAGCATCATGCGTTCGACGCCAAGCAGCCAGCTCGCGCCCAAAGCGTAAGAACGCTCAACCAAAAGCCCCTCGGACGCGAGCACCGCAAAACGCCCTCACCCTGTGCCGCCGAGCGCTCCACGGTTTCCAGCCGCGCGCCCCACTCGCCAGCGGCAGGTGCCGCAGGCTACTTGTCCAACTGATCGACCGGCCGTTGCAGCGCGTCCATGGCGCGCAGGCTGGATTCGAGCTTCTGCTCCAACTCCTTGATGCGCATGCTGTCGCCGGCCCAGGCCGGCAGGGCTGCACACAGCGCCAGGCACAGCAGAGTCTTTTGGAAGCGTTGTCGTGGCACGGGGGCGCGCCTTGGGCCGGTTCAGACGTGAAGAATTCTGGATATCGGCAGATCCGACGCTCACTTGAAGTCAGTGACCGAACTCTCTCGCATCTGACGTTCCAAACCAGACCTACAGCCAGGGCGCTCGTTACCTCTTGCCTAGGCCATACCAGCCAGTGCCTGACCGTGCGGAATCTTGAAGCGTGCAACCTCTTCGGCCAGTGTGTGAGCCTGATCCCTCATGGCTGAGGCGGCCGCAGCCGTCTGCTCTACCAGCGCAGCGTTTTGCTGGGTCATGCGATCCAACTCTTGAACGGATTCGCCGACCTGCCCGACGCCAGCACTCTGCTCGCGGGCACCCGTTGCCACCTCACCCAGCAGTTGGTCAACGCGCTTGGACGAAGCCACGATTTCTTCGATCGTCGCCCCCGCTTTGCGCACAACGGTCGTGCCGGTCTTCACCTGCTCGACACTGCGGGCAATCAGGGCCTTGATCTCGCGCGCAGCATCTGCACTGCGCTGGGCCAGCATGCGCACTTCGCTGGCCACCACCGCAAAGCCGCGGCCTTGTTCACCTGCGCGTGCGGCCTCCACGGCCGCATTGAGAGCCAGGATGTTCGTCTGGAAGGCGATGCTGTCGATGGTGCCGACGATCTCGCCGATCTGCGCCGACGAGTTGCGGATGTCGTCCATGGTCTGTGCCACGTCATGCATCACACGTCCGCCGGCGGCCGCCGTCTCGGCGTTGTGGCGGGCCATAGCTGCTGCCTCCTGGGTGTGCTCGGCGGTACTTTTCACTGTCGATGCGATCTGTTCCATCGACGCCGCCGACTCTTCCAGGTTCGTCGCAGCTTGCTCGGTACGGGCCGAAAGATCCATGGCGCCTGCGGCGATCTCACTGCTCGACTGGACGATTTCATCGCTGGAACGGCGGACCCGCAAGACCATGCCGCGCAGGGATTCCTGCATCGCCTTCAATTCGAGCATCAACTGCGCAGCCTCGTCGCCACCCCACGGAGAGGGGCTGGTCGTCAAGTCGCCTTCCGTCATGGCCCGAAGGTGGCGCCGGGTCTCGCGCAGCCCGCCGTCCATCACGCGGTAGAAAGACAGGAAGAGGTACGCAACGAGGGTCAATGAGGCCACAACGATGCCCGAAGTCCATTTCGCCTTCTGCATCGCCACGTCGCGCAGGTCGCCCGTGTAAACGCCGGATCCGATGACCCAGCCCCAGGTCTCGAATCCCATCACGTAGGACACCTTGTCCACCGGATGGTCGTTACCAGGCTTGGGCCACTGGTACGCGACGAAACCTTTGCCGTGCTGTTGCACTTGCGTCACGAAAGCCTTGAACAGGGCCAGCCCATTGGGATCCTTCAGGTCACCGACATCTTTGCCATTCAGTTCCGGCTTGATGGGGTGCATCAGCACCCGCGGCTGCATGTCGTTGACCCAGAAGTACTCGTTCTTGTCGTAGCGCAGCGCTGCCAACGTGCGCAGGGCCATGCCCTGCGCCTTGTCCCGGGTCAGTTCGCCGCTGGCTTCCAGGGCCTGCGCCCACACGACCAATCCGTGGGCGATTTCCACGTGCTGTCGCGTAGCGTCCATGCGTGCTTGCATCGCAAGCTTGTATTCGGACGCCTCCTGCCAGACCAGCATGCCCAGCAACGGCAACGTGAATGCCAAGGAGATGACCAGCGCCTTGGCCGAGAAGCTAATCTGCCGGAACAGTCGCACGCCCGGCGCCCAAATGCCGTGGTGGGAAAAGAATCCACCGTCGGTGTGCTGATCCTGGCCGAAAACGGCGGCAGGCGCTGGAGTCCTTGAAACGACGGCAGACATGTTTGGCTCTTTCTCATTGCGTTGCTGATCCCGTGCCCGCTGTCGCTTGCCTGTGCCGACGATTTCGGTTGCGCCGAAACACGATGCTTCGAAGGTATCGGCAGCACCAGCTTGGCGCTTGAGCGATATCCCAGCGAGCCTGAACCCACCCGGTCGGCACGACCCGGCTGTACACCGTGCAAAGCGCGACGAAGTACAGGCTGAACAGGGCTCACTTCCGCCCGCTGTTGCTGCCCCCCTGCGTTCAGGCTGGTGGCGGGGGGTGTCGTTGGCTTTGCTGCCGGCCACCCGTGCCGCGCAGCCAGCGCTTCATCGACCGGAAATCAGGCCATGGGCAAGCAATGGGGATGTGCGCTGGGGCTCGTGTTGGCCCTGGCAGCGTTGACGGCGCAGGCCGTCGAACTGACCGCCACCGAGCGCCGGTGGCTCGAAGCCGCTGTGCCGGTACTGCTGTTCGCGCGCGAACAGGCCCTGCCACTGGACATCATCGTGCAGCCGCAAGCCACGGACGGCGAGACGCCGCTGGGCATGGCCTTCGTGGACGGACGCTGCAAGCTGGTGCTCTCGATGCGCGGCAACCCTGAGGCGCAAGCCACGCTCGACCGCATCGAACCCAGTCTGGTCAGCGCCGTCGTCGAAGCCATCACGGCCCATGAGCTTGGGCATTGCTGGCGCCATTTGCAGCGGACCTGGGGCAGCGTACCCCAAGGCTTGGACGACGAGCGCTGGCGCGCCCGTGTCACCGACGAACAGGCTGAACTGCTGGCCGAGATGTGGCGCACCCGGCGCGAAGAGGCTTACGCCGACCTGGTGGGTCTGGCCTGGACACTCGCGCACCACCCCGAAAGTTACGAAGCCGTGCACGCCTGGAATGTGCAATTGCGCGCCTCACAAAAGGTCGACACCGGCCCGCACGACACGCGGCTCTGGGTTCAACTGGCGCGCGACCGCCAGGCCTTTGGGGCTGCCCCGTCCATCTTCGACCAAGTGCGGCCACTGTGGGTGGCCGGCTTGCGCGCCGGTTTGTAGACCGGCGCGCGTTGCATTGCAACTTACCTGACGACCTTGCAGGCGTTCGAAGCGTTCGACCATTCAGTCTGCACGACGTAACTCGCCGCGCCCACCGTGATGGTGGCTTGCTGGGCGTTGCAGATATCGCCAATTTCGCCGTAGGTCTTGTTGTACCAAACCAGGGGCGGCGCGTAGGTGGTGGCCAAGCCCACCGCCGGGTCGGTCGTGGCCTCGACGAGTTCGTGCGACGCGACCGATGTCAAATTGTTGAAGCGCTGCGCGTTGCTGCCGCAACCGCCTGAACAGCTTCCACCCTGGTCAGGAATGATCCCGTAATTGACGTTGACGCCGTTGCGGGTGTAGGTGCCGTGGTGAGCACACCAGGTGACGCAGGACTTTGCGCCGCCGGTGTCCGAGACGGACACACCGGCGTTGAAGTGCACGGGATAGTAGGCATGGGCGGTCGGTGCGGGCAATTTGCCCGCACTGAACAGGCCGTTCAGATTGGATTGATAGCTGACGCTGCTGTTCCAGTAGGCGGGAACAACGTAGGTGTTCGTGAGTACCGGGCCACCGAAATAGGTCAAGGTCTTGGACGCGGCGGGACTGACGAAGGGGGTGCCTTTGGCCGCGGTCACGGACTCAGCGGCTGCCGCAACGTCGTAGGCGGCGCGGGCCGCTGCTCGCCTTGCGGCCCCGGGGCTGGCCGCCAGCGTCGCCGGATCATCCTTGTAGTGAATGCCACGTGGAGAGTCCGATCGGGTCGCACTGCGGCTGTCTGGACTTCAACTTCACTACGCGAATCGAATCCGCACTTCGTCGCAGGGCACAAGACTGGGAGCAGGTCCGTGCAGGCACTCGCGGACGCACCTCCACTGAAGTCCACCACCGCCATGAAAACGCTCACATTCAAACTGCTCTCCGCTGCCGCTCTACTCGCCACAACGCTCGCCGGACCCTGCGCCCATGCCGCCGGGTTTCAGCGCGGGTTTGCCGCTGATCCCGATGGCAAACCCCTGGAGATCGGCATCTGGTACCCGAGCCTGGCCACAGCGACACCGCTGTCGATGGGACCGACAACGATGAGCGTGGCGATCAACGCCCCCATTCAAGGCAAGAACCTGCCGCTGGTGGTCGTGTCGCATGGCAACGGCGGCTCGTCCCTCAGCCATTTCGACACGGCCATTGCGCTGGCCGATGCCGGTTTCGTCGTCGTGGCTGTCACCCACACGGGCGACAGTTATGCCGACCAGAGCCGCAGCCTCGATGTCATGGCCCGACCCCGCCACATCAACCGGGCCGTAGACCACATGCTCTCGACTTGGAGTGGCAGGACCACGATAGACCCGGCGCGCATCGGCGTGTTTGGCTTCTCGACCGGTGGCTTCACGGCGCTGGCGAGCATCGGTGGGGTGCCTGATTTTTCGAAGATTGGGCCGATGTGCGCTCAGTATCCCCGCGACTACGCGTGCCAATTGATGGCGAAGAGCCCAAGCCAGGCTGCGACAGTGCCAACGTCAACGGTCATGGGGGTGGCCGACCTTCGCATCAAGGTCGCGGTCGTGGCAGCACCCGCGCTCGGCTTCACCTTCAGTCCGGCTGGACTGAAGAATGTCAAGGTACCCGTCCAGCTTTGGCGCGCCGAAAACGATGTCGTCGTGCCGCATCCGCGCTACGCCGAAGCCGTCCGGCTGGCGCTGCCGCAGGCGCCGGACTATCAAGTGGTTTCCAACGCCGGACACTACGACTTTCTGGCGCCTTGCAGCAATGCCCTGGCAGCGATCGCGCCACCCATTTGCACCAGTTCCAGCGGGTTCGACCGAACCGCATTCCACGCCGGCTTCAACGCAGCGCTCGTGACTTTCTTTGACAAGACACTGGTAGCCGGGTCAAAAACCGGACCCCACTGATCCCCGCCCTCGACGGCGCGTGAAGCCCCACGGCGACGCAATTCGTCGACTTCAACAGGCCTTGTGGAGCAATCGCTGACGCATGACGAAATCCCCCTCGTCTGATCCAGCCAACCTCGCGCGACAAGGCTTCATGCTGACCCTGCGCGTGCAGGGCTGGGACCGTGTTGATGCGCTAACCTTGACGCCTTCACACTTTCGCAGTGCCAGGCGGGACGAGACCGCCCATCCATGACTTTTGCTCTCACGCCCGGGATCCTTCACGGTCCCCGGCAACCCGGTCTGCTGCGCCACGAGGTGCTGGCCGACTTGTTCGAAGGCACGGCCGCCCGCCGGCCCGAACACATCGCTTTGATTTTCGGCGACCGCAGCTTGCGATACAGCGAACTCGACGCATGGGCCGACGTCGCCGCCCACCGCCTGATCAGCGAGCACAGCGCCGGCCCGGGAACGATCGTCGGACTGTGGTTGCCGCGAGGTCTCGAGTTGCTGGTGCTGCAGTTGGCCATCGCCAAGACCGGCGCCGCCTGGTTGCCGCTAGACCACCAGATGCCGCCCGAACGCGTGGCCGCCTGCCTGGACGATGCACGGGCTGTTGCCCTGGTCACCAGCCCGGCACAGGCCCGCGAGTTGACGCACACAGCGCCGGCGCTGGCGCTGGCGCTGCTAGACGCCGACGCGCTGCTCGCGCCCTTGCCCAAGAACACGGTGGACATGGCCTTGCGCCGGCGCTCAGGGGCACAGCCCGACGACACGGCCTATGTGATCTACACCTCGGGCTCGACCGGCAAACCCAAGGGCATCTCGATCTCGCAGCGCAGCATCTGCCACTTTTTGCGCAGCGAGAACGCCTGCTTGGGTGTGCGAGCCGAGGACCGCGTCTACCAGGGTTTTTCGGTCTCCTTCGACATGTCGTTCGAAGAGATCTGGATCAGCTATCTGGTCGGCGCCACGCTGTGGGTCGCGCCGCCCGAAGTCACCGGCGACCCCGATCTGCTGCCGCGCCTGCTGACCGACCAGGGCATCACCGTGCTGCACGCGGTGCCGACGCTGCTGGCTCTCTTCGCTGACGACGTGCCCGGCCTGCGCTTGATCAACCTGGGCGGCGAGATGTGTCCTCAGGCCTTGGTGGCACGCTGGGCGCGGCCGGGTCGGCAGGTCTTCAACAGCTACGGGCCGACCGAGGCCACGGTTTCGGCCAGCCTGACCGAATTGCACGCCGGCGAGCCGGTGACCATCGGCCGGCCCCTGCCGAATTACGGGATGCTGGTGATCGAGGCCATCGACGAAGACGCCTGGCCAGCCGGCACGCCGGCGCCGCTGGTGCTGCTGCCGCCGGGGCGCACCGGCGAGTTGTGCATCACCGGCCCTGGCGTGGCGCAAGGCTACCTCGGCCGTCCCGATCTCAGCGAGCGCAAGTTCTTGCCCAACCCCTGGGCCACCAGCGACAACGACGGCCGGCTCTACCGCAGCGGTGATCTGGCGGTCATCGACGTCAGCGGGCAGGTGCAGTGCTTGGGCCGCACCGACGACCAGGTCAAGATCCGCGGCTTTCGCGTCGAGCTGGGCGAGATCGAAGCCTTGCTGGCGCAGCAGCCTGGCGTGGGTACCGCTGCCGTGCTGCTGCGCGACGACGAGGGCATTGCACAACTCGTCGCCTATATTGTCCCCGCCACCAGTGCCACCAGTACCGCTGGCGCTGCGGCGCTTGAGGCCGCCACGCTGCGCCCGGCCCTGGCCGCACTGTTGCCCCCGTACATGGTGCCGTCGCACTTTGAAATGCTGGCCGAGATGCCGCGCATTCCATCCGGCAAGATCGACCGCAAGGCGCTGCGTGCGATGCCACTGGCGCCACGTCCCGCCGCCGATTCCGACCTGCCGGAGACGGCGGCAGAGACGGTGCTCTTCGCCGCACTGCAAAAGCTGTTTCCGGGCCAGCCGATACGCCGCGGCCTGGATTTCTTCAGCGACCTCGGCGGCCACTCGCTGCTTGCCGCGCGGCTGATCTCAGCACTGCGCCAGGACCCGCGCTTCGCGCACGCCACAGTGCGCGACCTCTACCGCTTGCGCCATGTCGGCGCATTGGCGCAGGCGCTGCAGCAACAGGCCGACGCCGACCAGTTGGCCAGCGCATCCGGCAGCGCAGCGGCACCGCGCGCCTTCGTGATTCATTCGGCCTGGCGGCGCTGGCGCTGCGGCGCAGCGCAAGTTCTGGCCGGCCCCTTGCTGGTGCTGCTGAAGATGGCGCAGTGGTTGGCGCCGTTTTTTACGTACCACTTCTTCACCGGCGAGCCCGAGGACTCCGTAGGGGTCGCAGTCATGATGTCCACGCTGATGTTCCTGCTGGCCACGGTGCTGGAATTCGCCGTGGCCTGGGCGGGCAAATGGCTGATTGCCGGCCGCCTGCGACCCGGCGTCTACCCGCTGTGGGGATGGGTCTATTTCCGCTGGTGGCTGGCCGACCGTTTGCTGGAAGCCGCGCCCACTTACATGTTCGCCGGCTCCTCGCTTTACGTGGGCTGGCTGCGGGCGCTGGGGGCCCGCATCGGGCGCGACGTGATGTTGGGTTCGATCACGCTGCGCGCACCAGAACTGCTTGACATCGGCGACGGTGCCAGCATCGGCAACGCGGTGAACCTTGAGAACGCCTGCGTCCGCGGCGGCATGTTGCATCTGGGCCGGATTGCAATCGGCCGCGGGTGTGCGGTGGGCTCGTTCTGCGTCCTTGAAGGTGACGTGGAACTGGGCGATGGCGCCCACCTGCAGGGCCAGACGGCACTGCGCAGCGGCGAGCGCGTGCCGGCAGCGCGCATCTGGGCAGGCTCACCGGCCCACGACGTCGGCAGCGACACACCGGCCAGCCGACCACCGCGGCCGGCCGTCACGCGAGGCCGGCTCGCCCTGGAGGCCGTGTGCTTCGTCGTCGGCTCGTTGGCTGTGGCAGCAGCCTTCTTCCTGCCGGTGTTCCCGGCCTTCATGCTGATCGACAGTCTCGACGTCGAGGCCATCTCGGTTCGGCCGCTGGTCGAGGCCGGCACCATCACGAACGTGCAGGCCTTCGTGCTGCGGCTGGTCAAATTCTTTGCGCTGGCGATGCCGGCCAGCCTGGTGCTGATTGCTGCCACGGCGTTGTTGGCCGCCGGCATCCGCTGGGTCTTCCTGCCGCGCACGCAGGCCGGGTCATGGCCCGTGCACAGCAACCGGTATCTGGCGAAATGGCTCGTCAACCAGATCCAGGAGGCCAGCCTTGCCGTTCTGCACGGCATTTACGCCACCGTATATTCGGCCACCTGGTACCGGCTGCTGGGCGCCAAGGTGGGCCGCGACGCCGAGTTGTCGACGGCACTGGGCGTGGTTCCCGACATGCTGACGCTGGGCGACGAGACCTTCATCGCCGACGCGGTGATGCTGGGTGACGAGCAGGTCGTAGGCGGCTGGATGACGGTACAGCCGACTGTCGTGTCGCACCGCAGCTTCGTCGGCAACGGCGCGTACATCCCCGACGGCACGGTGATTCCGGAAAACGTGCTGATCGGCGTGCTGTCGGCGGCGCCACCGAACGGCGCCATGCACAGCGGCGACACCTGGCTCGGGTCGCCGGCGATGCACCTGCCGGCGCGTGAGCAGACGGCCCCCACGAAGGACTCGCTGACCTACAGCCCGGCGCTGCGGCGCCGCATCGGCCGCGGCGCGGTCGAGGCATTCCGCATCGCCGCGCCACACGCGCTGGTCATCGCCATCGGCTATGCGATCGTGCTCGACGTGATGCCGCTGGCCGCTGCCGACCGATGGGGCCTCGTGACGGCGGAACTGGCGCTGGCCGGCGTGCTGTTCGGGCTGACCACCTTCGTCTGGGTGGCGGTGCTGAAGTGGCTGCTGATCGGCCGTTATGTTCAGCGCTCGGCACCGATGTGGACGCCCTTCGTCTGGCTTTCGGAGGCGGTGACGAACATGTTCGAAGGCATCGCCGTGCCCAACGTGCTGCGCTACTTGCGCGGTACGCCGCTGCTGCCTCTGGCGCTGAACTTGCTGGGTTGCCGCATTGCCGCGTCGGCCTGGCTGGACACCACCGACATCACCGAATTCGACTGCGTGCACATCGGCGCGCACAGCGAAATCGGCGCCCACTGCTGCCCCCAGACCCATCTGTTCGAGGACCGTGTGATGAAGATCGGCCCGGTGCACATCGGCGCGCGGGTCACGCTCGGCCCACGCTGCAATGTGCTCTACGGTGCCCGCGTTGGCGACGACGTCGACCTCGGTCCGCTGACGCTCGTGATGAAGGGCGAGACCCTGACCGCCGGCACCGCCTGGCAGGGTGTGCCGGCAACGCGCCGATGAAGGCCGACCCCGCCGTGTGGCGTTGCCGCGTGGTGGCGCCCCCGCCGGACTGGCCGGTGTTGCATGTGCTTGCCATGGCGCACCCGCAGATTGAGGGCCACGAGCAGGAGCGCAGCCAGGCGCGCCAGCGAACACGCCAACTGCTGATGCAACACGCCGGCCCCGAGATTGCCGGGCCGTTCCTGACTGCTGAGGCCAGCGCCAGCGGCGCCGGCCGGGCTTCCATCAGCCACGAGGACGGCTTTTCGCTGTTGGCCTGGTGCGACCGCGGGTGCGTCGGCATCGACGTGGTGGGTCCGCGCGGGCTGGCCGCTGCTAGCCCAGAGGAACTGGAACGGATAACCCGCCTGTACCTGGGCGCAGACCCGCCGCCGACGGCGGTAAGCACAAACTCGGCTCAAGCCAACAGACAGTGCTTCGCGATGGCCTGGGCTTGCCACGAGGCCAAGCTGAAATGCCTGGGCTTGGCGCTGGATGAGTACACGTCCGCACTGCAGATTCAGCTGGCAGACTGCCGCACGGCGCGGGTCGCGCTGCCGCCGTCGGTGGCCCGCGCCGCCGGCGCATCGGAAGCCTGGATCGCTTGGCGCGGCGGCCCAGAAAGCCAATGTAGCAGCGCTTTCAGTGCTGGCGGGGGGATGCTGGGCCAGTAAGCAATACGGACCCAAAGGGTCCGTATTGCTTACTGGCTGTCTGGCGGAGTCGAAGGGATTCGAACCCTTGATGCAGGTTTTGCCCACATACTCCCTTAGCAGGGGAGCACCTTCGGCCACTCGGTCACGACTCCGGCGAAGACCCGCATTCTAGCCCGGCTTCGTGGACGGTTGATGCCAGTCAGCGACAGAGTCGAGGTGACCCAGGGCTCAACGCAGGGGCCGACGGCGCGCCGCCCAGGCTATCGCCCCCATGCCAGCCAGCAACAGCGCCGCCGATCCGGGCTCGGGCACCGGGCCGACATCCGAGAAGGCCTCGACTTTGTACGGCGTCGACAGCGGCGACGTCAGGTCCATCACCGCGCCGGTCTCGTCCAGCACCGTCACGGGCATGCCCGATCCCAGCAGGAATGCCGCCCAGGGCGCGAGATTCCCGTCGCCGTCTGAAATGAAAGCCAGGCCCACGGGTGACACCAGGCTGTTGGGCGTGGCGAAAGTGATGACCAGGTCACTGAGCACGCGAGGGTTCGCGGCGGTGCCCCAGAACACCGGCGTTTCGCCCGGATCGATGACGGTGCCCAATGGCTCCAGCAAGGCGACAGCCGTGAGGACCGGCAGGCCCGTCGTTGGCAGCACACCACCAAAGAGTCCGTCCGGGCCGATCGGCAAGTTGTAGATCGCCGTTTCGGGCGCCGGCGCCGGCGGCCCTTCCGGCATGACCACCGTGAAAGGCGCGGCACCCGGCAGGCTGATCCTCAGAAAGTCGGAATTCGTGTTTTGCGCCAATGCGCTGGAAGCGCACAGCACCAGGCCACTGGCAAGCAAGGTCAGGGTTTTCATAGGGGCTCCAAAGGGTCGAGAGTGAGGAACCCGCGACTGCGCAGGACCCGCGAGTCGCGGACCGAACAGGAACAACCTCTACTTCACCTGGAAGCCGGCGCAGCACCCGAATCAAGGCATGTCCGGGCCGGCCAAGGCGCTGTCAGCGTGCGCGCATCGGCGACATTCGTCAATGCGGGGCCAGCGCTTCCGCGCAGGCGCCCTTGGGGCGCTGCGGGCATCAGCCCGTCATGACGGCTACAGCCTCCAAGCCGAAGGCCTTGTGCAGCGCGCGCACGGCGAGTTCCATGTACTTCTCGTCGATCACCACGCTGGTCTTGATTTCGCTGGTGGTGATCATCTGGATGTTGATGCCCTCTTCCGAGAGCGTGCGGAACATGGTGTTGGCCACGCCCACATGGCTGCGCATGCCAATGCCCACGATGGACACCTTGCAGATCTTGGCGTCGCCCAGCAGCCGCGCCGCGCCGGTGGCCGGCATGACCTGCTGCTGCAGCACGTCCATGGTCCGCGCGTAGTCGTTGCGGTGCACGGTGAAGCTGAAGTCGGTGCGGCCGTCGTGCGAAACGTTCTGGATGATCACGTCGATGTCGATGTTGGCGTCGGCCACCGGGCCCAGGATCTGGTAGGCGATGCCGGGCTTGTCGGGCACGCCGATGACGCTGATCTTGGCCTCGTCGCGGTTGAACGCGATGCCCGCTACGACGGCTTGTTCCATTTTTTCGTCTTCCTCGAAAGTGATCAGGGTGCCCGAACAGGCTTCTTCTTCCAGCGGGATGTCCCAGGGCGTGAAGCTTGACAGCACGCGCACCGGCACGCGGTATTTGCCGGCGAATTCCACTGAGCGGATCTGCAACACCTTGCTGCCCAGGCTGGCCATTTCCAGCATCTCTTCGAAGCTGATGGTCTTCAGGCGACGGGCTTCGGGCACGATGCGCGGGTCGGTGGTGTAGACACCATCCACATCCGTGTAGATCAGGCACTCGGCGGCCTTCAGCGCGGCGGCCACGGCCACGGCCGAGGTGTCACTGCCACCCCGGCCCAGCGTCGTGATGTTGCCTGCGGGGTCTATGCCCTGTAAGCCGGTGATGACAACCACCTTGCCGGCCGCCAGGTCAGCTCGGACGCGGCTGTCGTCAATGCTGGATATGCGGGCTTTCGTGTAAGCCGAGTCGGTGGCGATGGGCACCTGCCAGCCGCCGTAGCTGACGGCCTGCAGGCCTTGAGCTTGCAAGGCCAAGGCCAGCAGGCCGACCGACACCTGCTCACCAGTGGCCGCGATGGCGTCCAACTCGCGCAGGGCTTCTGGCGTGTGGGCGTTGGGCAGCAGATCTTTGGCCAGGCCGAGCAAGCGGTTGGTCTCGCCGCTCATCGCAGAAGGCACGACGACCAGTTGGTGACCCGCGCGCACCCACTTGGACACGCGCTGGGCGACGGCCCGGATGCGCTCGGTCGAGCCCATCGAAGTGCCGCCATATTTGTGGACGATCAAGGCCATCGGTGGTGCCGGTCCAGGCCGGCTTGGGTAGAGGGATACGGGACACACGGCCCGGGTGACCGGGCCGCACAGCGAAACCGCCGAATTTTAGCCGGCGGGCTGACGGGGCACTGTCATCGCAACAGGGTCAGTCGTCCACGAGACCTGCAGCTGCGGCTCGCCGGCGCCCGCTCGCAGCCGGGCATCGACGCCGAGGCCGGGAACCCAGATCAAGCGGCCGTCAGCGCTGAACAGGAGCGGCCCACTGCGCTGCCAGACCGGGATGCCGCAGGCCTGGAACTGCTTCTTCAGGCTGCGCGGCGTTCCGCCCAGGGCCAGGCTGAAGCGCTCGCCACCGCTGCGCTGCGCAGGCTGCGCCCCCTGCAGCAGCGAAGGCGCAAGGCCATCGGTTTTGGTGGATTCGATCAACCAACAGCCGCCCCATTCGGGCATCAGATGCCAGCCGGGCACTGAAAGGTCCAGCGCAGGGGATGTCTTCGGTGCTGCGACGGATACAGGCGGCGCGATCACCGCGCGCAACACACTGCGATAGAGCCGCAAGCGGTGGCTGGGCGCGTCCCAGCTCGCGGATCGGCTACCAGGCAATTCGGCCGTTAGCCGCGCCAACAAGGCTTCAGGTGCACCGCGCCCCAACACCAGCCGCAACCAACCCTGCAAGGCGTTGCGCCGCCGCGCCGGGGGCAAGTCCAACCACGCGGTGGTCTGCAGGCCGCCGCCGTCGTCCAGCAACGGCGGCAGGTCTTGCGCCAGCACCTCGGCGGCCAGCGCGGCGGCTTCCTGGGCCTGAGCGGCGGCAGCCACTAGCGCGCTTTCCGTTTGGGGGAATGCGGCCAGCAAGGCCGGCCAGACCGCGCCGCGCAGGCGGTTGCGCGCATACCGCGGGTCTGCATTGCTGGGGTCTTCAACGAAGCGCAAACGGTGGCGCTGCACATAGGCTTCGACGGCCTCACGCGGCATGTCCAGCCAAGGCCGGCTCCATTGGATACCGCCACGTTCGAGCTGACGCGGCATGGCCGACAAACCCGCCGGACCGCCGCCGCGCAAGGCCTGCAGCAACCAGGTCTCGGCCTGGTCACGGCGGTGGTGGGCCAGCAAAACGAGGTCGCAGCCAGCCGCCTGCGCCATCTCGGTCAGTGCGGCGTAGCGCACGCGGCGAGCCCAGGCTTCGACGCTCGCGCCCGGTGCCGGTGTCTCGGCGATTTGGCGGCTGTCGAAGCCCGCGCCCCATCGCCGGGCCTGCGTGCGAACATGGACCAACCAGTCGTCGGCCGGGGCTTGCAGGCCGTGGTGCACATGCAGCGCCACCACGCGGATGCCGAGCGGCACCGCCGCCTTCACTGTGCTGTGCAACAGCGCCGTGGAGTCGCGGCCGCCGCTGGTGGCCACCGCGACGGCGCGCACCGCTTCAGCGCTCCTTGGTGTCGGTGAAGCGGCCGTAGGCGCGCAGGCGCTGGTAGCGACGGTCGAGTAATTCCTTGGGCTTGAGGTCGGCACTCTGGCGCAGGGCGTCGGCCAGTGCACGCTTGAGCTGCGCCGCCATCCACGGGATATCGCGGTGCGCGCCACCCACGGGTTCGTTGACGATCTTGTCGATGACGCCTAGTGCCTTCAAGCGGTGAGCGGTGATGCCCAGCGCTTCTGCCGCATCAGACGCGCGTTCCGAGGTCTTCCACAAGATCGACGCGCAACCTTCAGGCGAAATCACCGAATACACCGAGTACTGCAGCATCAAAACCTGGTCGGCCACGCTGATGGCCAGCGCGCCGCCCGAGCCGCCCTCGCCGATGATGGTGCTGACGATGGGCACTTCCAGCTGCGCCATCTCGAAGATGTTGCGGCCAATGGCTTCCGACTGCCCGCGTTCTTCGGCCCCGATGCCCGGGTAGGCGCCAGGCGTGTCCACGAAGGTGAAGACCGGCAGGCCAAACTTCTCCGCGAGTTTCATCAACCGCAAGGCCTTGCGGTAGCCCTCGGGGCGCGACATGCCGAAGTTGCGCAGGGTGCGCTCCTTGGTGTCACGGCCCTTTTGATGGCCCAGCACCATGCAGGCCTGGCCGTTGAAACGGGCCAGGCCGCCGACGATGCTCAGGTCGTCGGCGTAGTGGCGGTCGCCATGCAGTTCCTGGAAGTCGGTGAAGATTTCCTTCACGTAGTCCAGCGTGTACGGCCGCTGCGCGTGGCGCGCAATCTGCGTCACCTGCCAGGGCGTCAGGTTCGAGTAGATGTCGCGCGTCAGCTGCTGGCTTTTCTGGCTCAGGCGCTGGATCTCGTCGCTGATGTCGACTGCCGACTCGTTCTGCACGTAGCGCAGTTCGTCGATCTTGGACTCGAGGTCGGCGATGGGTTGTTCGAATTCGAGAAAGTGGCGTTTGCTCACAGGTCAATACTCCACAGGCACAGGGTCGAGGCTGCGCCAAATATACCAAGTGGCCACCGAGCGAAAAGGCGCCCAGGCCTCGCCCAGTTCACGCGCTTCAGCACGCGAAACGGGCTCGCCGCTGAAGTAGTTCAGGCTGATGCCCTTGATCAGGCCAAGATCGTCCAGCGGCAACACATTGGGGCGCATCAAGTGGAAGATCAGGAACATCTCGGCCGTCCAGCGGCCGATGCCGCGGATGGCGATCAGCTCGGTGATGATGGCTTCGTCGTCCATCGCCTGCCATTCATTGACATGCACCTGGCGTTCGTCGAAGTGGCGCGACAGGTCCAGCAGGTATTCGCATTTGCGCGCCGACAAACCGGCTTCACGAATGCGCGGCACGTCCAGCGCCAGCACATCAGGCGGCTGCAGATGCACGCTGGTGCCACCCACCACCGTCACGAATCGGTCCCACACCGACTGCGCTGCCTTGATTGAAATCTGCTGGCCGACGATGGAACGAGCCAGCGTGGTGTAAGCGTCGCCCCGCGTCTTCAAACGGGCTTCGCCGAAGCGCGGGATCAGCTTCTTCATCATCCGGTCGCGGCGCGCCAGATGCTTGCAGGCTTCGTCCCAATAGCTGGGTGTGCTGGCCGGTAGGCTCTCGTCGGTCGACGCTGCTGTTTCTGATGGTGCGGCAGCCGCCGCGGGCGTCTTGGGCATGGATCAGTCGCGAACCCAGGTGGTGCCTTGCGGCGTGTCTTTGAGTGCAATGCCCAGGACCAGCAAGTCTTGCCGAATGCGGTCGGCCAGCGCGAAATCACGCGCGGCCTTGGCCGCAGCGCGGGCTGCGATCTGCGCTTCGATGGCAGCGCCGTCCAGCCCGCCGGCGGCCACTTGCACGCCGCCTTGCAGGAAGTCACGAGGGCCCTGCTGCAACAGGCCGAGCACGCCGCCCAGCGCCTTCAACAGCGCGGCGTCGGTAGTTTGTCCACGGTTGATTTCAGCGGCCAACTCGAACAGCACCGCCACGGCGCCGGGCGTGTTGAAGTCGTCGTCCATCTCCAGCTTGAATGCCGCGCAGCGCGGCTCAGCCCAGTCGATGGCAGACAGCGCAGGCACATCGCCGGCGGCTTCCATGGCGGTGTAAAGCCGCTTCAACGAAGTGCGCGTTTCCTCCAAAACCTGGTCGCTGAAATTGAAGGGGCTGCGGTAGTGGGTGCGCAGCATGAAGAAGCGCAGCGTCTCGCCGTCAAAGCGCTTCAGCACGTCGGCGATGGTGAAGAAATTGCCCAGCGACTTCGACATCTTGGTGTCGTCGACGTTGAGGAAACCGTTGTGCATCCACGTGCGGACGAACTCCCCGCCGCTGGCACCTTCGCTCTGCGCGATCTCGTTCTCGTGGTGCGGGAACTGCAGGTCCATGCCGCCGCCGTGGATGTCGAATGGCTCACCCAACAAGGCGCAGCTCATGGCCGAGCACTCGATGTGCCAGCCCGGCCGGCCCGGGCCGTAACGGCTGGTCCACTTCGCTTCTTCGGGTTCGCTGTCTTTCGCGGCTTTCCACAGCACGAAGTCGAGTGGGTCTTCCTTGTCGCCCAGCACGGCCACACGCTCGCCAGCGCGCAATTCGTCAAGCGATTTGCCGGACAACTTGCCGTAACCCTTGAACCGGCGCACCGCGTAGTTCACGTCGCCGCTGGCGCTCTGGTAGGCCAGTCCCTTGTCTTTCAATTGATCGATGAGCGACAGCATCTGCGTCACGTAATCGGTGGCGCGCGGCTCGTGCGTCGGCACGGCGGCACCCAAGGCCGCGAAGTCGCGGTGCATGCCGGCAATCATCTCGTCGGTCAGCGCGCGGATCGTGATGCCGCGCTCCACCGCGCGCTTGATGATCTTGTCTTCGATGTCGGTGATGTTGCGGACGTAGTTGACCTGGTAGCCGCTGGCCAGCAGCCAGCGGTAGACCGTGTCGAAGGACAGCACCATGCGTGCATGGCCCAAATGGCACTGGTCGTAAACGGTAATGCCGCAGACGTACATCCGCACCGGGCCCGGCTGCAAAGGCGTGAACGCCTCCAGGCGTCGCGTCAAGGTGTTGTGGATGCGTAGGCTCATGCGGGGCGGGGCGTGGCGGGGATAGGGGACGGCGGCGGGGGGGGGATGGGAGATGGGAGCAACCGGGAAGAGTCGGTGCCCGGGCGGGCCCGGAGTTTTTCGCTAACCGGGGCGCAGGACCGGCCACGAGCGCCGCAAGGACGGG
>JBBQAI010000017.1:0-52869 GCA_038316205.1 Burkholderiales bacterium
GTGGCCAACGTCAAATCGGCCGCTGGCAGTACACGGGTCAGGTGATCAACCGCACCGCCCATTCGCATGCCGTGGCTGCCGAAGTTGGAGAGCCCGATGCCAAACAGACCTACCCCGCGGCGAATCGCGGCTTCGTCGACTGCTCGCTTCGATCCGTGCCGGTGCAGGGTGTGAGACAGGGCCGATGTGCCAGCGCGCACCATGGCCCATGCACCCCTGCCAAGGGCCTGTCGGGGCGGAGTCCGCAGCAGGGCGAAGGCCCAAGGCCGGGGAAACCACTCCGGTATGGCGCACGGGTGCGTCGGCACGACCTGCACGCGGTGCCCACGGAGCCCCAATTGCTGCGCATGTTGCAGGATGCACCAGATCCCGCCGGTGTAGCGGTCCGGCGCAAGTGGGGGAACGACGATGTTGATCTTCATCGCAAATCAGAGCACTTTCCGATGCCACAGCGTTAGCGCCATGAGCAACGCAACCAGAGCTTCCGTGCCGAGCACGGCCAGTGCCACGCCCATGGCCTGCCAGCGTGAGCAAAGCAGCCAGACCGCCAAGAGACCCACCGCTGCGCACAGGCTCAGGATGCCGGAGAACGCACGGTCCATGTTCAGCGGCAGCATGATTTGCATGCCCAGCGTGTTGCTCACCGCCGTGCAGAAGATGCAAAAAACCAGCACCTGTGCAACAGGTACCGCTGGCAGGAACGATGTGCCCACGGCCAGAAGGATCGCCGGCTCCGCCAGCATCAACATTGCGGCTATGGCAAGTATCGCCAGTGCACACTGCAAGACAAGAACCTTGCGCGCAGCCTTCAGGCCGCGAGCTCGATCTTCCTTCATCCACAGGCTGAACTGGGGAAACGCCGCCACGCCGACCGAAGCCACGATAGACTGCACAGCCGCGCGCATTTTGTCCGCTGCGCCGAACAGTCCGACGGTCGCGGGCGTGGCGAGCAAAGCGATCACCAACGGTACCGCCGTCGTGTAGGCAGAGACGGCCGCAGTCGACAGGAACAGCGGGCCCCCGGCGCGAAGATAGTAGCGACTGCCTCCGCGAGCGGGTTTGTGCCAGCGGATGGCAACGCGGTATCCGCCATCACACAGTGCCAGCAAGCCCGCCACCACGCCCGTGCAGGCTTGCAGCGTCACGGCCAGCGGCGCATCGTTCGGACTGGTCACGAACACCATCGTTGCGAGCGCCGCAAGCACGCGCGCGGCGGCGGCGCTAGCGGCTAGCGTTCGATATCGCTGCGCGCCCTGCAGAAACCACTGCGGAAACAGCAGGCTGGCCGCGACTCCCGCCACTGCCGGCGGTAGCACGGCCGCATAGTTGTCATGCAACCCCAGGACCCATGCCAGCCCGGCGAGCGCCGGCACCGCCGCTGCAGCCAATTGCAGCTTGGTGTACTGGATGGCCCAAAAGATGGTGGCGCGCTGTTCCCCGTCAGTTGTGATGCGCGACACTGCCTTCGGGCCGAACTGGTTGAAGCCATAGTCGACGCACGCTGAGAGTACCCCGGCAGCGGCAACCCCGAATGCGTACTTTCCGAAAGCGACCGGGCCGAGCACGCGCATCAAATACGGCAGCGTCACCAGCGCCATCAGCAGACTCAACACCTCGAGCAGTCCCAGCGGTACCGCCCCGCGCAAGATGCTACGCAGTTCGGTCATTCAACGACCGTTCGAAAGCGCCGCCTGGCCCAAGCGCCGCAAATTGCTGCGGGTGACGCTACGTGCATGACCGCCACGTCTTCGTCCTTGTGTCTCATGCACCCCTCATGCCTGAATTTGGAAAAAAGGGATCAGCAATCGAAAGCATCGCCCGGTGTTGCGTCAAAGTCGCGCAGAAGTGTATCCGCTGCTTCGATCCCTCACGGCGATCCCTCAGGGCGTGGGAGTAGCAGACAGTACGGTCCCGTTTGCCACAAGTAGACATGTCGGCTGCGCGCTGCCGCAGGTACTGTCTGTGGAATGCAATGCCCGCTGGCCAGTAACGCAAGCGTTATTCGGTTCGCGCGGCAACGCAAATTGCAGGATGGTTGCCGCATGCCAAGCCAGTTCGGGCAATTCCACCACCTGCCCCAGTTGTTTGCCGTCGGTAAGCACATCGGCGCGCGGGCCTGTGCAGCAGGGGCGTCTAAATGCAGTGGAGGGGGCGCTGCGGGGCATGCCAGTGACCGAAAGAAGCTTCAGGTTGGTCGCCGCTTGCCGAGGCACCGCGCAGAAGCTGTGTAGGCCACACGCATGGACCAACCATCACCACGCAAATTTGCGTTTTCTGCGGTAACAGTGTCGGCACCAGATCCAACCGCACAGATTCCGGCAGCGCGCCGGCTGGCCGAGAATCGCGCCCTGATCGCTTTCCGAGACCGCCCCCTGTCAACATGCCCCCTCAAACCCCAACCCCAGCCAATGCCTTCGTGCCTACGGCGTTCGCCGCCGCCGCCGCAACCATCCCCTCCCTGCTGGCCTACAACGTCGCCCCGTCGCCCACTTTCCTGAACCAGGCCCTGGCCTTCGCCCTGTGGCCGGCCTTTGCGTTGGTCGCTGCGCCGCTGGCTGCCGGTCGGGGCGTCGTGGCGCTGCAGGCTGCCATCGCCCTGCTCGTGGCGGCTGGTTTGTGGTCGTGGCTGGGGGCGTCGCTGCCGGCCAGCCTCGCGTTGTCCTTGATCGGTTCCTTGCTGGCTGCCGCCGTGATGGTGTCCAGCGGCGCCGGTGCACGGGCCCGTATCCAGACTGACGACCCACGCACCGCCGCGGTCGATCTGTTCGCCGCTTTCTGCTGGGGCTGGGTCGTGGCCGGCGGGCTCAACCTGGGCATTGCGGTGGTGCAGGTCTTCTGGCCCGGCGCCATCGACGGCGACTGGATCGCGCATTCCGGCTTCCCGGGCCGCGCGGTGGGCAATCTGCGGCAGCCCAACCACCTCAGCAGCCTGCTGCTGTGGAGCTGCATCGCCGTGGCCGTGCTGCTGCAACTCGGCCGTCTGCGTGGTCGATGGGCGGCGCTGCTCTTCGCATCCTTCGTTTTTGCTGTGGTGCTGACGGCGTCGCGCACCGGCCTGGTCAGCGTGGTGCTCCTGGCCGTCTGGGGCGGGCTGGACCGCCGTCTGTCGCGGCCGGTGCGCGGCCTGCTGGTCGCGGCGCCGCTGCTGTACGCGGTGTCGTGGCTGGGCATGGCGCAATGGGCGGCGGTTTCGGCGCACAGCTTTGGCGGCACCGAGCGGCTGGCCGAGACCGACATTTCCAGTTCGCGCTTCGCGATCTGGCGTGACACGCTGGCCCTCATCCGACAGCAGCCGTGGACGGGTGTCGGCTTCGGTGAATTCAACTACGCGTGGTCGCTGACGCCCTCACCGCACCGGCCCACGGCGCTGTTCGACCACACCCACAACCTGCCGCTGCAACTGGCGGTGGAACTGGGCTTGCCGCTGGCATTGCTGGTGATCGGCTTGCTGGTCTGGGCGCTGTGGCAGGGCGCGCGGCGCGCCTGGCTGGCCACGGGCGAACTCGGCACCGCACAGCGCAGCGCGATGGTGATGGTGCTGATGATCAGCCTGCACAGCCTGCTGGAGTATCCGCTCTGGTACAGCTACTTCCTGCTGCCGGCGGCCTGGGCCTGGGGCTTCGCTTTGTGGCAGCCTGCTGCCGGCTCGAAGGCGGTGGCAGCCGCCGTTCAGCGGCCTTCGATGGCGCTTGCCGTGGCCAATATGGTGGTCGTGCTGGCGGCCGCTTTGTCGGTGCTGGACTACAGCCGCGTGGCCGCCATTTTTGCGGCCGACGAAGGCTCGGCGGCGCTGGACGTGCGCATCGCCGCCGGCCAGCGCAGCGTGCTTTTCGCGCACCACGCCGACTACGCGGCGGCCACGTCGGGCGTGTCCTCGGGTGACCCCGCGCGCGCCTTCGACCGGGCCACCCATTACCTGCTGGACACGCGCCTGATGATCGCGTGGTCGCGCTCGCTGGCCGAGCGCGGCAAGCTCGACGAAGCGCGTTACGTCGCCCAACGATTGCGTGAATTCCGCAAGGGTGACGCCGAGACTTTCTTCCAGGCCTGCCCGTTGACGGCTGCGCCGTTGGTTTCTGCGACTGAGTCCGCGCCGGCATCCAAACCTGCACCCGCACCGGCATCCGCTGTTGCCGCTTCGGTCGATCCTGCTGCTTCTGCACCCGAGACCTTCCCTTGCGAATTGCCGGTGCGTGCGCCGAGCTGGCGCGAGCTGGCTGCGCACTGACGCGCGCTCAACATGGGTGTCAGGCCTGCCGTCGCCACCGCGCGGCGATCAAAACCCCGAAGCCGAGCAGCCACATCGCCCAGGCCTGCGGCTCCGGCACCGCGCTGACATCGCCAGTGCGGACGGCCAAGGCATACGACGAGATGATCTTGCCCCCGTAGCTCTGCTGGTTGCTGGTGGTGAAGAAGTGCCACGCGCTGATCGGCTGCGGCAGGTAAGAAGTGCCCGACCAGTAGTCCCAGATTTGCACGTTTTTGAGCAGGGCCAGATTGGCCTTCTCAAGCGCCGTTTTGCCGGCCGGGTCGAGCAGCCCCAGGCCCGGCTTGCCACCCAGGTCCAGTGTGACGAGATGGCCCATCTCGGCACCGAGGCAACCGCTGCCCAGGTATTGCGTGGGGAAGCCGCCCGGCGGGGTGAAGCTGGCGCTGCAGGTGGTGTCGGGCTGGGCTACGGTCGGCAGACGCCAGTCGCTGTAGCCGCCGTAATTCAGGTTGTTCGCCCAGTTGTTGGCCGCTGTCCACGTCATCAGGCCATCGGCGTCGAAGCCGCTGGTCTTGGCGTAATTCCAATCGGCCAGCCAGGTGATGTTCTGCGAGCTGTCGTAAATCATGTCGCCGCCACGGTCGAACAAGGCAGCTTGCGCCGTACCCGTCCATGCCACAAGGGTTGCCGCTGCCACGCCAAGCTTGAATTTCAACATGTTTCCTTACTTCGTTGATTCAATGAAAGAACGCCATTCGCCCGACTTCCCCCCGCGCTTTTCCAGTACGCGGATGTCGGTCATGACCATGCCCCTGTCGGCCGCTTTGCACATGTCGTAGATGGTCAGCAGGCCGACTTGCACGGCGGTCAGCGCTTCCATTTCGACGCCGGTGCGACCCACCGTTTCAACCTGCGCGCTGCAGTGCACGGCGCTGGCAGCGGTGTCCAGTTCGAAATCCACCGCGACGCGCGTGATGGGCAGTGGGTGGCACAGCGGAATCAAGTCCGAGGTGCGCTTGGCGCCCTGGATGGCCGCGATGCGCGCGATGCCGATTACGTCGCCCTTCTTCGCCTGCCCGCTGGCGATCAGGGCAAAAGTGGCGGGCTGCATGCGGATGCTGCCACTGGCGCGCGCCACGCGGTGGGTCTCGGCCTTGGCCGCCACATCGACCATGTGGGCCTGCCCCTGGCCGTCGAAGTGGGTCAGCGGCGAGGCACCTTGCGGGCCTGCGCTTCGCTCTGGCGTCGGGTCTGCACCCGGGTCTGCACCCGGGTCTGCATTCGGGTCTTGAGTCGAGCTTGTCATCTAGGCCTACACGTTCAGCAACACGGCGGTGTCATGATAGGTCGATGTTTTCGCAAGCCCCCGTTGCACAGCCCCGTTCCCGCCTGGCCTTCGCCTGGCGCCGCTGCCTGGCCACGGGAATGGCCGTGTTGATGACGCTCGGCGGCGGGCAGTTGCCCGCACAGGCCCAGGTGCGTTTGCCTTCGCTGGGCGAGCAGGCCTCTGAAGACCTCAGTGTGGGCGCCGAACGCCGGCTGGGTGAGCAGATCATGCGCGAGGCGCGGCGCGACCCTGAATTTCTCGACGACCCGGTGCTGCAGGAATACCTGCAGTCGCTGTTCAGCCCGCTGGTTGCCGCCGCGCGCCAGCTGGGCAACATCGACGCCGACACCGACCAGGCTTTCGCCTGGGAGCCCTTCCTGGTGCGCGACCGCAGCGTGAATGCCTTCGCTTTACCGGGCGGTTTCGTCGGCGTGCATCTCGGGTTGATCGCCATCACCACCACACGCGACCAGCTCGCGTCGGTGCTGGCGCACGAGCTCTCGCACGTCACGCAGCGCCACATCGCGCGCAGCATCGCGCCGTCGTCGCGGGCCTCGATGATTGCCATCGCAACGCTGCTGTTGGGCATCATCGCGGCCAGCAAAAGCAACAACGCCGATGTCTTCAACGCGGCCGTGATGGGCGGGCAGGGCGCGGCCATCCAGAGCCAGCTGAACTTCTCGCGCGACATGGAGCGCGAGGCCGACCGCATCGGCTACGGCTTGCTCGCGACGGCCGGCTACGCGCCTTCCGGCATGGCTTCGATGTTCGAGAAGCTGGACGTGGCCTCGCGCATCAACGACAGCGGCGGTTTCCCGTATCTGCGCAGCCACCCGCTGACCACCGACCGCATCAGCGAGGCGCGCAACCGCACGCTGATCGCCCCCGGCGCGCCGGCCGCTTCCACGCTGATGCACGCGCTGATGCAGATGCGCTCGCGCGTGCTGATGGCCGAAGGCGCGCAGGCGCTGCAGCGGCTGGCCGGCGGCGGCACCTCACCGCTGCGCAGCGAGCGCGTGGTGGCGCTCTACGGCGGCGCGCAGGCCTCGACTCTGCTCAATGAACACGCGGCGGCCGAAGCCCAGGTCACCCAGGCACTGCAATTGGAAGCCACCGTCACACCACGTGAACCGCAGGCCGAGCGTGTCCTGCGCCTGCTGCAGGCCGAAGTTCGCCTGGCCGCCGGCAAGCCCGCCGCTGCCTTGCAGGCGCTGGATGCGCTGCCCAGTGGGGCTGTCGAACGCGCGCCCCTGCTGCTGCGCGCGCAAGCCGTGCTGGCGCTGCGCCGCGCCGATCCGGCCGTATCGACGGACGCCCTGCGTGCCAGCACCGAAGCGCTGCAGACGTGGTTGGCCGATGCGCCGCACGACGCGGCCGCCTGGGAGTTGCTGGCCAGCACCAGTGACGCGCTGGGCCTGAAGCTGCGCTCGATGCGCGCCGCCGCCGAAGCGCGTGTGGTGCTGGGTGACCTGACTGGCGCCATCGACCGGCTGCGCGCCGCGCAGGGCGCCTCACGCACAGCGGTGGGTCAGGACTTCATCGAGGGCTCGGTGATCGACGCGCGGCTGCGCCAGATCACCGCGACGCGCCGACAGCTAGCGCTGGAAGCGCGTGGTGACAACCGCAGCAGCCGGCCCGGGCCGGGCGACGAACCGCCGCCGCAATAGCCGTCAGACCGTCGACGGGCTGCTGAACAGCCGTTCGGTGGCCACGTCGATGACCATGCCGCACAGGCTGTACAGCAGCGAGCCGATCAACGCCGCGCTGAAGCCGGTGACGTTGAAACCATCAAGCACGCCGGCCGCTGACCAGAACATCAGTGCATTGATCACGAAAAGGAACAGACCCAGCGTGATCACGGTGACGGGCAGTGTCAACAGCACCAGCAGCGGCCGTACCAAGGTATTGAAAAGACCGAGCACCAACGCTGCGATCAGGGCCGAGCCGAAGCTGCTCACGGTGACCCCGGGGTAGAGATGGGCGACCAACAACAGGGCCGCCGCCAACAACATCCAACGCACGATGATCTTCATGCAGGCAGCATAACGTGGCGTCGATGCCCGAAATGGCGATTTCACCTATGAAAACAGCTTCTCAGTGCCCCGTGCAGGGTTTAGCATCCCGCCTGCTTGTTTGCCAGGATAGACAGGCCCGCAGAACCTCCGGTTCAGCGAGGTCCGCGTGGCGACTGGCATCCCTCAAACACTGATGGAGAACATCCAAATGGCAACTGCTAAGAAAGCTCCCGCAAAGAAGGCCGCCCCGGCCGCACCAGCCAAAAAGGCAGCACCGGCGAAGAAGGCTGTGGCACCCGCCCAGAAGGCTGCCGCTCCGGCGAAGAAGGCCGCTGCGCCGGCGGCGCCGGCCAAGAAGGCTGCGCCTGCGAAGAAGGCCGCCCCGGCCAAGAAGCGCACGCCCAGCGCGGCCTTCATGAAGGCCATGACGCCCAGCCCCGCCCTGGCTGCCGTCATCGGCGACAAGCCGATGCCGCGCACCGAGGTGACCAAGAAGGTGTGGGAGTACATCAAGAAGAACAACCTGCAAGACAAGGTCAAGCGGACCATGATCAATGCAGATGCCAAGCTGAAGGCTGTGGTCGGTGCCGCGTCGATCAGCATGTTCGGCATGACCAAGGAAATCAGCAAGCACCTCAAGTGAGGCGCTGAAGCTGTTATCCCAAAAGGGCCCCTCGGGGCCCTTTTTTCATGTCCTAACGGGCCGCAACCGGTCGGGTGAAGGGTCAAGCTGCGACGGCCGGCAGCAAAGCCTTCAAGAACCGCCCCGTGTGGCTGCCCTGATGCGCGGCAACATCTTCAGGGGTGCCGGTCACCACCACCAAGCCGCCACCGGCGCCGCCTTCGGGGCCCATGTCGATGACCCAGTCGGCGGTCTTGATGACGTCCAGGTTGTGCTCGATGACGACGATGGTGTTGCCCGCGTCGCGCAACTGGTGCAGCACCTTCAGCAGCATGCCCACGTCGTGGAAGTGCAGGCCGGTGGTGGGTTCATCCAAGATGTACAAAGTTCTGCCGGTGTCGCGCTTGCTGAGTTCAAGCGCCAGCTTGACGCGCTGCGCTTCACCGCCGCTCAGCGTGGTGGCGGCCTGGCCCAGGCGGATGTAACCCAAGCCCACGTCCAGCAGCGTCTGCAGCTTGCGCGCCAGGTTGGGCACGGCGTTGAAGTAGGCATACGCGTCTTCAACGGTCAGTTCCAGCACCTGCGTGATGTTCTTGCCCTTGTAGAAGATCTCCAGCGTCTCGCGGTTGTAGCGGGCGCCGTGGCACACGTCGCAGGGCACGTACATGTCGGGCAGAAAGTGCATTTCCACCTTGATCACGCCGTCGCCTTCGCAGGCCTCGCAACGCCCGCCGCCATTGGCTGCGCTGACGTTGAAGCTGAAGCGCCCCGCGCCGTAGCCGCGTTCGCGCGCGGCCGGCACTTCGGCGAACAGTTCGCGGATCGGCGTGAACAAGCCGGTGTAGGTGGCCGGGTTGCTGCGCGGTGTGCGGCCGATCGGGCTTTGGTCGACGTTGATGACCTTGTCGAAATTCTCCAGCCCTTCGATGCGGTCATGCGGCGCGGGTTCGGCATGCGATTGGTAGAGCTTGCGCGCCACGGCCGTGTACAGCGTGTCGTTGATCAGCGTGCTCTTGCCGCTGCCGCTGACGCCGGTCACGCAGGTCAACAGGCCGACGGGTATTTCGACGCTGACGCCGTTGCCGTCGGCCCCGCGCAGGTTGTGGCCGCGCGCGTTGACGATGCCCAGGCGGAAGGGCGCGGCGCCGAAGCCGCTGGCCGCGCGGCGGCGCGTGGGCACCTCGATGCGCAGCACATTGGCCAGGTATTTGCCGGTCAGTGATTCTGGGTTGTCGGCCACCTCTTGCGGTGTGCCTTGCGCCATCACCTGGCCGCCGTGCACGCCGGCGCCGGGGCCCATGTCCACCACGTGGTCGGCGGCGCGGATCATGTCTTCGTCGTGCTCCACCACCAGCACGCTGTTGCCCAGGTCCCGCAGGTGTTGCAGCGTGCCGATCAGGCGTTCGTTGTCGCGCTGGTGCAGGCCGATGCTGGGCTCGTCCAGCACGTACATCACGCCGCTCAAACCGCTGCCGATCTGGCTGGCCAGGCGGATGCGTTGGGCCTCGCCGCCGCTCAGCGTATCCGCGCCGCGGTCCAGGCTGAGGTAGTTCAAACCGACGTCGTTCAGGAAGCGCAAGCGGCTGCGGATTTCGCGCACGATCTTGTCGGCGATCTCGGCTTTCGCACCGATCAGCTTCATCGTTTCGAAGTAGGTCAGCGCGTGCGCCAGGGTGTCGTGTTCGACTTCGAAGATGGGTTTGCCGCGCCGACCTTGTGGCTGCGGGTCGGCGTGCTGCAGGAAGACGTGACGGGCCTCCCGGCGCAAACGCGTGCCGTGGCAATCGGGGCAGGGCTTGGCGGCCTGGTAGCGCGTCAACTCGTCGCGAACGGCGGCCGAATCGGTCTCGCGCAAGCGGCGTTCGAAGCTTGGAATGATCCCTTCGAAGGGATGCTTGCGCTTCACCGCCCGAGCTTTGCCTTTTCCAGTCTTGCTGGGGCCGTCGGCCTGGTAGATGAATTCGATGTCGTCCGTGCCTGAGCCGTAAAGCAGCACCTGTTGCGCGCTGGCGGGCAGGTCTTCGTAAGGCGTTTCGATGTTGAAGCCGCAGTGCTTGGCCACCGTTTCCAGCAGCGTGTAGGTGTAGCTGTTGCGGCGGTCCCAACCCTTGATGGCGCCCGCGCCCAGGCTCAGGCTGGGGAAGGCCACCAGGCGTTCCGGGTCGAAGACGGTGACCTGGCCCAAACCGTCGCACGACGGGCAGGCACCCACGGGGCTGTTGAAGCTGAACAGGCGCGGTTCCAGTTCGCTCAGCGAATAGCTGCAGGCCGGGCAACCGAAGCGGCTGCTGAACAGGTGCTCTTTGCCGGTGTCCATTTCCAGCGCGATGGCGCGGCCGTCGGCGATGCGCAGGCTGGCTTCGAAGCTCTCGGCCAGGCGCTGTTTGACGTCGGGCTTGGACTTCAACCGGTCGATGACGACATCGATGTCGTGCTTCTGGTTTTTCTGCAGCTTGGGCACGGCGTCGGCTTCCACCACCGCGCCGCTGTGGCCGTCGCTGCCCACGCGAAAGCGCACATAGCCGCGGGCCTGCATGTCTTCGAAGAGTTCGGTGAACTCGCCCTTGCGGTCGCGCACCACCGGCGCCAGGACCATCAGCTTGGTGTCTTCGGGCAGCGCCAGCACGGCGTCGACCATCTGGCTGACGCTTTGCGCCTGCAGCGGCACGTCGTGGTCGGGGCAGTAGGGCGTGCCGGCGCGGGCGTACAGCAGGCGCAGGTAGTCGTGGATCTCGGTGATGGTGCCGACCGTGCTGCGCGGGTTGTGGCTGGTCGCTTTCTGCTCGATGGAGATGGCCGGAGAGAGCCCCTCAATGACATCCACATCGGGCTTGTCCATCAACTGCAGAAACTGCCGCGCGTAGGCGCTCAGGCTTTCCACGTAGCGGCGTTGGCCTTCGGCATACAGCGTGTCAAAAGCCAGGCTGCTTTTGCCCGAACCGGACAGCCCCGTGATCACCACCAGCGCGTGCTTGGGGATGTCGAGGTCGATGTTCTTCAGGTTGTGCGTGCGAGCGCCGCGGATCTTGAAACTGCGCGCTTCCTGGTACGGCGTGCGCGGACTGGCGGGAACTGCAGGGTCAGGGCGCGGCATGGTGGCGTTTCACGAGGGCAACCCGCGATGATACCGGCGCTGGCTTTGCGAGCCAGCCCGGCGGCCACCGGCCGACCGCTCAGGCCGCGCCGCCCAGCACGCGCAGGATCTCGGTGCCGTAGGCTTCCAGCTTCTTCGCGCCGACGCCGCTGATGCCGGCCAGCGCGTCCAGCGTGGCCGGTTGTTCGCGCGCCATTTCGGCCAGCGTGGCGTCGTGGAAGACGATGTAGGCCGGCAGGTTGTGTTCCCGCGCCACCTCGGCGCGCCAGGCTTTCAGTTGCTCGAACAGGGTCGTCGCAGCGCGGTCCAGTGGCAGCGGCGGCGGCTTGTGGCTGCCCGCTGTGCCGCCGGTTCCGCCACCCGCGCTGCCGGTGCCCCGGCTGCGACTGGTCTTGCCCCGGGCCTTGGTTTCGCTCGCCACACGCAGCCGCACGGCGACTTCACCGCGCAGCACCTCGCGGGCGCTGTCGGCCAGCGCCAGTGTGCTGAATTCGCCTTCGGTCTGCAGGTGGCCGGCGGCGATCAACTGGCGCAGCACCAGGCGCCATTGCGCGTCGCTGACATCGGCGCCGATGCCGAAGGTGGACAGGCTGCTGTGGCCGTACTGCGCCACCTTGTCGGTAGCCTTGCCGCGCAGCACGTCGATGAGGTGCACCGCTCCGAAACGCTGCCCGCCGTTCTGCCGAAAGCGGTAGATGCAGGACAGCGCCTTGCGCGCCGCTTCCGTCGCGTCCCAGGTGTTGGGCGGCGCGATGCAGTTGTCGCAGTTGCCGCAACGGTAGCCCGGTGCACTGGGCTCGCCAAAGTAGGCCAGCAAGCGCACGCGGCGGCAGTCGTGGGCTTCGGCCAGGGCCAGCAGGGCGTCGAGCTTGGCGCGTTGCAGGCGCTTGAAATCTTCCTCGGCTTCGCTCTCGTCGATCATCCGCCGCTGGTTCACCACGTCGGCCAGGCCGTAGGTCATCCAGGCGTCGGCGGGCAGCCCGTCGCGGCCGCCGCGACCGGTTTCCTGGTAGTAGCCCTCGATGTTTTTCGGCAGGTCCAGGTGGGCCACGAAGCGCACGTCGGGCTTGTCGATGCCCATGCCGAAAGCGATGGTCGCCACCATCACCACGGCGTCTTCTCGCAGGAAGCGGTCCTGATGCTTGCGGCGCACGGCGGCGTCCAGGCCAGCGTGGTACGGCAGCGCGTTCAGGCCCTCGTCGGCCAGCCAGGCGGCGGTTTCGTCGACCTTTTTGCGGCTTTGGCAGTAGACGATGCCGGCGTCGTCTTCGTGCTCGTCGCGGATGAAGCGCAGCAGCTGCTTCTTGGGCTCGTCTTTCTCGACGATGGTGTAGCGGATGTTCGGTCGGTCGAAGCTGGCGACGAAGACGCGGGCGTCCTCCAGGGCCAGGCGTTCGATGATGTCGGCGCGGGTGTGGTCGTCGGCGGTTGCCGTTAGCGCCAGGCGGGGCACGCCGGGGAACTGCTCGTGCAGCGCCGAAAGACCCAGGTATTCCTCGCGAAAGTCGTGACCCCACTGGCTGACGCAGTGGGCCTCGTCGATGGCAAACAGGCTCAGCAAACCACGTTCATGCAGCGACTGCAGCATGGCCAGGAAACGCGGCGTCAGGATGCGTTCGGGCGCGGCGTAAAGCATGACCAGCTTGCCGCTCATCAGGTCGCGCTCAACACGCCGCGCCTCGTCGCCGTCGAGCGACGAATTCAGGTAAGCCGCCGGCACGCCCAGTTCGTCCAGTGCGCCGACCTGGTCGTGCATCAGCGCGATCAGCGGGCTGACCACCACCGCCACACCCTGGCCGGCGCGGTGGCGCACGATGGCCGGCACTTGATAGCAGAGACTTTTCCCGCCGCCAGTGGGCATCAGCACGAGCGCGTCGCCACCGGCCACCACGTGTTCAACGATTTCGCGCTGCGCGCCTCGGAAGGCGGGGTAGCCGAAGACCTCGTGGAGCACCTGTTGCGGCGCGTTTCGCTCGGGAACGAGGGCGGTTACGGGTGAGGGTGCGAGCACGGCAGACATGGTGTGCACCGATCGTACTTGAGGGCCCTGTACAAGCGTCCCCCGACTGGGCGCCCCCGCAGGCATGCACCTGCAAGAAGGCCTGCCTCGGGGTGTCGTCGGCGCACGGACCCGGCGCGATAATGGGACACCCACCCAACCACACCGCCTTGCCGGAGCAGCCCATGGCCTCAGTCAACAAAGTCATCATCGTCGGCAACCTCGGCAAAGACCCCGAGGTGCGCTACATGCCCAGCGGCTCCGCCCTGTGCAATGTGTCCGTCGCCACCACCCGTCAGTGGAAAGACAAGACCAGCGGCGAAAAGCAGCAGGAAACCGAATGGCACCGCGTGACCTTCTTCGACCGCATGGCCGAGATCGCCGGTGAATACCTGAAAAAGGGCAGCGCGGTCTACGTCGAAGGCCGCCTGAAAACGCGCAAGTACACCGACAAGGACGGCGTCGAAAAGTACAGCACCGACATCGTGGCCACTGAAATGCAACTGTTGGGTGGCCGTGATACCGGCGCCGCCATGGGTGGTGGGATGGGCGGGGGCGACGACATGGGCGAACCGCAGCAGCGCTCGGCCCCGCCCGCGCGCAGCGCGCCCCCGGCCCGCAGCGCCCCGGCACCGCGCCCGCCGGCCAAGTCGTCCACCGGCTTTGACGACATGGACGACGACATCCCGTTCTAACGCCCGACGTGAACCCACCGTTGTTGAGCGCCACGCAGCGCGCCCGTGCTGCCGCGCTGCCGTTTAGGGTGGGGGTGGACGGCGGCGGCACGGGCACGCGAGCCCGCCTGCAAAACGCCTTGGGCCGTACGCTGGGGCAGGGCTTGGCCGGGCCTTCAGGGCTGGCGCTGGGCATCGAGCCGGCGTGGCGGCATGTGCAGCAGGCCATCGCGGCGGCCTTTGTGTCGGCGGACTTGCCCTTGCCGGCCGCTGCCGAGGTGGCACTCGGCCTGGGCCTGGCTGGCGCTGAAGTGGCGGGCCTGCGGGCCGACTTCCTGGCCGCCAACCCGGGCTACGCGCTGGCCGCGCTGGAGAACGACGGCATCACCCAACTGGCCGGCGCGCACGCGGGGCGGCCGGGCATCGTGGTGTCAGCCGGCACCGGTGCGGTGGCCGCTGCGAAATATGCCGACGGACGCGTGCGCCGCTGCGGCGGCTGGGGTTGGCCGGCCGGGGACGAGGGCGCGGGGTCTTGGCTGGGTTTGCAGGCCGTGCGCGCGCTGCAGAACGCGCTGGACGGCCGCGCGCCAACCGGGCCGCTGGCGGCGGCGGTGGCGGGTGCCATCGAGCCTGATTCGGACGTGGATGCGGACCAGGACGCGGCCTCTGCTGCGCTACAAGCTTGGTCCGTCCACGCCGGCCAGAACGCCTGCGCGCAGTTGGCGCCGCTGGTTTTTGACGCTGCCGAGCAGGGTGACGCGCAAGCCGAAGCGCTGCTGCAAACCGCTGCCGCCGAGCTGGCCCGATTGGCCCACGCGCTGAGCACGCCCAGCGCCAGCGCGGTGGATTTGCCCATCGTGCTGAACGGCAGCGTCGGCGGCCGCTTGGCCGCACGCTGGCCACCGGCTTTGCGGGCACGGCTGGTCGCGCCCGCCGGTGACAGCGCCGACGGCGCGCTGCTGCTGTTGCGCTTGGCGCTGGACGCGCGATGACGCAGCACCTCAGCGGCCACATCCTCACCCCTTCGGGCTTTGTGCGCGGCCGGCTCGACATCGCCGACGGCCGCATCGTGCAGCTCGACGGCGTGCCCGTCGATGAAGCCACCGTGCGTGCCGACGCCCACACGCCCGTTCTGCTGCCCGGCTTCATCGACCTGCATGTGCACGGCGGCGGCGGTGCCGACACCATGGACGCCGGCGACGCCGCGCAGACGATGGCGCGCCTGCACGCCCGCCACGGCACCACCGCGCTGCTGGCCACGACGATGACCGCGCCGCTGGGTGATATCGAAGCCGCCTTGCGCGCAATGGCGCCGGCTATTCGCGAGCACAGCAGTGGCGCCGCGCGCCTGCTCGGTGTGCACCTGGAAGGGCCCTACATCAGCCCCGACAAGCTGGGCGCGCAGCCGGCGTTTTCCCGCGCGCCCAGCCTGGCCGAGGTGCTGGCGCTGCACGCCATCGCGCCGATCAAGCTGGTCACGCTGGCGCCCGAAGTGAGTGGCATGCTGGCCTTGATTCCGGCCCTCGTTGAAGCCGGCATGCGCGTGCAGATCGGCCACACCGCCGCCACCTACGAAGAGGCCGTTGAAGCGATGCAGCAAGGTGCCACGGGCTACACCCATCTGTTCAACGCGATGAGCGTGCTGCACCACCGCGCGCCCGGCGCGGCCGGTGCGGCACTGGCCCACGCCCAGCACGCGGAAATCATCCCTGACCTGCTGCATGTGCACCCGGGCGCCATCCGCGCCGCGCTGCGGGCGATACCGGGGCTGTTCTGCGTCACCGATTCCACCTCGGCCGCCGGCATGCCCGACGGCGACTACCGCCTGGGCCGTCAAACGGTGACCAAGTGCCTGGGCGGCGTGCGCCTGGCCGACGGCACACTGGCTGGCAGCACGCTGACGATGGACCAGGCGCTGCGCAACCTGGTCGACATCGGCCTGAGCTTGCAAGACGCCGCCGAGCGCGTCAGCACGCATGCCGCGAACTATTTGCGTTTGCCGGATCGCGGTCGCTTGCAAGTCGGCGCCGTGGCCGACATCGTGGTGCTGGACGCCGCCACGCTGTGCCTGCAGCGGGTGCTGGTCGAAGGTGTTGCGCTGAAGGAGATCGAATGACGTCCCGCATGCTGATCGAAGCCGCCGAAGGCCCGGCCGTCGCCGCGCGGTTGCTCGCTGCCGAAGGCGCGGCGCTGGCCGAACTGGGCACCGAGTTGCGCCACCGGCCACCGCTAAGCCTGTTGACCGTGGCGCGCGGCAGCAGCGACCACGCGGCCCACTACATGGCCTATCTGGTGATGGCGCGGCTGGGGCGTCTGGTCACCTCGTTGCCGATGTCGCTGGTCACGCTCTACCAAAGCCGCCTGGTCTGCGACGGGCTGGTCGCGGTGGCGTTTTCGCAGTCCGGTCAGAGCCCCGACCTGGTCGCGCCGTTGCGCTATTTCGGCGAACAGGGCGCGCGCACGGTGGCCTTCGTCAACGACGCTGCATCGCCGCTGGCCGTGGCCGCCAAGCAAAGCTTTGCGCTGCACGCCGGGCCTGAGCTGAGCGTGGCCGCCACCAAGAGCTGCATCGCGCAATTGGTGGCCGGTGCGGCGCTGGCTTCGGCTTGGGAGCAAGACGCCGCTTTCAGCGCGGCGCTGGCTGACTTGCCTGCCGCGTTGCAGCGCGCCTGGGCGCTGGACTGGAGCGCCGCCGTGCCCGTGCTGCAAGACGCTGATCGCCTCTACGTCATCGCGCGCGGGACCGGCTTGCCGATTGCGATGGAAGCCGCGTTGAAGTTCAAGGAGGTCTGCGGCATCCAGGCCGAAGCCTACTCAGGTGCTGAGGTGCAGCACGGCCCGATGGCGCTGGTGGAGCGCGGTTTTCCGATGCTGGTCTTCGCGCCCCACGGCCCTGCGCACGCGGGCCTGCTGCTGCTGGCCGCCCAGATGCGCGAGCGCGGCGCCCGCGTGCTGCTGGCCGCACCGCCCGGCACGCCGGGCTGCGACCTGCCGCTGGCTGCCACCGGCCATGTCGATCTCGACCCCATCGCCGTGGCGCAAAGCTTCTACCGCCTGGTCGAAGCGCTGTCCCGCGCGAGGGGCCTGGACCCCGACCACCCGCGCCACCTGAACAAGGTCACGCGCACGTCCTGAAACGCCGTGGCCCACGAGCCGCCGTGCGGCTACTTGGCGAACAACTGGCTGCGGTCCTTGAAGGCCTTGAATTCCAGCGCGTTGCCCGACGGGTCGTAGAAGAACATCGTGGCCTGTTCGCCCACCAGGCCAGCGAAGCGGATGTAGGGCGCGATGACGAAGGTCACGCCGCCCTCCCGCAGCCGGGCGGCGAAGGTGTCGAACTCATCCCAGTCCAGCACCACGCCGAAGTGGGGCACGGGCACGTGGTGGCCATCGACTTCGTTGTGGTGATCGGCCGCGCCTGACACGTCGGCCTTGGGCGGCGCCAGGTGGGCGACCAACTGATGCCCGAAGAGGTCGAAGTCGATCCACTCGCTGCTGCTGCGCCCTTCGGGACAGCCCAGCAGGCCGCCGTAAAAGGCGCGCGTGCTGGCCAGGTTGTTGACGGGGAAGGCGAGGTGGAAAGGGGCGATGCGGCTCATGGCGTCCGGGTGGCGGCGTGGATTGCCACAGGATACCTGCGCAACATGAAATTCGCCGCCGTGATGGGCGCTGATCGTGGCGCCTTCAGGCCTTGATCTCGGGCGCGTAGACGCTGGCGTCGGTGGTCACCAAGTCCAGCGGAAATCGCCGTCCGGCCAGATGGTCTTCGATGCACGTCAGCACCAAGGCACTGCGGTGGCGCGCGGCACTGGCGCGCACCTCGGCGGGCGTCATCCACAGCGTGCGCACGATGCCGGTGTCCAGCGTGTGGCCGGGCAGTTCTTCGCCCACCGTGCCGGCGTAGGCGTAGCGGACGTAGGTCACGTCTTCACCGGTGCTGGGGCGTTGAAAGCGCGACAGATAAACGCCGACCAGCGCGGTCGGCGTGAAGGCGCGCATCGTTTCTTCCAGCGCCTCGCGCACCACGCCTTCTTGCGGCGATTCGCCCGGGTCCAGATGACCCGCCGGGTTGTTCAGCCGCAGGCCTTCGGGCGTGTGTTCTTCGATCAACAGGTAGCGGCCACCCTGTTCGATGATGGCCGCCACCGTGGTGCTGGGGCCCCAGCGCACAAGCACGCGCTTCAGCCTGGCGCGCCGGCCTTGACCTTCAAACGCCAGGCGTGCAGCAGCGGTTCGGTGTAGCCGTTGGGCTGCGTCAGGCCCTTGAAGACCAGGTCGCACGCTGCCCGGTAGGCGGCACCTTTCAGGTTGCCCGCCATCGGCGTGTAGGCCGGATCGCCCGCGTTCTGGTGGTCCACGACGCCGGCCATGCGCTCGAAGGTGGCCTTCACCTGTTTCGCGGTGGTCACGCCGTGCAGCAACCAGTTGGTGATGTGCTGGCTGCTGATGCGCAGCGTGGCGCGGTCTTCCATCAGACCGATGTAGTTGATGTCCGGCACCTTGGAGCAGCCCACACCCTGGTCCACCCAGCGCACCACGTAACCCAGGATGCCCTGCACGTTGTTGTCCAGCTCCTGCTGCACTTCGGCGGGCGTCCAGAACGGCACCAGCGCCACGGGCACCTGCAAGATCGCGTCGAGCAGTTTTTCTTCCACCTGCTTGGCTTTGCTGCTGTGCGCAAACCTGTCCATGTTCTTTTGCAACTTGGCCACATCGACCTGGTGGTAATGCAACGCGTGCAGGGTGGCCGCCGTCGGGCTGGGCACCCAGGCGGTGTTGGCACCGGCCTGCGGGTGCGCAATCTTCTCTTTCATCATGTCGGCCATCAGGTCGGGCATGGCCCACATGCCCTTGCCGATCTGGGCGCGGCCGCGCAGCCCGCAAGCCAGGCCGATCTGAACGTTGTTGAACTCGTAGGCGCGCAGCCAGTTGGCATTTTTCATGCGCGGCTTGCGCACCATCGGCCCGGCGTGCATGGCCGTGTGGATTTCATCGCCCGTGCGGTCCAGGAAGCCGGTGTTGATGAAGGCCACGCGGTCCTTCGCGGCCTCGATGCAGGCGGCCAGGTTGACGCTGGTGCGTCGCTCTTCGTCCATGATGCCCAGCTTCACGGTGTTCGCCTTCAGCCCCAGCATGGCTTCGACGCGGCCGAAAAGTTCGCTGGCAAACGCCACCTCGGCCGGGCCGTGCATCTTGGGCTTGACGATGTAAATCGAACCCTTGCGCGAATTGCGCAGGGTCTGCCCCTTGGCCGGCTTCAGGTCGTGCAGCGCGATGGCCACTGTGATGACGGCGTCCAGGATGCCCTCGTGCAGTTCGCTGCCGTCGCCGCACAGGATGGCCGGGTTGGTCATCAGGTGGCCGACGTTGCGCACGAACAGCAGCGAACGGCCCGGCAGGGTGCGCGTGCCGCCGGCCGGGCGCTGGTAGACGCGGTCGGCGTTGAGCCGGCGCGTGAAGCGCTTGCCGCCCTTGTCGACCTGTTCGGTCAGTGTGCCCTTGAGGATGCCTAGCCAGTTCTGGTAGCCCAGCACCTTGTCGTCGGCATCCACGGCGGCCACCGAGTCCTCGAGGTCGAGGATGGTGGTCAGCGCCGACTCCAGCACCAGGTCGCTGACGCCGGCCGGGTCGGTCTTGCCGGTGCGCGTGCTGCGGTCGATCTGCACGTCGACATGCAAGCCGTTGTTGCGCAACAGCACCGACGATGGCGCGTCTGCCGGGCCTTGGTAGCCGACGAACTTTGCGGGCTGTGCCAGTGCGGTG
Organism: Burkholderiales bacterium; assembly: GCA_038316205.1. Classification (GTDB taxonomy): domain Bacteria; phylum Pseudomonadota; class Gammaproteobacteria; order Burkholderiales; family Burkholderiaceae_C; genus Rubrivivax. The sequence goes on from JBBQAI010000017.1 coordinate 19,705, forward strand.
GTCGAGCCGTCTTGCAAGCGAACACGCAGTTGGCCCTGGCGCACAAAGTAGGCCGTGCTGTTGATGTGCGAGCCTTGGGCCAGCGGCGCGATGCGATCCAGCACGTAGCGGGCGTATTCGATGACCTTGGCACCGCGCACCGGGTTGTAGCGCGAGCCTTTCTCGGCGCCGCCGGTCTCGCTGATGACGTCGGTGCCGTACAGCGCGTCATACAGCGAACCCCAACGTGCATTGGCAGCGTTCAGGGCATAGCGGGCGTTGAGGATGGGCACCACCAGTTGCGGGCCGGCCAGGGTGGCCAGCTCATCGTCGACGTTCGCCGTGTCACATTGCACCGGGCCCTTGGGTTCAACCAGGTAGCCGATGCGCTGCAAGAACGCCCGGTAAGCCGGCATGTCACCGATCGGCCCCGGGTTGGCCTTGTGCCAGGCGTCCAACTCCAGTTGCAGGCGGTCGCGCTCCTGCAGCAGCGCGCGGTTCTTCGGGCCGAGGTCGTGGGCGATGGCGTCGAAACCCTGCCAGAAAGCCGCGCTGGCGACGCCTGTGCCCGGCAGCACCTGCTCTTCGATGAAGCGGTGCAAGACGGTCGCCACCTGCAGGCGGTGAGCGGGTGTTCGGGGGGTGGGCGTGGTACGTGGTGTCATGGTCGAAAGATGGAATCAGGCGTGGAAGAAATCGAGCACGTCACGCAGGCTGGTGCCGGTGCGTGTGGGCACCGTGCCGAGCTGTTCGAGGGGCAGGCCAAAGCGGTTGACCCACAGGGTGGTGTAGCCGAACCAGGTGGCGGCGATGGCGTCCCAGGCGTTGCTGCTGACGAAGAGGATGTCCTTGGCCGGCAGGCCCAGCGCGGCCGTGCCCAGCGCGTAGGCGGCCGGGTCGGTCTTGAAGCGCCGCGTGGCGTGCACGCTGATGACGTGCTGCAGCAGGTCGCCAAAGCCGGCGTGGGTCACCACCGCGTTCAACATGTCCGGGTTGCCGTTGCTCAGGATGCCGGTCGGAATGCCCAGGCGCTGCAAATCGACCAATACCTCGCGGTTTTCCGGGAAGGCACTGAGCTGGCGGTATTCGTTCATCAGCTGCGCCTCGTCGGTGGCTGTCAGCGGCACTTGCAGGCGCTCGCAGGCGTAACGCAGCGCGTCGCGGGTGAGGTCCCAGAACGGGCGGTACCACGGGCTGCCGCCACCGGGTTCGCGCGCGGCGCTTTCGGTGCCGCTCATCGACACCAGGCGGGTGTATTCGATCTGCTTGTCGCGCCACAGCACAGCCAGGCGCTCGCCGTGCTGCGGGAAGAGCTGCTCGGCCTGCAGCGCCACGCTGTAGACATCGAAGAGCGTGCCGTAGGCGTCGAACAGAACCGCGCGAGGTTTCATGCCCGTAGTTTATTCGATGCGCGCACCGGCATTAAGAGCCTGAATCGGCATTGATTTGTGTGCTGCGTGGGCATAATCTTCGCCATGGACAGGCTCAAACAGATCGAATCCTTCGTGGCGGTGGTCACCAAGGGCAGCCTGACCGCATCGGCCTTGGCCGAGGGCGTGGCGCCCGCCGTCATCGGTCGGCGCATCGACGGTCTGGAAGAACGGCTGGGCGTGAAACTGCTGGTGCGCACCACGCGGCGCATCACGCTGACGCACGAGGGCAGCGCCTACCTGGAAGACTGCCAGCGCCTGCTGGCCGACCTGGCCAGCGCCGAGGCCAGTGTCAGCGCCGGCGGCGTCAAGGCCAGCGGCCATTTGCGGGTGACGGCACCGGCCGGCTTCGGCCGCCGCCACGTGGCGCCGCTGGTTTCGAGTTTCATCGTGGCCCACCCTGATGTCAGCGTCAGCCTGAACCTAGCCGATCGCGTGGTGGACATCGTCAACGAAGGCTACGACTGCGCGGTGCGTGTGGGCGAGTTGCCCGATTCCAATCTGGTCAGCGTGCGCCTGGCCGACAACCGCCGCTTGTGCGTGGCCGCGCCCAGCTACCTGGCCCGCGCCGGCACACCCGCAGCGCCAGCCGACCTGTCACACCACGCTTGTTTGACGCTGAGCAGCGACGCCAGCCAGACCCGCGGCTGGGCCTTCGTGGCCGACGGCGAACTGACCCATCTGCGGCCCAGCGGCCCGCTGGATTGCAGCGACGGCCAGGTGCTGCACCAGTGGTGCCTGCAGGGCCTGGGTATTGCCTGGCGCAGCACGTGGGAGGTCGAGGCCGACCTCGCCAGCGGCCGCCTCGTCGAGTTGCTGCGAGAGCACGCCGCGCCGCCCAACGGCATCTACGCGGTGTTCACGCAGCGCAAGCATCTGCCGCTGCGCGTGCGCTTGTGGATAGACCACATCAAGCAGCAATTCGGTGATGCGGCCTACTGGTCGGGCGGCCGCCCGTAGGCGGCCGACTGCCTACTTCTTGGCTGCGGCCATCTCGGCCGTGCACTTCTTGATGGAGCTGGTCTTGGCAGCGCCGGCCAGCGCCTTGCCGTTCTTGTCCACAGCCTTGGCTTCGCAAGCCGCGCCGCCGGCATCGGCACCGCACTTTTTCATGAAGCTGGTCTTGGCGGCGCCAGCCAGGGGCTTGCCGTTCTTGTCCATGGCCTTGGCCTCGCAGTCATCGGCGGCGTAGGCGTGGCCTGCGAACAGGCCGCAGGCGGAGATCAGGGCGGTCAAAAGGGTCTTCTTCATGGAGGCTCCTCGTCGTTGGGGTTGTGGCGGTGCGCCAAGCGTGATTTCAGCAGACTTTCGCCCCACCACACCCCATGCTGACGAATGGGATAAAGAGCCGGTCAAAGAATCCGGCGCGGGTGCGCCATGCTCTCGTGCGCTGCATGCAGCCGACGCACCAGCACGCCGATGAAAGCCTTGTCGAACAGCGAGCGCGTGGGCAGCGACAGCAGCGACATGCTGTCGGGCGTGAAGGCCAGCGTGGTGGCTTGTTGTGCCACCAGGATGTCCACGCTGTGCACGCGCAATTCGGGGCTCGGCGCCAGATAGGCCATCTCGCCCACCGAGGCACCCGCGCCCAGTGAAGCCACCGACTTGCCGTCGCGGTAGACCTCGACCTGCCCCTGCGTGACGATGTGAAAGGCATTGCCTTCCTCGCCCTTGCGGAACAGCGCATGGCCATAAGCGTGGCGTTGCCAGCGACCGCGCCGCACCACTTCCCACAGTTCGACATCGCCAAAGTCGGCGAAGAAGGCCAGCGAGCGCAGCAGCGTGTAGCGCTCGGAATCCAGCACCTCGTGCAGCGGCCCGCGCAGCACCTGGTCGTTGGCGCTCAGTGCCGACAGCGTCTGCGCGAAATCGTCCCAGCTGGCGGGCCGCAGCTTGCGGTCCTTGGCCAGGCAGCGCTCGATCAGCGCCTGCAAATCGCCCGGCACGCCCTCTCGCAGCGCCGACAGCGCCGGTGGCGTGCCGCGGAAGATCTGCTGCACGATGGCCTGCTGGTGCAACGCGTCGTAGGGCGGCCGGCCGGCGATCAGGTGGTAGAGCACGGCGCCCAGCGAATACATGTCGGCGCGGCAGTCCAGCACGTCACCGTCGAGTTGCTCGGGCGACATGTAGGCCAGCGAGCCGACGCGGTAGATCTGCGTGTGCTCGGCGGCCATGTTGAAGACGCTGCCGAAGTCGGTGAGCTTGACGTCGGTGATCTGGTCGCCGTCCATCTTCAGCAGCAGGTTGGCCGGTTTCACGTCGCGGTGGATCAGGCCCTGGCGGTAGCAGTAGCTCAGCGCCATCGCGCACTTGAAGCCGACTTCCAGGATCTGCGCGATGGGCAACAGGTTGTCGGCGCGGCAAAAGCGCCGCAGCGTCACGCCGTCGACGACTTCCATCACCAGGTAGGACGCATCGCCAGCGGGCACGGCGTCCAGGAGCTCAACCACATTCGGGTGCTTCAGGCGACCGACCAGCGCGGCTTCGGCGGCGAAGAAACGCTGCTGGAAATGCGCCTCGCGTGAATCGGCCAGCAAGCCCGGGCGCACGCGCTTGATGGCCACGTCATGGCCGCGGAAAGGGTCCCAGGCCAGGAAGACCTCGCTGGTCGAGCCTTCGCCGAGCTTGGCCTTGACGCGGTACTTGCCGATCATCGGCGGCAGGGCCGGCAGGGCCGGCAGGGCCGGCGTAAGCGGCGATGTCGGTTCGGGCTCTGATTGGACGATGAGGGTCAGTGGCATGGGTCAGGCATGGGTCGGGCATGGGTCAGACGCCCCGGGCGGGCGGCGACTGCTCTGCCCGGTTATCGGCCGGTGGTTTGGAGGCCTGAGGCGGCGAAGGCCAAAAGTAGAATCTGAAAATGATCCAAGTGAAACAAGACTTGTCTGCCGCGCTGCAAGTCGCCTTGCAGGCCGTGGTGACCGAGTTGGCCGGTGATGGGGGCGCCACGCCGCCCGCCGCCGCTTTCGAGTCGCCCAAGCAATCCGCGCACGGCGACCTGGCCATCACGGCGGCCATGCCGCTGGCCAAGTCGCTGAAGAAGAACCCGCGCGAACTGGCCGGTCTGCTGGTGGCCGCGCTGAACGCGCAACCGGCCGTGCAGCGTTGGGTGCAGGCGCTGGAAATCGCTGGCCCAGGCTTCATCAACCTGCGTTTGGCGCCGGCCGCCAAGCAGGCCGTGGTGGCCGAGGTGCTCGCCCAGCGCGACCAATTCGGCCGCCAGCCGACCAACGGTCAGCGCGTGATGGTCGAGTTCGTTTCGGCCAACCCCACCGGCCCGCTGCATGTGGGCCACGGCCGCAATGCGGCCCTGGGCGACTGCATCTGCAGCCTGCTGCAAACGCAGGGCGCCGAGGTGTTGCGCGAGTTCTATTACAACGACGCCGGGGTGCAGATCAGCACGCTGGGCACGTCCACGCAGCGCCGCCTGCAAGGCGGCAAGCCGGGTGACCCCGACTGGCCCGAGCAGGCCTATAACGGCGAGTACATCGCCGACATCGCCGCCGACTTCCTGGCGAAGAAAACGGTGCGCGCCGACGACCGGGCCTACACCGCCAGCGGCGACGTGAACGACATCGACGGCATCCGCCAGTTCGCCGTGGCCTATCTGCGCCACGAACAAGACCTGGACCTGCAGGCCTTCGGTGTGCATTTCGACCATTACTACCTGGAAAGCAGCCTGTACAGCGACGGCCGTGTGGACAACGCGGTGCAGCGCCTGGTGGCGTCGGGCAAGACTTACGAAGAAGGCGGCGCGCTGTGGCTGCGCACCACCGATTACGGCGACGACAAAGACCGCGTCATGCGAAAGCAGGACGGCAGCTACACCTATTTCGTGCCGGATGTGGCCTACCACCTGGCCAAGTTCGAACGCGGCTACACCCAGGTCATCAACGTGCAGGGCACCGACCACCACGGCACGGTGGCCCGCGTGCGCGCCGGCTTGCAGGCGGTGGGCCTAGGCATACCGGCCGGCTACCCCGACTACGTGCTCTACAAGATGATCACGGTGATGAAGGGCGGCGAAGAGGTCAAGCTCTCCAAGCGCGCTGGCAGCTATGTCACGCTGCGCGACCTGATCGAATGGACCAGCCGCGACGCGGTGCGCTTCTTCCTCATCAGCCGCAAGGCCGACACCGAATTCACCTTCGACATCGACCTGGCCTTGAAGGCCAATGACGAAAATCCGGTTTTCTACGTGCAGTACGCGCATGCGCGCATCTGTTCGGTGCTGAACAAGGACACGGGCAGCAAGAATTACGCTGCAGCCGACCTGTCGCGCCTGGTTGCAGCCACCGAGACCGCGTTGATGCTGAAGCTGGCCGACTACCCCGAGATGCTGACCCGCGCCGCCGCCGATCTGGCGCCGCACGATGTGGCCTTCTACCTGCGCGACCTGGCGGCGGCTTTCCACAGTTACTACGCTGCCGAGCGCTTCCTGGTCGATGACCTGGCGCTGGCCCACGCTCGCATGGCCTTGCTGGCGGCCACCGCGCAGGTGCTGCGCAATGCGCTGGGGGTGCTGGGGGTGTCGGCGCCCGAGGCGATGGCGCGCGAGGCCGCGCCGGCCGCTGACACGGCGGAGGCCGCATGAAAAGAACCATGAGCTCGAACGACAAGGCTGGCTCATCGGTGAAGAAGCAAATGGGTGGCTTCGTGATGGGCCTGGTGGCCGGTTTGCTGATCGGCCTGGCGGTGGCGCTGGGCGTGGCGCTCTACATCACCAAGGCACCCAGCCTCTTCATCAACAAGGTGCCGCAGCGCACGGCCGAGCAGGACACGGCCGAGACCGAGCGCAACCGCAACTGGGACCCCAACGCACCGCTCAGTGGCAAGGCGGGCAACCGCGCCGCTGCGGCCTCGGGCGCGGTGACGGGGGCACCCGCTGCGGCGGCCTCAGCACCTGCCTTGCCTGCGCCTGCGCCAACGACGGTGACAACGACCGCGCCCATCGCGCCGCCTGCCACCGTGGTGCAGGCACCGGCTGCCGCATCGGCGGCTGCCCCACCGCCAGCGGTCAAGGCCGCTGCCAAGGATCCGGCGGCCATACTGTCTGGCGGCGCCACGGCCCCGGCACGCGACCCCTACATCTACTTTGTGCAGACCGGTGCCTACACGCGCACCGACGACGCCGAGCAGCAGAAGGCCAAGCTGGCTTTGAACGGACTGACCGCGCGCATCACCGAACGCGAGCAGGCCGGCCGCACCGTGTACCGCGTGCGCCTGGGGCCCTTCCCCACGCGCGAAGAGGCCGACAGCTTGCAGACCCGGTTGCAGGAACAAGCCGTCGAGGCGCAGATCGTGCGGGTTGAAAAGCCTTGACCGAAAAGCCCGGAAAACACGGGGTCATGCACGCGTGCAGCCGGAGCCCGGCCGCTGCGGCAGACTCCACCCCGGGGACACGCTGTCCCCCATCGAAAGGACATCCATGAAGCGTCGCGACTTTTCCCTGCAACTGGCCAGTGCGGGCCTGGGTTTGGCGATGGCGGGCGGTGCCCGCGCGCAGGGCGCCCCTGTAGAAGGCCAGCAGTTCACGCGTCTGCAAACCGCAGCACCGCTGACCCTGCCCACGCCGCAGAAGAAGGTTGAGGTGATCGAGTTCTTCTCTTACGCCTGCGGCCATTGCTTCGCTTTCGACCCGACGATGGAAGCCTGGATCAAGCAGTTGCCGCCCGACGTTTATTTCCATTACGTGCCGGTCGGCTTCATCGGTCCGGCGCTGCAGAAGGCTTTCTACGCCCTGGAAGAAATTGGCCAGCGTGAAGCTGTGCACCGGAAGATATTTGCGGCCATCCACGTGCAACGCACGCGGCTGAACACCGAAGCCGAGATTGCGGCCTTCCTGGCCGCCAATGGTGTGGACGCCGGCAAATACAACGACGCCTACAAGTCCTTCTCGGTCAACACCAAGTTGTCGCGCGGCCAGCAGTTGATCAACGCTTACAAGGTTGACAGCGTGCCGATGATCGGCGTTCAGGGCCGCTACACCACGTCGCCGTCGCTGACCGGCACGCACGAGCGCACGGTGCCCGTCATGGACTACCTGATCCAGCGTTCACGCCAGGGCGCCTGACCCGGCGTTCAGCCGCCCGCCGCACCGCACGGCGCGGCCCGAACCAGTCGGCATTTCACGACCAGCGGCGGGCAGGGGCCTGAGTTGCAGATACAATGATCTGCAAGATTCATGCCGCCATGTTCCTCTCTGACGCCTCCTCCTTTCTCAGCTTGCGCGCTGCTGGTTTGCCTGTCTCCCGCCGGCTGCTGGCGGCGGGGCTGGCCGTTGCAGGGCTGGTGACGGCAGTGCCCGCTGCGGCCGAGAAGGCCGACCGCTACAAACCGATGGTGATCGAGGCCGACAAGGACCTGGTCGCCGACGACCGCAAACAGGTGGTGGTCTACAACGGCAACGCTGTGCTGTCGCAAGGCACGATGCTGCTGCGCGCCGAGCGCATCGAGGTGCGCGAACTGCCCGACGGTTACCGATCGGCCACGGCCATCGGCACCCGCGCCAAGCCCGCCAGTTGGCGCCAGCGCCGCGACGGTGTCGACGAGACCGTTGAGGGCAGCGCCGAGCGCATCGAATTCGACGGCCGTGCCGACACGTTGCGCTTCGTCGGCCAAGCCGGCCTGCGCCGCATGCGGGGCGCTGGCGTGGCTGAGGAAATCACCGGCGGCGTGGTGGTCTGGGACAACATCACCGAAGTCTTCACCGTCGAAGCCGGTGCCACCTCGGCCGCCAACCCGACGGGCCGGGTGCGCACGGTGCTGACGCCTCGGGCCGACCCTGGCGCGTCCCCGTCCCCGTCCCCGTCCGCGTCTGCGTCTGCGTCTGCGTCCGCGCCCGGGTCCAGGCCGGCGCCGGGCTTCACGGCCCCGCTGGCGCCCGTGCGCAGCCTGGAAGACAAGCGCTGATGCTGGCTGCCGCGGGGGCCAGCACGACAGCCAGCACAGGCCTGGGTACAGGCGCAAGTACAGCGACCAGCACGAGCCGACTGGAAGCCACCCACCTGCGCAAAAGCTACGGCGCGCGCACGGTGGTGAAGGACGTGCACCTGGCCGTCGCTGCCGGTGAAGTCGTCGGCTTGCTGGGGCCCAACGGCGCCGGCAAGACCACGATTTTTTACGTGGTCGTGGGCCTGGTGCGCGCCGACGACGGCGAGATCACCATCGACGGCCAGCCGGTGCAAGACCTGCCCATCCACCGCCGGTCGCGGCTGGGCTTGTCCTATTTGCCGCAGGAAGCGTCGATATTCCGCAAGCTGACCGTCGAAGAGAACATCCGCGCGGTGCTGGAACTGCAGTTGGACGGCAAGGGCAGGCCGCTGGGCAAGCCGGTGATCGAAGAACTGCTGGAAAAACTGCTGCACGACCTGGCCATCGTGAAGCTGCGCGATTCACCCGCACCGGCGCTGTCGGGCGGTGAACGCCGCCGCGTCGAGATCGCCCGCGCGCTGGCCACGCAGCCGCGTTTCATCCTGCTGGACGAGCCCTTTGCCGGCGTCGATCCCATCGCCGTCATCGAGATTCAGAAAATCATCCACTTCCTGCGCCAGCGGGGCATTGGCGTGCTGATCACCGACCACAACGTGCGCGAAACCCTGGGCATCTGCGACCGCGCCTACATCATCAACGACGGTTTTGTGTTGGCCGAAGGTACGCCTCAAGAACTCGTCGCGAACGCCGAAGTTCGCAAGGTGTACTTAGGCGAAAACTTCAGGATGTAGGGCCCGGAAAAAGCATGAAGCCCTCGCTACAGGTCCGACTTTCCCAGCATCTGGCGCTCACGCCCCAGTTGCAGCAATCGATACGCCTTTTGCAGTTGTCCACGTTGGAACTGCACCAGGAAGTCGGCCAGATGCTGGAGCAGAACCCCTTCCTGGAAATGGAAGAGGATGCCGTCGTCAACCCCTACGACACGCCGCCTGAGCGCCAGGCAGCCGACCGCGTGGCCGACACGGCGGGCGATTCCACGCCGACCACCGACGCGCCCGAATCGGCCGAATCCACACCCGAAATCACCGCCGACGACTTCGGCACCACCGAGCGTGAGGACTGGGAAAACGGCACCGAGGGCGACGACTTCGACGGCATCCGCGAAACGCCTTCGTCGTCGTCGGGCTCCGGTTCGTCGGAAGACAGCGACGACATGGAGGCGCAAGACCGGCGCTCCGAGTCGGTTTCGCTGCAGGACCACTTGCGCACCCAGGTGATGGGCATGCGGCTGTCGGAAACCGACCACGCCGCGCTGGAAGTGCTGATCGAGTCGCTGGACGGCGACGGCTACCTAGCCGACGCGCTGGACGATATCGCCGCGCGGCTGGCCTTGATGCTGGACATCGATTCCGCCGAGGGCCGCGAGGAATTGCAAGACCGCCTGAAATGCGCACTGCTGTGGCTGCAGAGCCTGGAGCCCACCGGCGTGGGCGCGCGCAACCTGGGCGAATGTCTTGCGCTGCAATTGAAGCTGTTGTCGCGCAGCCCGGCGCGGCAGATCGCCATCCGCATCTGCGAACAATACTTGGAACTTCTGGCCAAGCGCGACATGAAGCGATTGACCGCGCTGACCGGCGCCGACGAAGACCTGGTGCGTCAGGCACAGGTGCTGATCGTGGCCTGCGAGCCCAAGCCGGGCAGGCCCTACGCGCCGGGCGAGTCGCACGTCATCGTGCCCGATGTCATCGTGCGCAAAACCGGGCGCGGCCTGAGCGTGGTGCTCAACCCCGACGTGATGCCCAAGCTGCGCATCAACGACCTGTATGCGCAGGCGGTGCGCGGCTCACGCGGATCGGGCGGCCAGCCGGGGCTGGGTTCGCGGCTGCAGGAAGCGCGCTGGTTCGTGAAGAACATCCAGCAGCGCTTCGACACCATCTTGCGCGTCAGCAAGGCCATCGTCGAACGGCAAAAAGGCTTCTTCACCCACGGTGCGATTGCCATGAAGCCACTCGTGCTGCGCGAGATCGCCGATGAGCTGGGCCTGCACGAAAGCACCATCTCGCGCGTGACCACGGCCAAATACATGTCGACACTGCAAGGCACCTTCGAGTTGAAGTATTTCTTCGGTTCTTCATTGAATACCGAGGCCGGTGGCAACGCCAGCAGCACGGCGGTGCGTGCGCTGATCCAGCAGTTCGTGGTGGCCGAAAACATCAAGAAACCGCTGTCCGACAGCCAGATCAGCGACATGCTGGAAGAGCAGGGCATACAGGTCGCGCGGCGCACGGTGGCAAAGTACCGCGAAGCCTTGAAGATCGCCCCGGCGAACTTGCGCAAGGCGATCTGATGCCTACCCTTTTCCTGCCTTGCTCCGGTGGCGTCGAAGCCCTGCTGGCCGACGAGGTGCTGCGCATCACCGGCGTGCAAGCCGACACCGGACGTGGCGGCGTGTGGGTCGAAGGCGACGAGCACATGGCCATGCAGCTGAACCTGGAAAGCCGGCTCGCCACGCGCGTGTTGTGGCCGCTGGTCGAGGGCTATTACCGCGACACCAACGACCTTTACGACCTCGGCCGGCGGGTTGACTGGTCGCAATGGATCACGCCCCAGCAAACGCTGCGTGTCGATGTGGTGGCGATGCGTTCGCCGCTGCAAAGCCTGAACTTCACCGCGCTGCGCATCAAAGACGCGGTCTGCGACCAGTTGCGCGAGAAAACCGGCGAGCGTCCCAGTGTCGATACGCGCCACCCCGACCTGCCGCTGACTCTGTTCGTTGGCCCCGAGAACGCCACGCTCTACGCCGACACCTCGGGCGACGCGCTGTTCAAGCGCGGCTGGCGCGAAGACACCGGTGAAGCGCCGCTGAAGGAAACCCTGGCCGCCGCAATGCTGGCCGCCGCGGGCTGGCAGGGCCGCGCTGAAGACGGCCCGCTATTCGACCCCTGCTGCGGCGCCGGCACCATCGTCATCGAAGCGGCGCAGATGGCCTGCGGTATTGCACCGGGCAGCCAGCGCCGCTTTGCTTTCGAACGCATGCTGCCCTTCAAGGCGCACTTGCCTGCGTGGCGGGAATTGCAGCAGGCCGCCAAAGACCGCGTGCACGCGCCCACCGTGCCGCTGTTCGCCGGCGATGTCAGCTTCCGCATGACCGACTTCGCCACGCGCAATGCCGAACGTGCGGGCGTCGCGCAGGCCATCGAATTCAAGACCGCCGACGCCTTGCAACGCCCGCCGCCTGCTGAGGCCGGCACGCTGATGATGAACCCGCCCTACGGCGAGCGCATCGCGCCCAAAGGCCAGGGCAGCATGACTTCGCGTGAAGGTTTTGAAGGCGGTGGCACTTCGACGGAATTCTTCAGCGCGCTGGCGGCGCACTGGAAGCGCCAGTACAGCGGTTGGCACGCGTGGTTGCTGAGCCCCGACATGAAACTGCCCAGCGCGATGCGGCTGAAAGAAAGCCGCCGTGTGCCGCTGTGGAACGGTGCCATTGAATGCAGGATGTTCCGATTTGAACTGGTGACGGGCGCGGGCCCAGGCGGGCGCACGGCCCAGGCCGACTCACCGCAAGGCCGCTAGCGCGCCCACGCGTCGGTCGATCTCGGCGACCATCGCCACGTAGCGCGGCTCGCCGACGCCACCGAAGCGGCGTTTGAATTCCGGTTCTGCCATGGCCTCGGGCAGGTCGGCTGCGTGGGGCATGAAGTCGGCTTCTTGCACGCCGCGCGCCAGGGCCGCTTGCAGCCGCTGCGGCTGCTGCACCGCCAGTTCACCCAGGCGCGTGCCGGCGCGGTCGGCGGCCAAGTCGTTGAAACTGAAACCGCTGCCGCCGCGTGAATCGGCCACTTCCTTGTACAGGCCCACGGCCTTGGACAGCGGGCTGCTGCCTTCCACCGCCAGTGCGGCCGAGATCAGCAAATGCAACGGTGAATCGTCTCTTCCGGCCAGCGTCAGGCGCTGCTGTTGCGGCTGCGGCCAGTGGCGCGCACCGGGCAGCAAACGGTCCAGGCTGCGGCCGTTGGCGTAGAGCGTCAGAGCGACGATGGCGGCGCGGTTCTCGGCCGCCGCATCGCCGCCGGCCTGGCTGCGCTGGCGGGCCAGTTCGAACATGGGGCCTATCCAGCGCGCCAGCGAACTGCCGCTGGCCGCACGTGGTTCGGCCGCCAGCGCCACCAGCCGGTCGGAATAGGCGCGCAGCCTTTGCTGCTCGGCTGGCGGCACCACCGCCGCCACGATGCGCTGGGCGCTGTCGGCGCGCAGCACATAGCTCAGCGCCAGTTGCCGGGGCCGGAAATTCACACGGCGCAGCACGTCGGCGGCCATCGCCAGCTCGGCCGTCAGCCCGGCGCGCTCGGCCGCGTGGCGCATCAGCGGCACACCCAGCCAGGCCGGTAGCGGCAGACCGCCCACCTGCAAGGCTGCGATCTGCGGCATACCGGCGGTTTCGACCACCCGCGTCCGCACGTTCAGCCAGCGGCCAAATGGGTTGGGCGGCAAGTGCAGGCTCGCCTGCAATTCGGCCGAACCCGGCTTCAGGCTGACACGGGCTTGCACGCCCAAGCGCCGGTAGGCGAAGTGGTTGATCAGCACGTCCAGGTCGCGCTCGCCCAGCACCACGGCGTCGAGCTGGCCGGGCAGCACGCGGCGCGGGTCGTGGGCGCGGACCAGGGCCAGCACGCGGGCGATGTCGTCGGGTTCGATGTTGTCGGTGACGGCTACGGTGGGCTCGTCCTGCAGCACGCCGCAGGCCAGCAACCAGGCCGCCGTTGGCGGGGCGACGCACAACAGCCCGACCAGGCCGGCGCGACGCAAGGCGCGGCGGACGCGGTGCGTGCAGGATTTCGAAGGGGCTTCCAACCGAGGTTCCAACATCCGTAGAGTTTGACAGCCGGCGGCTCGCATCAACCCCAGTGTTGGCAGGCCTGCGAGGCATAATTCCGGATCGCTCTTTCGGAGAGACCGCTTGGCCCCGAGTCATCCTCGGTGACCGTCCACCCGGGTCCAGCGCGGCTGGCCGGGCTGAGACGGAAACCGAATCCGCCCCACCCGCGCCATAACTGCCCGCTGCCATCACGGCAGCCGCTGCGCTGCCGAAAGATCGCCGATGCTGAACGTCTTCACGCTGGTCAATGGCCGGCTTTTCCAGGAAGAGATTGAATCCCCAGACGCGCTGACCCATCTGCAGCCGGTGTGGGTCGATCTAGAGAGCCCGACCCAGGAAGAGAAGGGCTGGATCCAGCAGCACTTCGGCCTGAACATCCCGAATGACGCGGTCGATGACGACCTGGAAGAGTCGGCCCGTTTCTACGAGGAAGACAACGGCGAATTGCACATCCGTTCGGACTTCCTGATCGATGCGGGCGACGGGCCCGACCCGGAACCAGCGCGCAATGTGCGCGTGGCCTTCATCCTGTCGAAGAACGTGCTGTTCTCCATCCACGGTGAGGACCTGCCGGTGTTTCGTCTGCTGCGCCTGCGCGCGCGACGCATCCCGGCTTTGATCGAAGACGCCAAAGACGTGCTGCTGAAGCTCTACGACGCCGACGCCGAATATTCGGCCGATGCCTTGGAAGGGATCTACGACGGCCTGGAAAAGGTCAGTGCCCGCGTGCTGACGCAAGACGTCAACGACCAGGTGGCCGGCGCCGCGCTGACGGCCATCGCCCGTGAGGAAGACTTGAACGGGCGCATCCGCCGCAACGTGATGGACACCCGCCGCGCTTTGAGTTTCATGATGCGCAGCCGCATGCTGAACGCCGAACAGTTCGAAGAGGCGCGGCAGATCTTGCGCGACATCGACTCGCTGGACTCGCACACCGCCTTCCTCTTCGACAAGATCAACTTCCTGATGGACGCCACGGTGGGTTTCATCAACATCAACCAGAACAAGATCATCAAGATTTTCTCGGTGGCCAGCGTGGCGCTGTTGCCGCCCACGCTGATCGCCAGCATCTACGGCATGAATTTCAAGCTCATTCCCGAACTTCAGTGGGACTACGGCTACTTGTATGCATTGGGCTTGATGCTGGCATCGGTGGCGGCGCCCTTCATCTACTTCCGCCGCAAGGGTTGGTTGCGTTAGCGACAACAGATCACGCTTGTTGCGCGCAATCCGTACCCGTGGGGATGCGCGTCGCTGAAACGCTGGTGTAACCTCAGTGAGCCATGGCGGAGGGCCTGGCAGCAACCTGTCAGGATCGACGAGATCATGCAAAAAACAAGCAAATCGATGGGCAAACTGGCTGCTTGGGGCCGTGCGGCTCTGCTGGCGGCGGGCTTGTTTGCCGCACAGGCGGCACTGGCGCAGTTCAGCATGGTGCCTGCGCCCTTGTGCGCCCCGCCGCGTGATTCCACCAACGACGTCGAGCGGGAATACCGGATCGACGCAGCGCGCCATCTGTATTCCTGCTATCCGATGCGCATCTACCGCGGCAAACTGCAACCGCTGCTGTACGGCGTGATGATGGTGGAGACCGAGATCGACGCCACCGGCAAGGTGGTTGATATCCACGTGGTGCGCAAGCCGGCCGCCGACGAGGTGGCGCCCTGGATTCTGGCCATGATTCGACGCGCCTCGCCATTCCCGGCGCCGACGAAGATGACGGGTGCAACCGTCAAGTTCAGCGAAATCTTCCTGGTGGACAAGTCGGGCCTGTTTCAGACCGACTCGCTGACCGAAGGCCAGAAGTAAAAATACGGAGCAGCGGCCGCGCCAAGGTCGCGCCTAATTGCCCGCGCGGCGCTTCAGCCAGCGCATCAAACTGCCCAGCACGGGCAGTTTTTCATACAGCTCCTCGGCCACGTCCCAGTAGTCGCGGTGCAGGCTGATGCGCCCGTCCGCTGCAAGCTTCAAATGCGAGCCGCCACGCACGGTCTGTTCGTCGCGGTTGAAACGACGCATGCGGAAGATGAAATGCCAAGTCAGAAAGCACTGGTCGCCTTGTGCCACCACGTCGTGGATGACGAAGCGCGGCGCGTCCAGCGTGGCGTACATGTGCTCGAAGACAGCGCGTATGGCCGGCACGCCCTGCACCTCATTGAACGGGTCCTTGAAGCGCGCGTCATCGGTGTAGAGCTCGCTCAGTCGCGCCAGGCCCGCCGGCGTCAATTGCTCGAAGGCCTGCACGATGCCGGCGATGCGAGCGTCGACCACCACCGCCTTCACAGCCCGGTCGAGCGGCGCACCACTGCGAAGTAGAGGCTGTAGGGCAGCAGGCGCATCAGCTTCAGCCAGCGCGTGAAGCGCTTGGGGAAGTGGATATCGAAGTTGCCTGCACGCCAGCCGGCCAGGATGTGCGTGGCGGCCTGTTCGGGCGTGATCAGCGCAGGCATCTTGAAGGCGTTTTGCGCTGTCAGAGGCGTCTCGACAAATCCCGGGTTGATCACGGACACGCCGATCTTCGAGGGTTCCAGATCGAGGTACAGCGTCTCGGCCAGGTTGATCAACGCGGCCTTGGTCGGGCCGTAGGCCAGTGACTGCGGCAAGCCGCGAAAGCCGGCCACGCTGCTGACCACGCTGATGTGGCCGCCGCGCCCGGTCTTGCTCTGCGCCAGCAGCGTTGGCAGCACGGCGCCCAGCATGACCAGCGCGCCCTCGTAGTTCACATGTACGTGCTGCAGCGCCACGTTCAGGTCGAAGGCGGTGGCGCGCATCGCGGCATAAGTGCCTGCGCAGTACATCGCCAGGTCCATTCCGCCGAAGGTGGCGACGATCTGCGCGGCAGCGGCCTGCATGGCCTTGCGGTCGGTGGCGTCCAGCGCGATGGCCAAGCTGCCGGGGTGGGTGGCGACGAAGCTGTCCAGCGCCTCGCGACTGCGCGCCGACACCACCACCCGGGCGCCGGCCTGGTGAAGCGCGCTGGCGGTGGCGCGGCCGATGCCGGTGGAAGCGCCGACCAGCCAGACCGTGCGGCCTTTCCAGTCTTCGATGCGGGGGTTCAGGGCCATCTTGGAACTACGGCTTCGTGAAGGACAGCGTCACTTCACCCAGGCTGAAGCCGAACTTGCTCATTGCGGCCTTGTTCAGCATCACGCGGTCGTCCATCAAGTACATCCAGTCGTCGAACTGCACCTCGTAGACCTTGCCGTCCACCGGCAGCGCCAGTGTGTAGCGCCAGTTCAGCGCGTTGCCGGCGGCGCGGCCCTCGGCCACACCCACCACGTCATCGGCGCGGCCGGTCCAGCGCCCACCGCCTTCGTCGGTCAGGCGCCAGACGCGTCGCTCGGTCTTGCCGTCGCTGTCGGTGAAGCGTTCGTCCAGTGTGCCGTTCTTGCCCTGCCAGGTGCCAGTCAGCTGCACGGTGAAGCGGCGCGAGACCTTGCCGGCACGGTCGGTGAACAGGCCGTGCGCGACGAGTTCGCCGTTGAAGTATTTCTGCAGATCGAGCACGGGTTTCTCGGCTGCGTAGTCAGCGGGCACGGGCGCTGAAGCGCAACTGGCCAGCATCACGGCTGACGCCGTAGCGATAGCCATGGTGACTTTTCGAGCGATGGCAGAGCGGAAGAAGTTGGGGGTTTTCATTGCAGGTTTTCCTTGCGCAGCCAGGTGGTCCAGAGCAAGCCCGCGGCGGCCACCTTCAGCACGCAGGGCAAGAGGCAGTAAGCGAGGGTTAGCGCTTGCAGCGCCGGGCCGTCGCGGCTGCCGGGGGTGTATCCGAAGGCGCCGAGCAGCGGCAGGGCGATGCCCGCCGCCAACGCCAGGTTGAGCTTGGTGGCGAAGTTCCACCAACCGAAATAGGCGCCTTCCAGGCGCTGCGCGTGGCCCGCGCGCTGGATGACGCCGGTCAGCAGCGCGCCGGGCAGCGTGAGGTCGGCACCCAGCGCTACGCCGCTGGCCACGCAAACGGCGGTGTAGGCCAGCACGTCGCCCGCGCCCAGCAACGTGGCCCAGGCGAAGGTGACGACAGCCAGTGCCATGCCGGCCAGCCACGAACGCGCCAGGCCGAAGCGCACGACGGCGCGCGTCCACAGCGGCATCGACAAGGCGCCCGCGGCGAAGTAGCTGGCCAGGAACAGCGGCTCGAAATTCTGGGCCTGCAGCTTGTCGCGGATGAAGAACAGCACCAGCGTGGCCGGCACCGCGCTGGCCACGCCGTTGACCAGGTAGATGACCAGCAGGCGCCGAAAGGCCGGCGTGGCGAGCGGTCCGGTTTTTCCAGCCGGGGCAGCGACTGTGGCCGCTATTTCCGGTGCCGGTGCCTTGCGCAGCAGCAGCAGTGCCGCACCCAGCGCAAGCGCAAAAACGACGCTGGCGACCGACAAGCCTGCCACCGAAGGCAGCACGCTGGCGACCAGCACGCCCACCAGCGCCAGGCCTTCACGCCACGACACGATGCGTGCGCGCTGCACCTCGTCACCGCCCAGGCGCGCGCCCCAGGCCTGGTGCAAGACCGACAGCACGCTGTAGCTCAGGTAGGTCACGGCCAGCAGCGCCGCGCACCAGGCCAGCAGCGCGGCCTGACCCTGCACGGGCGGAAAAAACAGACCGCGAAAACCCACTGCCAGCACCACAGCGGCCAACGCAGCCGCGGCCAGCACACGGGCCAGTGACTGAGTGAACCAGCCATCGACCAGGCGGCCTATCCATGGGTCGGCCACGGCGTCCAGCAGGCGCGCGCCCAGCAGCAGCGCACCCAGCGTGGCCAGCGGTATGCCGAATTCACTGGCGTAGTGGTTGGGCAGGATGACGTACAGCGGCAGTGCCACGAAGGCCAGCGGCAGGCCCAGCGCGCCGTAGCGCAGGCCCTGCAGCCAGCCGCCCTGCCACGCGCTGACGGGGCTGGGGGCGGTGGATGTATTGGCCGTCACGGCACCTGTCCGAGCAGGGCGATGCGCAGGGCCGGTTCCGAGGTCTTGGGCGACAGCCAGATGCCGAAGAAGACGCGGGCGAAAGCCTCGTCCATGGCGGTGCCGTGCGGCTTGCCGTTCAGGAAGAAGCGGCCGCCCTGGCCGGGCAGGTTGGCGCCGATGAGGCGGTCGCCGTCTTTCACATCGGGGAACAAGGCGTTCATCGCCGCCAGCCATCGATCAGCCACTTCCGGCGCGATCTCACCCTGGCGGCGCATTTCGCTCAGTGACCGGCTGGCAATCATCGAACCCCACAGCGTGCGCGAGTAAGTCAATTCAATGGCGAAAGGCAAGGCGCTCCAGTCGCCGGCTGGCGGCACGGCGGCCGCGCCCACCCACAGCTTTGCGTCGTAGATGGACATCCCCAGGAAGCGCATGCGGGCGCTGCCTTGCACACGCGCGGCCGGCAAGACCGTTGCCAGTTCGACTGGCGCTGTCGCTGCGGGTGCCGCGGACGCCGAGGGCGTTGGCTGGGCCTGCCCGCGCGTAGCGACGACCAGCAGCAGCGCCGCAGCCAACATGCCGCGCCGACCGGCTTTCATCCCGGCCGCCGCAGCGTGAACTGCATGACGTTGGTGTTGCCGGTGTCGAAAGCCGCCTCGCAATACGCCAGGTAGAACTCCCAGATGCGCATGAAGCGGGTGTCGAAACCGAGTTGCCGGACCTGCGGGTCTTGCTTCAGGAACTGCTGCCGCCAGCGGCGCAGGGTCTCGGCGTAGCAGGTGCCGAAGGCGCATTCGTTGACGACTTCCAAGCCGGCCTTGGCCGCCTCGGCGCGGAAGGCCGACGGGCTGGGCAACAAGCCGCCGGGGAAGATGTACTGCTGGATGAAGTCGGACGAACGCAGATAGCGCTCAAACAGGTCGTCTCGGATGGTGATGGTCTGGATGCAGGCACGGCCGCCGGGCTTGAGCTTGTCGCGCAGAGAGGTGAAGAAGCTGTCCCAGTATTCGCGGCCCACGGCCGCGAACATCTCGATGGACGCGATGGCGTCGTAGGGTCCGTCGGTGATGTCGCGGTAGTCCTGCAAGCGCAGGTCGGTGGACTCGGCCAAGCCGGCGCGGGTGACGCGGTCGCGGGCGAATTCGAGTTGTTCGGTGGACAGCGTGACGCCCGTGACGTGGACGCCGAATTCGCCGGCCGCGCATTCGGCCAGAGCGCCCCAGCCGCAGCCGATTTCCAGCAGGCGCTGCCCGGGCAGCAAATCGCATTCGCGGATGGCGCGACGCACCTTGACGGCCTGCGCTTCAGACGTCGGCTTGCTGAAATCACCTTCGAACATGGCACTGCTGTAGTTCATCGTTTCGTCCAGCCACAGGCGGTAAAACGGGTTGCCGATGTCGTAATGCGCATGGATGTTCTTGCGGCTGCCCTTGCGCGAGTTTCGGTTCAAAAGGTGCTTCAGTCGGTACGCCAGCGAACCCCACCAGCTGCCGTAGATCATCGACTCCATCGCCTCGCGGTTGGCGATGAACAGCTTCAGCAGCGCCACCACATCTGGGCTGGTCCAGCCGCCCGAGATGAAGCTTTCGGCGAAGCCGATGTCGCCGCTTTTCAAGACCGCGCTGCACAGGCTCCAGTCGTGCAGGCTGATCGCAGCGCGCGGTTCGCTGTCGTCAGCGTGGCCGCGACCGTCTTGACCAATGCGGCGACCGAAATGCGCCTGGGTGCCGTCGGGCATCTGCAGATCCAGCGTGCCCACGCGCAGTTCGCGGAGCAATCGGAAGATGGCGCGTGCGGCCGGCGGCGCGGTGTTGGGCAGGGCAAACGGGGTGGCGATGGAGGTGGTCATGGACAACTGGCCGTTGGGGGTGTGGAGGGATGCAATCAGCGGGACACAAAAACCTGCGGCGGCGCCGGCTTGCTGACGAAAGGCACGCGCTTGCGCCACAGCAGCAGCGCATGCCAGTGGATGCGCAGCAACACGCCCAGGGTCATCAGCGGCATGCCGAAAAACGCAGCACGCACGGCGCGCGTCGTCAGCGGCGCCAAGTGGCCGCTGACGCTGGTCAGCAGCAACGCGCCGATGTCGTCATCGTGGTCCACCCGGGCCACGGTGCGGCTGGCGGTGCGCATGAAGCGGAAGCGGTAGCCGCCTTCGATATGGCAAAAAGGCGAGACGTGGAAGACCTTGCGTGCGCGCAATTCGCGGCCGTAGGCCAGGTCGGCGCCGGCCAGCAGGTAGCAGTGCCGCTCGCCGAAGGTGTTGTTCACCTCCACAACGATGGCCGCCAGCGTGCCGTCAGTGCGGTGGCAGTACCAGAAGCTGACCGGCTTGAACACATAGCCCAGCACGCGCGGGTAGGTGTGCAGCCAGACTTCGCCGCCCGCGTCTGCGATGCCTTCGGCTTGCAGCACGCCGTCCAGCCAAGCCAGCGCATCGGTGCCGCCGTCGCCGTGGTCGCGGTCGTGGAAGCTCAGCAGGCCCCGGCGGTTGCGGGCCAGCGCGGCGCAGGGCGTGCCGCGCAGCGTGCGCATCGGCAGCATCAGGAAATAAGTCGGATAGGCGAATGCGTGATCCCGCGGGCGCAGCCGATGGTGGCGCACGACGCCGGTGCCGAGTTGGGCGACGGCCTTCATGCGGCTTCGCTCGCTGAATGCACTGCGCCCTCGCGCTGCCAGTGTTCGGTCAAGCCTTGCACCACGTTCAGGCCCGAGGTCAAACCGTCTTCGTGGAAGCCGTAGCGTGTCCAGGCGCCGCAGAACCACAGGCCGGACTGGCCCTGGATCTCAGCCAGCCGCTGCTGCGCGCGCACGGCTGCCCCGTCGAACACCGGGTGGCTGTAGCCGTACTCGCCCAGCACCTTCGCCGGGTCTGGCATCAGGGCCGGGTCGGGGTTCAGCGACACCACCACCGGCTGCTGCCACGGCAGCGGTTGCAGGCGGTTGATCAGGTAATGCAGACAAACGGCCGCCTGCTCACGGCCGGTGTCGGCGGCGCGGGCGTAGTTCCATGCAGCCCAGGCCAATTTGCGCTGCGGCAGCACGTCCGTGTCGGTGTGCAGCAGCGCGTGATTCGGGTGGTAGCGAATGGCGCCCAGGATGCTGCACTCGGCCGCCGTGGCGTCGGCCAGCAGCGCCAGGCTCTGATCGCTGTGGCAGGCCAGCACGACTTCGTCGTAGCGCTCGGCGCCGTGGTCGGTGGCCACCATCACACCGCCGCCGGCAACTGGCAAGCGACGCACGCTGCGCACGGGGGTGTTGAGGCGGGCGTCGGGGATGCCCTGGAGCAGCTTGGCGACGTAGTGCTTGGCGCCGCCGCGCACGGTGTGCCACTGCGGCCGGTCGGCCACCTGGATCAGGCCGTGGTTGTGGCAGAAGCGAATCATCGTGCCGATGGGGAAACGCAGCATCTGGTCGGTCGGGCAAGACCAGATGCAGCCGATCATCGGCAGGAAATACCAGTCGCGGAAAGCGGCGTTGAAGCCCTCGCGGTCGAGGAAGTCGGCGATCGGTTCGGCCAGTTCGGCGTCGGCGCCGCGCTGCGCGATGGCGGTGGCCAGCTTGTTGAAGCGCATCACGTCGGCCAGCATGCGCAAAAAGCGAGGGCGCAGCAGGTTGCGGCGCTGCGCGAACACCGTGTTCAGGTTGCAGCCGCTCCATTCCAGGCCGTCCTGGCGCACCTGCACCGAGAAGGACATGTCGGAAGCCACCGTCTCGACCTGCAACTGGCCGAACAACCTGACCAGGTTGGGATAGGTGCGGTGGTTGAAGACCAGGAAGCCGGTGTCCACGCCGTGGGTGATGGGACCTCTGACGGGGCCACTCGCGCTGTTCAGCGTGACGTCCACCGTGTGCGTGTGACCGCCGAAGTAGTCAGCCGCCTCGAACAGCGTGACGCGGGCTTGCTGGCGCAGAGCGTGTGCCGTGGCCAGACCGGCGATGCCCGAACCGATGACGGCCACGCGCTTCATGGCGCCACCGTCGTGGCCTTGGCCTTGGCCGTGGCCCTGGCGCCGCGCGGTGTGCGGCGCGCACGTGTAAAGACTGCCGTGCGGTGCCCCGCGGCGAACGAGGGAGGGAGGAGGGAGGAGAGACGCCGCAGGATTGCAGCCGGCAGCGCCGACCGACCGCACAACAGTGAAACCGGCATCGCCCGACCCGCTGTGCGGTGGTCGGCGGCGATGTGCAGTTTGGAAGCGGCGCAAGCGGTGAAAGTTCCGCCCGACTGGCCGCCCGGATGTGACGAGATCTGACGCTCGCAGCCTGGCGCTGAACCTTGTGGCGGTTCTGGTGAGGTGCTGGCGGTGGACTGAAATGGGGTCATCGGGAAGGTGTTACGCGTGGAGGGGCATCTCGGATGCACCGACAAGTTGTCCATGGTGAACTGACCAGTCTCATTTGGACTGAATGGTAATCTCGCTAAGTCAGTCGGTACTAGAGGCCTACCCGGCGCTGTGGGTTTGAACGGTGGCCGTGCAGCCCGGTGCATTTGTCCTGTTCAAATTCAAGGCAGAAGTTGGATGAAGCGAGAATGAAGCCTATTCCAGATTTTTGTCCTGGACACTGCTGCAGAACCCTGAAACTCACTACCGAATCGACAACGCCGTGAACGACCGGTCCGCCTCCCTCCCCCTGACGCTGTCCATCGCCGCCGTCGAGCGCGACACGCGGCTGAGCAAGGACACCCTGCGCGTCTGGGAGCGCCGCTACGGTTTCCCTTCGCCGCAGCGCGACGGCCTGGGCGAGCGCGCTTACACGCTGGAACAAGTTGAGAAGTTGCGCGTCGTGAAGCGCCTGCTCGACGCCGGCCACCGGCCCGGTCGCATCGTGCCGCTGCCCATAGCGCAGTTGCAGTTGTTGACCGAGCAGACCGTGGGCCAGCCGCTGCGCAGCGCCGAGGCCTTGCCGGGCACGGGCGATTTACGGGCGCAACTGGAGCTCATCCGCGCCCACGACCTGCCGGGGCTGCGCAGCGAACTGATGCGCCTGCTGGCCCGCCACGGCGTCTTCCGATTCATCACCGATGTGCTGGGACCGCTGAACGGGGCGGTGGGCGACGCTTGGCTGCGCGGCCAACTCGAAATCTTCGAAGAACACGCCTACACCGAAACCGTGCAGACCGTGCTGCGCCAGGCGCTGGCCACCATCCCGCGCACCGATCGCACCGACGCACCACGCGTGATGCTCAGCACCCTGCCGGGCGAGCAGCACGGCATGGGTTTGCTGATGGTGGAAGCGGTGCTGGCTCTGGAAGGCTGCGACTGCGTTTCGCTGGGCGTTCAGACGCCGGTCTGGGACATCGTGCTGGCTGCGCGCGCTTACCGCAGCGACATCGTGGCACTGAGTTTCACGGCCTGCATGAGTCCCAACCAGATCATCGACAGCCTGACCGAGTTGCGCAGCAAATTGCCGCCGGATGTGGGCCTGTGGGCCGGCGGCAGCGCACCGGCCTTGCAGCGCCGCGCGGTGCCGGGCGTGCTGGCGCTGGGCGCGCTGGACGAATTGCCCGAAGCGCTGCTAGCCTGGCGCTGCGTCGACCCTGCCACGACCGACGGCGCGCCAGCACGGGCCTGACTAAGATACCGTCCATGAAGCACGACGAAGCGCAGCCCAAAGCCATGACCAAGACCATGCCCAAAGCCATGCTGTACCCCGAGTTGTTCCGCCAGCTTGAAGCCGTGCGCTGGAACATGGACAGCGACATCCCCTGGGGTGAATTCAACCCGGCGCAGTTGTCCGACGAGCAGGCGCAGACCATCAAGATGAACGCCATCACCGAGTGGGCGGCGTTGCCGGCCACCGAGATGTTCCTGCGCGACAACCGCGACGACAGCGACTTCAGCGCCTTCATGAGCGTGTGGTTCTTCGAAGAGCAGAAGCACAGCCTGGTGCTGATGGAATACCTGCGCCGCTTCAGACCCGACCTGGTGCCCAGCGAAGAAGAGTTGCACGCTGTGCGTTTCGAGTTCGACCCGGCTCCGGCGCTGGAAACGCTGATGATGCATTTTTGCGGCGAGATCCGGCTGAACCACTGGTACCGCCGCGCCGCCGAATGGCACACCGAACCGGTCATCAAGGCCATCTACGAAACCCTGGCCAAAGACGAAGCCCGCCACGGCGGCGCCTACCTGCGCTACATGAAGCGGGCGCTGGGCAAATTCGGTGATGAAGCGCGCGCCGCCTTCGCCAAGATCGGGGTCTTGATGGCCAGTGCACGGCGCACGGCGCAGGCCCTGCACCCGACCAATCTGCACGTCAACGTGAAGCTCTTTCCGCGCGACACCATCCAGAGTCGCATGCCCAACCCCGAGTGGCTGGAACAGTGGTTGGACAAGCAGATCCAGTTCGACGCGGTGTGGGAAAGCAAGGTCGTGGATCGCATCCTGCACAACATGAGCCTGCTGATGGAACGCAGCTTCGCCAGCGTGCAAGAGCTGAACCGCTACCGCAAGGAAGTGACGGCGGCCGTGGCGGCTGCGACCGCTGCAGCAACGGCCGTCGCCGCGCCAGCCCAACCGCAGCCGCGGTCGGTTTAGCTGGGCTCAGGGCAGCGCCCAAGCCGCTCACTTCAGGCTTTCGGCTTCTGACTGGCCGCGCGGTCGGCCGTCACTTTCGCGGCGGCCGGGCGCTCGCCGATCATGCGGGCGTAGGCCTTCCAGTCCACACCGGCTGCCACCAGCAGGTCTTCGCCCAGCACCGCTTTGGTGGACATGCCCACCAGCGGCAGGCTGACCCAGGCCGAGCAGTCGGCCAGCGTGAAGCTGTCGCCAGCCACGTAAGGCGCGAAGCGCGCCAGCCGCTGGAAAGCGGCGATGTTCTTCGTCAACCGCTTGCGCACGCTGGCCTTCAACTCGTCGCTGACCAAGCCGCCGAAGAAGGCTTGTCCGTACAACTCTCGCGCCGCCAGTTCGAGGTGCAGATCGACAAACGTCGCCAGCTCGCGCACCTTGGCGGCGGCCAGCGCGTCGGCCGGCACCAGCGCCGGCTGCGGGTAGCGGGCTTCTAGGTAATCGACGATGACCTGGCTTTCGCACAGCGTCTGGCCGTCGACCTTGATGTACGGGATTTTGGCCAGCGGTGAAGCGGCCAGCACGGCGTCGTCCTTCGAGCCGGTGGACACCATCTCTTCGGTGAAGGGGATGTCCTTTTCCAACAGCGTCAGCTTGACCTTGTTGTAGTAGTTCGACATGGGCAAGCCGCAGAGGGTGATGGTCATCGCTGTCTTTCGTGTGTTGATGTGGAGCCGGGCGGCAGTTTAGGGGCCGGTCGGGCGCGCCGATGTCATCCGCGCGGCAGCGGCCTGTTGACCAGCCAGATGCCGACGCATACCGCCGCCAGCGCCAGCAGCAGGCGCGGCGTCAGTGGGTCGTTCAGCAGCAGCCAGCCGGCCGCGCACAGCGCCACGCCCGAGACGGCCAGTTGGTAAAGCAGCACTTTTTCCGGTGAGGCCGTGGCCGTGCGGCTGCCCCGCAGCACCAGCGTGGTCAGGCCCCACAGCAGCGCGGCAACCAGACCCAGCGCGTCGCCCAGCCATTGCTGCGCGCCCGCTGCCGGCTGGGTGAAACCTTCGGCAAAGGCCCACGCCACGCCAGCGAAAGCGGCAACCAGGCCCTCCAGGCCGGTGCCGTCGGCCTGGACATGGGTACGCCGCGCGCCCGGGCCCACAGCAGCACCAGCAACGCCGCCGCCAGCGAACGCACGCCAGCCTGCAACAACGGCGGGTAGATCAGCAGCCCGACCTTGGCTGCCACCTGCCCCAAACCCCAGGTGAAGGCGCAACCCAACAGCAGCGTCACTGCCAGCGTGTCGAGAGATGTCTTGCGGTCGTCGCTCATCCGGCAGATTGTCGGCGCCGGCCCCACAGCAGCAGCGCCGCGCACAGCAGCCCGGCTGCCGCGCCCGTGAGGTGGGCGATCGGTGCGGTGGCGATGTCGAAACCGCCGCCCACGTGCAGCGGCGGGCCCCAGGGTTCTTCAGACGCCAGCTTGACCAGCATGCCGGCGAACACCGCCACGCCGATCAGCCGCGTGCGGCCGAGGGCGGTCACCATCAGCCACAGCGTGGTCACCGCCACGCCCGCGTGCAACACGCCCGACAAGCCACCGTAGTGGGCCAGCGCGGGCTGTATCAGCAGGGCCGCGTGGGTGAGTGGCCAGGCCAGCGCCCAGGCCAGCGTGGCGCGCGGTGGCAGGCGCGCGGCCCAGCCGAAGGCCGCCACGGCCACCGCCGCCCCCAGGTTGGCCAGCAGATGCTGCTCGCTCCAGTGCACGGCCACCGCCGTCCAGGCACGCCAGGGTTGCTGCAGGGCCAGCGCCGGTTGCCAGTCGAGCGCGTTGGCCGGCAGCCACCAGGCCAGCACGCTGGCAGCAGCCATCAAGCCGGCCAGGGCCAGCCAGGCCTGGCCGGGTTCACGCAGCGCTGACCTCAACCGAAGACGGCGTGCCAGAGCGCCAGCACGGCGTCGCGTTGCACGGCCAGGCTGTCGGGTTCGAACTGCGTGGCGCGCTCGTCCAGACGCGCCTGATGCTGGGCGCGGCGCAGTTCGCGGTAGGCGTCGGCGGCGGAACGGCCCACGCCGGCCGGCAGCAGGCCGGCGCTTTCAGCGCGTTGCAGCAGCGCGATGTTGCCGGCGTTGTCCAGCAGCGCCTGGTGCGTGGCCGACTGCGACAGCACCAGAAACTGCACCGCGAATTCCACGTCCATCATGCCGCCGGGGCTGTGCTTGACGTCGAACCGGCCGGCCGGCACCGGCCGCGCGGCGCGCACCTTTTCGCGCATCGTGCGGATCTCGTCGCGCAGCGCTTCGGCGTCGCGCGCAGCGGTCAGCACGGCGCGCCGCGTGGCCTCGAAGCGCGCCGCCACGGCCGGTGTGCCGGCGGCCACGCGGGCCCGGGTCAGTGCCTGGTGTTCCCAGGTCCAGGCGGTGTTGCTGCCGCGCCCGACCTGGTAGCGCTCGAAGGCGTCTACCGAGGTCACCAGCAGCCCCGAATAGCCGTTGGGGCGCAGGGCGGTGTCGATGTCGAACAACTCGCCAGCAGCGGTGCGCAAGGTCAGCCAGGTGATGAGCTTGCGCACGAAGGCGCTGTAGACCTCCTGGTCGGTCTGCTTGTCGACGGGGCTGCTCGCGTCGTCGTTTTCATAGAGAAAAACGACATCGAGGTCGCTGCCGTAGCCCAACTCCAGGCCGCCCAGCTTGCCGTAGGCGATGACGGCGATGGCGGGTGTCTCGCGGTGGCGCTGCTTCAGATGTGCCCAGGCCCAGCGCAGCGTGATGCCCAGGATGGTGTCGGCCAGCGACGACAAATCGTCGGCCACCTGCTCGACGGTGATGCGGCCCTCGACGTCGCGCACCAAGGTGCGGAAGACCTCGGCGTGGTGGGCGCGGCGCAGCGTGTCCAGCAACTGGTCTTCGTCGGCTTCGCCCGACCGCTGCCAGCCGCTGCGTCGGTCTTCCAGCTCGGCCACCAGCGCGGCCGCATCGAAGCGCTGCTGCAGCAACCGTTCGTCGGCCAACTCGTCGATGACGCCCGGGTGGCGCATCAAGTACTGCATGGGCCAGCGCGCCAGGCCCAGCAGGCGCAGCAAACGCACATGCACTTCGGGCCGTTCGACCAACAGCGCCAGGTAGCTTTCGCGGCGCAGCAGCGGTTCCAGCCAATCGACGAAGCGCAGCGCGGCGGCCATGGTGCAAGCGCCGTCGTGCAGAGCCGCCGCCGTGCGCTGCATCAAGCGGCCCAGGCGCATGCGGCTGTCGTCGCGCAGGTTCTGCACGCGCGGCAGCAGCACCCAGGGGCGCAGGCGTGCGGCCAGCTCAGCGGGCAGGCGGTCCAGCAGGGTGTCGCTGTCCACCGGCAAGGGGCCTGGCGCGCAGCCTTTGCAAGGGGTTGTGGTGCCGTCGTGGGTGGCGCCCTGGCCTTCGCGCAACAGCGCGTCGAATTCGGCGGCCACCGTTTCGCGGACTTCCATCAGGCAGTCCAACAGGGCGCACGAACCTGGCTTGCCGGGCGCGGCGCCCGCGTAGCCCATGCTGCGCGCGATCCACAGCAGGTCCTCGTCATTGCCCGGCAGCAAATGCGTCTGCTGGTCGTCGAGGAACTGGATGCGGTGTTCGACACGGCGCAAGAAGGTGTAGCCGGCGGCCAGCTTGTCGGCCGTGTCGGGCTTCATCAGGCCGCGCCCGACCAGTCGCTGCAGCCCGCGCAGGGTGCTGCGCGTGCGGATCTCGGGGTACTGCCCGCCGCGCACCACCAGCATCAGTTGCACGGTGAATTCGATTTCGCGGATGCCACCGCGCGACAGCTTCACGTCGTTGGCCCGTTCGGGGCGGCCGGCGGCGCGGCGCTGCGCTTCGTCGCGGATCTTGCGGTGCAACTGCCGCAGGCCTTCGAAGATGCCGTAGTCGAGGTAGCGGCGGTAAACGAAAGGTGTGACCAACGCGCGCAACGCCAGCGCTCGGCCGCTGGTGACGGCGGCGCGTGGCGCCACCACGCGGCTCTTCAGCCAGGCGAAGCGTTCCCACTCGCGGCCCTGCACCTGGAAGTAGCCTTCCAACATAGCCAGACTGACCACCGGCGGGCCGGAATTGCCGTTGGGCCGAAGCGCCAGGTCAACGCGAAACACGAAGCCGTCGTCGGTGGTCTCACCGATCAGGGCATACAGCCGCTTGGCGATGTAGCTGAAGTATTCGTGGAAGGAAATCGGCCGCGCGCCGGTGGTCATGCCGTCTTCTTCGTAGACGTAGACCAGGTCGATGTCGGACGACACGTTCAACTCGCGCGCGCCGAGCTTGCCCATGCCGACGACCCAGAACTCCACCCGCTGCCCTTGCGCGTCCAGCGGCGCGCCGTGGCGTTCGTCGGCTTCGGACTGCGCCTGGGCCAACGCCAGTTCCAGCGTGGCTTCGGCCAGCGCGGTCATCGCGTAAGTGATGGTGTCCAGCGGCGCGGCTTGCTCGATGTCCAGCACGGCCAGGCGTTCGATGACCAACTGGCGCGCCACGCGCAAGGCGCAGGGCAGGTCGCGACCTGTACCGAGCAGGCGCTGCACGAGGTCGGTGATGACCAGGGCGTCGGGTGCACCGGGCGGCAGCAGCGCCAGTTCGGCGGCGTAGCGGCGGCGGATGCGCTGCACGTAACGGCTGTGCGACGCCAGGGCGGTGGCCAGCGGCGGCGCGGCGGCAGTCGGCATCAAGGAACCCTCGGGATCATCGTGTTGGCGCCACTGTCGGCGCAGCGGTCGGCTCGGTTTCAGGATAAGCGTATCTGGCTGTTCAAGTCAGACAAGGCCAGGGGGATTTTGGCCACAATGTGCGCATGAAGATCGCCGCCGTTCAGATGGTTTCCACCCCCGATTGGCCCAGCAATCGCGACGCCGCTGAGCGCCTGGTGGCCGAGGCCGCAGCGGCCGGCGCCGGCCTGGTGCAACTGCCCGAATATTTCTGCACCATGGGACAGCGCGACACCGACAAGCTGGCCCTGGCCGAAGCCGCCGGTGACGGCCCCATCCAGCGTTTCCTGGCGGACACCGCGCGTGAGCACGAAATCTGGTTGGTCGGCGGTACGCTGCCGGTGCGCACTGGCGTTGAGGGTCAGGTGCTGAACCGCTGCTGCGTTTACGGCCCCGATGGTGCCGAAGCCGCGCACTACGACAAGGTTCACCTGTTCGCTTTCGACAACGGCCGCGAAAGTTACGATGAAGGCCGCACGCTGCGTGCCGGCGGCGAGCCCGTCGCGCTGCAGGCCGGTTCGCTGCGCGTGGGCTTGTCGATTTGCTACGACCTACGCTTCCCCGAGCTCTACCGCGCGCTGATGACGCCGCCCTGTGACGTGCTGTGCGTGCCCGCTGCCTTCACCTACACCACCGGCCAGGCGCACTGGGAATTGCTGCTGCGCGCCCGCGCCGTGGAAAACCAGTGTTACGTGCTGGCCGCCGCGCAGGGCGGCACCCACCCCAACGGCCGCCGCACCTGGGGCCACAGCATGGTCGTCGACCCGTGGGGCGTGGTGGTGGACGAGCGCGCCGAGGGCGAGGGTTTCGTCATCGCCGAGGTGGACGCGGCACGCTTGGCGCAGGTGCGCACGCAACTGCCGGCGCTGGCCCACAGAAGGCTGTAGACCGCCCTTCGCGCGGGCCTGGCCGACACCATGCAGGCGCTGTGGCAAGTGGCGCAGTTTCGGGAAGAGCGCTACGTCGCGACCGAATTGGCGCGCGTGCTGCCGCACACGAAGTTGCTGAGCCTGGCGCTGTTGCCGGTCGTCGAAACGATGATCGCCAGCGGCGCCTGGCGGGACTACTGCGACGGCATTTCGGGCAACACGCTGGCACCCCTGCTGCATCGCTGGCCGGCTGACATCAAGCCGGTCTTGCGCGATTGGTCGCGCGGCAGCGACCTGTGGCTGCGCCGCGCCAGCTTTCTCTGCCAGAGCGGTTTGAAGGGCGTCGACTTCGACGCACCGCTGTTTTACGAAACGCTGCTGCCGTCCATCGGTAGCAGCCCGCACGCCGCGCTGTTTGCGCGCCAGTTCTTCATCCGCAAGGGCATAGGCTGGGCGCTGCGGGAGCGGTCGTACGCGGTGCCGGACGAGGTCATCGCCTTCTGTGATGAACATGCGGCGCAGTTGGCGCCGCTGACGGTGCGCGAGGCCTTGAAGGCCATCCACCGCCGCCAAGCGAAGTCGCCAGTGGACTGAGCGACCTGAACCACGGGCAGCAGCTTGCGTTCAGCGCCCGCCGAACATCATCCGTCGCGCCACCCAGGCCTTCACCGGCGGCAGTGCCTCCAGCGCGGCCAGTCCCAGCCCGCGCGCGGTGGCGGCGCCGGGCAAGATCCAAGTGAAGCTGCGGGCCAGGAAATCGGTGGCGGCGATCATCGTCCAGCGGTCGGCGGCGCGGGCCCATTCCACGCGCTTCAGTGCGGCGTTGAGGTCGTCGGTCCAGCGCAGCACGCTGACCAGTTCGTGGGCGTCGCGCAGGCCCAGGTTGAGGCCCTGGCCGGCGACCGGGTGCAGCGTCTGCGCGGCATTGCCGATGCGCACCGTGTGACCATCGACCAGCGTGCGTTCGGCGTTCAGGCCCAGCGCGAACGACTTCAGTGTCGACAGCGACGTCAGCCGGCCCGCTTCGGGCGGGAACAGGGTGTTCAGCACGGCCAGGCGCTGCGCGGTGTCGAGCTCGCGCACCGGGTCGTCGACATCGGGCACGCACCACACCAGCGCGGCGCGCGGGGTGCCGTCGGCCTCGGGCGGTAGCGGCAACAGTGCGGCGGGGCCTTGGCGGGTGAAGCGTTCGAAGGCCTTGCCCGGTGTGGCACCGGCCAGCGTCACTGTGCCGACCCAGGCGGTCTGGCCGTAGGTCACTGCAACAGCCTTGCGCGCTTGCTCGGCGAAGACACCGCCTTCGGCGACCACGGCCAGGTCGAAACGTTCGGCGATGCCGGCGTCCACCTCCACGCCGTCGGGCAGCGCCTTCAAGGCCAACACCGGCGCCCCGAAGCGCGTGTGCAGGCGTTCAGGTTGCGCGGCGGCGGCGGCCAGCCAGGCCGCCTGCAGCGGCGCCACCAGCGCGCCGTAGCTCAGCACCGCGCCGAGTTGTGCCACGCCCAAATCGGCCGCGCGCAAGTGCACCTGGGCACCGCCCAGTGTGGGCGCTTGCTGCGACACGTGCACCTCGGTAATGGATTGGGCCTGGGCCGCAGCCGCTGCCCACACACCCAGGCGCTGCAGGAACTGCACGCTGCCCAGCGACAGCGCCAGGGTGCGCCCGTCGGCCGCCACGTCGCGGTCCAGCGGGCGGGCGTCGAAGACGGTAATGTGCGCGTGCGGCAGCAGTTGCTGCGCGTGCAAAGCCAGGGCCAGCCCGACCGGGCCGGCACCCACCACGGCGATTTGCCAGACTGTGTTTGCCACGCTGAACCTCCAAACTGCGAGCGCGATTATTGGCCGCGCTCAGCTTGGCTGCAGTGGCCGCAGCGGACGCCGTGGCCGCTTCAGGCGTGGGTCAGCCAGTCGCGCCGCTCGGGGTGGTCCAGGTGCGGCACCTGGTTGAAGGCCTGCAGCATGCAGCGCTTGGGCGTGTAGGCGAATTCGGTGAGTGAACTGTTGCGGGTGCGCATGTTCAGCTCGATCATGGTGGCGGCAGGTGCCCCCAGCACCTGGGCGATGGCGGTGGCGATGGGGCCGCCGCTGGACACGATGAGCACGTCGCCCTGATGGTTTTGCCGCACGTGGTCCAGCGCGCTGGTGACGCCGCTGACGAAGTCGGGCCAGATGGGCATGCCCACCGGTTGCGTGTCGCCGGCCATCCAGCGCGACAGCGCTTCGCGCAGCAAACGGAAGTGCGCGCGGTAGATCTCGGGCGTGTCGGGTTTGGCCAGAGGGCCGGGGTGGATGGCGCGGATCAGCGCCTCACTGTCGTATTCGTTCAGGCCCGGCCATTCCAACGCAGCGGGCACGTCGCCGTGGCCGTTGGCGATGGCTTGCAGCGACTGTGTATGGCGGCGCAGCGTGCCGCGCAACACCGCTTCAAAGCGCGTACCGCGCGCGGCGAACCACTGCCCCAGCGCGTGGCATTGGCGGGTACCCAGTTCGCTGAGCTGGTCGTAGTCGGCTGCGCCGAAGCTGGCCTGGCCGTGGCGGACGAGGTGGATGGTTCCCATGCGGCCAATTGTCGCGACGGCCGGTGTTGCGGGCTGTCGCGGCCGCGACCGCGACCGCGGCTGGGCTGGCGGTGGACGCCCCCGCAATGGCCCTGTGTCGCCGGCAACGCCCCCGACCCGCTACGCTCAGTGCTTCACTTTTTCTGGGTCACCCACCATGGAATACCGCCGTCTGGGCCGCAGTGGTCTGCGCGTCAGCACCTTGTCACTCGGCTCGTGGGTGACCTACCACAACCAGGTTCAAACGGGCTCGGCCGTGGAGATGCTGGCCGCCGCCTACGACGCCGGCGTCAACTTCTTCGACAACGCCGAGGTCTACGCTTTGGGTCGCAGCGAAACCATCATGGGCCAGGCTTTCAAGCAACTGGCCTGGCCGCGTTTGAA
>JBBQAI010000201.1:0-4146 GCA_038316205.1 Burkholderiales bacterium
TCCAGGCGCATCGGGCCGGGGCGTTGCACTTCGCCGTAGATGTAGACCAGCGGTTGGCGGTCCACAAAGACCGTGTCGCCGTTGACGATGAAGATGTCTTTGTCGCGGCCGCCGGGGGCGAACAGACTGGGCAGGTCGACTTCATAGCGGAAGGCCTTGCCGTCGCGCAGGCCGGTGACGATGACCTGGTCGGTGCCGTTGGGCGAGACGCCACCTGCAGTGGCCACCAACTCAGACAGCCGCATGTCGGCCACTTCGATGGGGTAGCGGCCGGGGCGATTGACCTGGCCCAGCACGCTGGCCTGGTTGCCGCGCACCTGCAGCACGACCAAGGAGACCTGGGGCTGCTTGACGAAGTTGCCGTTGCGCAAGCCGTCGGCGATGAACTTCTCGGCAGCGGTGACGCTGAGCCCACCCAGGCGAATGCTGCCCAGCAACGGGTAGGACACGACACCCGCTTCAGAGATGCGGCCTTCCAACGTCAAGTCAGGGTTCTGGAACACGGTGACGCGGATCACGTCACCCGAACCCAGCCTGTACTCATTGGGGGCAGCGCCTGCCACCACCGTGGCAGTCTGGGCCTGGGCGGTGCCACCCGAAGCCAGCAAGCACACCGCCAACAAGGCGGCTGCGAAGTAAGAAGCCATCGTCGCCATCATTTGAGACCCATGCCCTTGCTGATGTCGGATTGATTCAGCGTGCCCGCGCTGGCAGCCGGTACTGCGGGAGCCGCCGGGGCGGCGGAAGTCGGCGCCGGTGTCGATGTCGGCGCCGAGGCTGCCGCCTCAGCGAACTTGCCCACGTATTCGATCTTGGCCGAGGCGCGCATGGCCTTCAGGTCTTCTTCGACCAGCTTGCGCTTGCGCTCGTTCAGCAGGTATTGCTCAATGGCCGGGCGGGCCTGCTCTTCGTTGACGGGTTGGCTGCGCGAACCGGCCAGCAGCACCACCTGCAAACCGTTCTGGGCCGGCACCATCATGGCCTGGCCGTCTTTCATCTTCGCGAATGCCTCCAGGCTGGCCAGTGGCAATTGCTCGGCGGTGCGCACGGCCTGGTTGCCCTGGAAGCGGATGTCGCTGGCCTTCAGGTATTCCAGGAAGGCATTGATGTCTTTGCTGCCCGCCAGCTTCTCGCGCAATTCGGCATAACGCTCGGGCTTGGCCTCGATGGCAATTTCCTGGATGTTGTAGACGCGGCGCTCGCTGAACAGCGCGGGCTTTTCGGCGTAGTACTTCTTGATCTCTTCCGGCGTGGGCTTGGTGGCCGCTTCGCCAACCTTTTCCAGGTAAGCGCGCGCCAGGATTTCGCGGCGCGCGGCTTCCAGTTGCTGCACCACGCGCGGGTCGCGGTCGACCTTCAGGTCGTCGCCTTTTTGCAAGGCCAGTTGCTGGTCGATAAGGCGTTCCAGGATCTGCTTGCTGGCGCCTTCGGCTTGCTCAGGGCGCAAGCCGCGCTGTTGCTGCATCACGAAATTGATCTGGTGGACGGTGATCTCGTCCTTGTTGACCTTGGCAGCCGTCTGGCTCGCGCCCTTTTCTTTCTTGTCGCCGCAACCCACCAGCATCACGGCGGCAAACACAGCGGCCAGGGGCAGCCAGCGGCGGGCAGCGGCGGGGGTACGGGTCATGTTCAGGTCCATGTCTCAGTCCTTGAGGTGGTCTCATCAAACCCGTGTCAGCGGGTGCCGGACGGCGCGCCGTGACGAGGTTCAAAGCAGGGTCTGTGCCCTGCCGATGGGGATTTTTAGTGTAACTGCTGCGCCCAGGGCAGACAGTCTCGGCTCACCCCCCAACACACGGTGCAGTAGAGGTAAGAATTCATAAAAGCAGCCCTGTTGAACGCGAACGGTGCCTCCAGCGCCACCCTACACGGCTGCTGTGACCACCACGCACCGCAGTTTCGGAGATCTGCTTCAGATCAGCATTTCACGCCCGCGTGCAGTGCCACGATGCCGCCCGCCAGCCTGTGCACATCGACGTGACGGAAACCGGCCGCTTGCATCATCGCTTTCAAGGTGGCCTGGTCGGGGTGCATGCGGATGCTCTCGGCCAGATAGCGGTAGCTGTCGCCGTCTTTGGCGATGAGCTTGCCCAACATCGGCATCAAGGTGAAGGAATACCAGTCGTAGGGCTTTTGCAGCAGCGGTGCGGGCTTGGAAAACTCCAGCACCAACAAACGACCACCGGGCCGCAGCACGCGGCACATTTCGGTCAGCGCGGCGTCCTTGTGGGTCATGTTGCGCAGGCCGAAGGCCACGCTGACCAGGTCGAATGAGCCGTCAGCGAAGGGCAGGTGCTCAGCATCGCAAGCAGCGGTGGGCAGCACCAATCCGCCGTCGAGCAAGCGGTCGCGGCCGACACGCAACATCGCTTCGTTGATGTCGGTCAGGACCACGCGCCCGTTGGGGCCTGCCTGCTTCGCGAAGGCCCGCGCCAGGTCGCCGGTGCCACCGGCGATGTCCAACACCTTCATGCCGGGCTGAACAGCGGCCACGGCCACTGTGTAGGCCTTCCAGACGCGGTGCAGCCCCATCGACAACACGTCGTTCATGATGTCGTAGCGGCCGGCCACGGAGTCGAAGACGCCGCGCACACGGCTCGCCTTTTCGGCGTCGTCGACGGTCTGGTAACCGAAATGGGTTTGCGTCACGGCGAAGCCCTTCAGTGGCTGCTGCAGGCGCCGCCGGCAGCCTTGACCATCAATGTGTCGCGGTTCGCACCGGCGGCCTGCAAACGGGCTTCATAGCGCTGCCACAGGTCAGCCTGGGTGGCGCCCAGGTTGTAGAGCAGGTCCCACGAGAAGATGCCGGTGTCGTGCCCGTCGGTGAACATTGGTTGCACGGCGTAATGGCCCACGGCCACGATGTCACGGATGCCCACGTCGCGCTTGCCGGTCTGCAGCACTTCCTGGCCCGGGCTGTGGCCCTGCACTTCGGCAGACGGCGAATACACGCGCATCAGTTCAAAAGGGATGTGGAAATGGGCACCGTCGTCGAAGGCGATTTCCAAAGTGCGCGAGGCCTGATGCACGGTCAGGGCCGTGGGTTGAGGGGTGTCGGGATTCAGGCCGGCCATGGGCGTTGTGGGGTGCTGTTGGAAGGTGCAGTGATGGAATGCGCAGAGCGGGAACAAGTGTATCGCCCACGCAGCAACGACCCCTGAAAGACAAAAGCGGCGCCAGGGCGCCGCTTGGTTCTGTCCTGAGCGCGCGGCTCAGGCGGGACATCAACCCCGGCGACGCATCACCACGAAGCCAACGGCGGCCGCGCCGGCGAGGAACATGGCATAAGTTTCGGGCTCAGGCACAGGCGCCGCAACGGCCGTGAAAGTGTAGTAACCCGCAGGGGCACCGACGATCAGACCAGTGACCCTGAACGAATAGAGGTTGCCCGCTGTGATGGGCGTGTTCTCGAGCTGCGAGAACTCAGCGGCCGAGCCGCTGGCCACCATCGAACCACTCGCGTTCGAGCCATTGAACAGCGTGATCATGATGCTGTCGATATTGGCGAACGGCACCAAGTCGATGGACACAACAGCACCAGACGCCTGCACCGCGCCAACGGGCGCCGTGAAATTGAAGATGTCGGTGAACGAGGTGCCACTGACAGTCAGGAAGGTGTTGTACGGCGCTGCCGGCGCAAGCGGCATGGTGAACGCGTAGGTGCCCGTGGAGGCTGAAGCGCTGCCCATGGCTGCGAGGCCAAGTGCTGCGGCACCGAAAGCGACTTTGAAATTCATTGAAAACTCCTGGCTGTCTTGCGTTGCGCCAAGTATGCGGCCCTGCGCGTTAACGCTGATCCCTTGAACGCGGGGGGAAGCTTCGTCTGAAAGTGGATGAATTGAAACAAAGATCCCAAATCACTGTGTTTCAAACCAGCACCCGTTCAATACCGCCTGCGTTGGCCTTCGCCACGTAGTCCGGCATCCAGCTTTCACCGAGCATGACGCGTGCCATTTCGACCACGATGTAGTCGGCCTCCAGCAGGCCGCTGTTCAGGTCGTCTTCAAAGCGCTTCAGGCCTTGCAGGCAACTGGGGCAGCTGGTCAGGATCTTCACGTTGGCCTGCGCCGCAGCACTCAAACCGGGCGTCGCCGCCATCATTTGGCGCAGCGCTGCCTCGCCAGAACGGATCTCTTCTTCCTTGCG
>JBBQAI010000024.1:0-44068 GCA_038316205.1 Burkholderiales bacterium
CGAAGGCGTGGCAATGGCGTGGTCCAGGCGGCCCGCGGTGCCGTCGAAGACGTAGGAGTAACCCAGAGCGTTGAAGACGCCGATCTGGTCGATGTAGCCGTTGCTGGTGAGGTCGAAGATCGGGTCTTCCTTGGCATAGGCATTGAAGTCACCGACCAGCATCACGTCATTGCTGCCCGCAGCGGCCTGCACCTGCGCCACGAAGGTGCGCAAGCGCTGGGCTTGGCTCACGCGGGTGGCGTTCCAGCAGCCCTGGCCGTCACCGGCGTCGGCATCACCCCCACTGCCGCCGGGGCAGCTGCTTTTGCTTTTCAGGTGGTTGACGACGAGCGAGAACTTCTCGCCGTTGGCTGCGATGAACGTCTGCGCCAGCGTGGGCCTGTTGTTGACCGAGGCGGTGTCGCTCATCGGCAGGCCGACCATCGTCAGGCGCGCCGGCTTGTAGATCATCGTGACGCGGATGGCGTCGGTGCCCGTGCTGGTTGCCACCGGAAGCGGCACCGGGATGGCGGCATAGGTGCTTGCGCCGACGACGGCGTTCAGCGCGTCGACCAGCGCTTGCACGGCGGTGTTGCCGTTGTTCTGCGTTTCCATCAAGCCCACGACGTCGGCGTTCAGGCCGGCCATCTCGCGCACGATCTTGTCGCGTTGTCGGGTGTACTCGGTGATGTTGTTGGCACCGCGACAGTTGGCCGCTGTGGTGCTGCTGCCAACGGTGCAACCCTGCCCGGTCTGGCCGAAGGCGTTCTGGCCATCGGTGAAGGTGGTGAAGAAGTTCAGCACGTTCATCGCGCCGATGCGCAGGTTGCCGCCCACGGCCGGTGGCACCGCCGTGCGCGGGTTGGCTGACGCGAAGACCGGTGTCGAGGTCGGCTGGATGCGATACAGGCCTGCGCCTGAGGCCGTGGCCGTGGCCAGGCCGAAGTCGATCACGCCGGTCAGGTTGCTCACGGTGTCACCGGCGCGGCCCAGGCCGCCGGCGTTGAAATAGGGCGTCACATTGGGGTAGGTCGTCGAGCTGCTGTCGTCCAGCAGCAGGCGGCTGCGGGCTTGCAAGCTGGCCAGCGCCAGCGCCGCAGGGCTGCCTGGGCGGAAGGCGTTGGTCGGTGTTTCGTGGCGGCCACCGGCACCGATGGTGAGCTGGCCGTACTGCGCCTGGAAGAAGTTCTGCTGAACGGTCAGGGCGCCTTGCAAGGTCACCAGCATGCCTTCGAAGCGCTCGAGGCTGTCGCCTGCGGCCAGCGGCAGCACCACCACCGTGGGCGCGACCGTGTAGCCGCTGCCCACCAGGTCGACCTTGGTGACGGTGGTCAGTTCGGTCAGTGGCGTTGCGGCCGTGCCGGCGCCCAGCGAGAACTCGCTCACCGTGCCGGTCACCGTTACCAGATTGCCGACCACGGCGTTGATGCAACTGGCGGGGCTGGCGAAGACGTAGATGCCGTCGGAGGTTAGTGGGTTGCCGTCGCCGGTCAGGTCCTGGATAAAGAAGCCGCTGTTCAGCAGCTTGGTGACGACGCCGCTGGTGGTCACGCTCTGGCCAACCATCGGACTGGTCGCGCCTGCGCCCTGGATGGCATAGATCGCTGCCGGCGTGCCGGCCGGGCCACCGGCGCAACTGGTGCCACCCCCGCCACCGCCACCACCGCCGCCCGGATTGGCGTCGCCGCCGCTGTAGCGCGGGGCCGGTGCGCCTGACGTGAAGTCGGCGCTGTTGTTGTCGGTATCGGTGGCACCAGCGCCGGCGCGGAAGGCGGCGGTGGTGTTCGACAGCCCAGGTGCCGGGCCTGCGCCCTCGAAACCATTCGCTGCACCGTAGCCGACCAGATCGACCGCCGTGGTCGGGTTGGCACCGGTCAGCGCGGTGGCGCTGCTGACCAGCGCGACCTTGCCGGCGGTGCCGCTCATCGCAATGGTGCCAGTGACGTCGGCGAGGATGTCGATCGCCCCGGCGTTGGCGCCCGCAGCCTCCTTGACCAGGAAGTAGGCGCCGGCCGGGATCAGGGTGCCGGCCGGAATGCTCGTGACCGCCCAGCTGCCGGTGCCGGTGGCTCCCGCGTACTGCACCGACCAGCCGCCGATGTTCACCGCCGCGCCGCTGCGGTTGTAGAGCTCGATGAAGTCGTTCTTGATGGTGGCGCCGGAATTGCCGCCGCCGCCGTAAACCTGGCTGACCACGACATTGCCGATGGCGTAGGCAGGTGCAGCCACAGCAAACAAGGCGGCGGCCAACGCCGGGGCCCAAGCTGCGCGCAGGCGGCGCAATGTGGCTGGCCAGTGGATAGAACTCATCATCGAAAATCTCCGGAAATCAGGGTGTGGCTGGCGGCTGCGGCTCAGGGTGCCGGTCAGCCGCGGCGGCGACGACGGGCCATGAAGCCGAGTGCGGCCAGGCCTGCCACCAGCATCGCTGCGGTGTCAGCCTCGGGCACGGGCGTCAGGTTGACGGTGAAGTTGTCGACACGGTCGCTGCCGCCAGCGCCCACGACCCCGCCGCTGACCGACACGGCCGACGCGTCAGTCAGGCGCACGAAGACTGCGGACTGGTTGTTCAGCGCGGTGATAGCCGACAGGTCGTACGTCAATGTGAAGCCGCTGTT
The DNA here is from genome assembly GCA_038316205.1 of Burkholderiales bacterium. Classification (GTDB taxonomy): domain Bacteria; phylum Pseudomonadota; class Gammaproteobacteria; order Burkholderiales; family Burkholderiaceae_C; genus Rubrivivax. The sequence goes on from JBBQAI010000024.1 coordinate 2,598, forward strand.
GACGGTGCCGGCGCTGAAGTTGGTGGTAAGCGGCAGTGAATATGGCGCAAAGTTTGTGAACGTAGCGCCGTCGGTGCTGTAGGCCAGCGTGAAATCCTTTGGCCCTGTGCCGCTGCCGCCTTGGTCGAAACTCAGCGTCAAGTCGGTGTAGCTGGTGGTGCTGAAGCTGAACTGCCAGTAGTCGCCGATGGCCCAGTTGTTGGCGCTGATCGCCTTCGGCGAACCGTTGCCGGCAGGTGTGGAGAAGACGGTCGCAGCCGCAGCATGAACGCTCGTAGCCGTCCCGATGCCGAATGAGGCAGCAATGCTGGGCAGCGTGGTCGAGGCTGTGGGCGACACGACGGCGGCTTCGAAGTCCCATTTCACAACGGTGACGGCCTGGGCCGAAAGGGTGAAAGCGGCCAGCGCGGAAGCGGCAAGGGCGGTTTTGATCATGAACTTCCTCGGTTGATGTTCGGATGACGGTCAGTGGAGCGGCTATGCGTCTGACGGCTTTACTTCACAAATGCTGCACAGCGCGATGCAGAGGCTAAAGGCCAAGCATGAAGCATGCGTGACGGCAGCGGGCTTGGGGCGTTCACCCCCCTCAGGAAGGGGGTGGGTCGGGCCCCTACACTGCCGCCCCGATCGCTACACCCTGCACGCCATGCTGCTGCGCTGTCTCTTTGCCGCCTGTCTTTGGTCCGTACTCTGCGCTCTGGCTGCGGCGCAAACGCTGCCACCGGGGATGGTGCAGGCCAGCCAGGTCGAAGGCATCACCGAATACCGCCTGCAGAACGGTTTGCAAGTGCTGCTGGTGCCCGACGACAGCAAGCCCACCACCACGGTCAACTTGACCTACCGCGTGGGTTCGCGGCATGAGAACTATGGCGAAACCGGCATGGCCCATCTGCTGGAGCATCTGCTGTTCAAGGGCACGCCGACCAACCCCGATGTGTGGGGTGAATTCAACAAGCGCGGCATGCGGCCCAACGGCAGCACCAGCTATGACCGCACCAACTACTTCGCCAGCTTCGCGGCCAACGACGACACGCTGCACTGGTACCTGGGCTGGCAGGCCGACGCCATGGTCAACAGCTTCATCGCGCGCAAAGACCTCGACACCGAAATGACCGTGGTGCGCAACGAGTTCGAGGCCGGCGAGAACAACCCCGGCCGCGTGCTGCTGCAGCAGACGATGGGCGCGATGTACCACTGGCACAACTACGGCAAAAGCACCATCGGCGCGCGCACCGACATCGAAAACGTCGACATCCCGCGCCTGCAGGCCTTCTACCGCCTGCATTACCAGCCCGACAACGCCACGCTCACGGTGGCCGGCAAGTTCAAGCCTGAACAGGTGCTGGCCTGGGTGGCGCAGTCCTTCGGTCCCTTGCCCAAACCCAGCCGCGTGCTGGCGCCCACCTACACGCTGGACCCGCCGCAAGACGGCGAACACCAGGTGACGGTGCGCCGCGTCGGTGGCACGCCGGCGGTCTACATGGCCTACCCGGTGATGCCCGGTTCGCACCCCGATTTCGCGGCCGTGCAGCTGCTGTCGTCGGTGCTGGGCGACACGCCTGGCGGGCGCCTGCACAAGCGTGTGGTGGAACGCAAGCTGGCGGCGCAAAGCTTCGCGTTCGCGTGGTCGCTGGCCGAGCCGGGGCCGCTGATCCTGGGTGTGACGCTGGCGCCAGGGCAGGATTTGGCCGCAGCCCGCACCGAGATGGCGCGCGTGTTGGACACGCTGCGCACCGAGCCGGTGACCGCGCAGGAACTGGAGCGTGCGCGCACGCAGTGGCTGAACGACTGGGAGCAGGGCCACACCGACCCCGAGCGCGTCGGCGTGGCTTTGTCCGAGGCCATCGCCAACGGCGATTGGCGCCTGTACTTTCTGCAGCGCGACCAGGTGCGCAAGCTGACCTTGGCCGACATGAACCGCGTCGTGGCCACCTGGCTGCGGCCGGACAACCGCACCGTCGGCCTGTACCGCCCGACGACCGCCACGGCCCCGCCCGACCGCGCCCCGCAGTCGGCCCGCGTGGACGTGGCCGCGCTGGTGCAGGGCTACAGCGGCGACGTGGCCGAAGCGCAGGTCGAGGCCTTCGAGGCCACGCCGGCCAACATCGACAAACGCACGAAGTTGTCAGCGCTGCAAGGCGGCAGCGGCCTGAAGGTCGCGCTGCTGCCCAAAGGCACGCGCGGCCGTTCGGTGCAGGCGAATCTGCTGCTGCAATTTGGCGACGTGAACAGCATGAAGGGCCAGGAAGCGGTGGCCGCTTTCGCCGGCAGCTTGTTCGACAAGGGCGGCGCCGGCATGACGCGCCAGCAGATCGCCGACGCCTTCGACCGCCTGCAATCCAGCGTGTCTTTCGGCATCAACGAGCAAACGCTGGCCGTGGGCATCACCAGCAAGCGCGAGCATCTGCCGGCGGTGATCGCGCTGGTCGGCAAGCTGCTGCGCCAACCGGCCTACACCGCCGACGGCCTGCAGGAACTGCGCGGGCTGTGGCTGGCCGGCATCGAGGCGCAGCGCAAGGAACCCGAGGCGATTCTGGCCAACCGCCTGGCGCGCCACGGCAACCCCTACCCGCGTGGCGACCTGCGCTACGCCGGCACTTTCGACGAGAGCGAACAGGACGTGAAAGCCGTGACGCTGGACAAGCTGCGCAGCTTCCACCGCCGCTACCTCAGCGCGGCCACGGGCGAGTTCTCGGCCGTCGGCGACCTGGACGCTGCCGCTGTGCAGCAGGCGCTGCAAAAGGCTTTCGGTGACTGGCGCCAGCCGGCTGCCGGCCCGCAGGCTTACGTGCGGGTGCCGCAACCGCTGGTGGCCGCACCGCCGTTGCGTTTTGTCGAGCGCACACCCGACAAGGCCAACGCGCAGTTCAAGGCGCAGATGGCTCTGCCGCTGAACGACCTGAGCCCCGACTACGCCGCGCTGGCGGTGGCCAACTTTATCTTCGGCCAGGGCCAGGACTCACGGTTGTGGCAGCGCGTGCGCCAGCGTGAAGGCCTGAGCTACGGCGTGGGCAGCAGCATCGGCTGGAGCAACATCGACGCCAATTCGATGTTCAGCATCAGCGCCATCTTCGCGCCGCAAAACCAGGCCAAGGTGGAAGCCGCCTTGACCGAGGAACTGGCCCGATCGCTGAAAGACGGTTTTCTACAGACCGAGCTGGAGGCCGCCCGCAGCGGTCTGCTCAACGCCCGCCGCCTGGGCCGCGCGCAAGACGGCGTGGTGGCGGGCCGGCTGGCCGCGAACTTGCTGCTGCAGCGGCGTTTCGCGCTGTCGCAGCAGGTTGACTACGCCATCGCTGCGCTGACGCTGGAGCAGGTCAACGCAGCCTGGCGTCGGTACATCGCGCCGCCGCAGCTGGTGCTGGGCTGGGCCGGCGACTTCAAGCCGTGATCGTCGGGGGCGTGGCCATCCGCGATGGCGGCGGGCCGCAGCCGCTTCTACCCCTTCAGCCGTTCGACACCCCATGCGCCACGTGCCCGGCCGGCACGTGCAGCGCGGCGTTTTCGATGTGACCGGTCTGGTCGTCGAAAAAGAAATCGGGCTCGAATTCGCGCAGAAACGCGCCCTTGGGCAGGCCGCCCAGGAACATCGCCTCGTCGATCTCGATTTGCCAGTCCATCAGCGTGCGCACCGCGCGTTCGTGGGCCGGCGCGCTGCGGGCTGTGACCAGTGCCGTGCGCACCCGCATGCCGGCCACCGGCTCGCGCTGCAGGCGGTGCAGCGCTTCCAGCAAAGGCTTGAAGGGGCCGGGCGCCAGCGGGTTGGCGGCGAATGTCTGTTCGTGGTGCTGGAAGGCATCCAGACCCTGCGCTTGGTAGACGCGCTCGGCCTCGTCACTGAACAGCACGGCGTCGCCGTCGAAGGCGATGCGCACTTCCTGCGGGTGCGCTTCTGATGCCCGCTTGCTCTCGGGGTAGACACGCGCTGCCGGCACGCCGGCCTGCAACGCCTGGCGCACATCGGCTTCGTTGGTGCTGAGGAACAGGTTCGCGGCCAAGGGCCGCAGGTAGCGCCAAGGCGGCTCGCCGCGCGTGAAAACGCCGCGTTGCACCGGCAGGCCGAAGTGCTGGGCCGAACGGAAGACGCGCAGGCCGGACACCGGGTCGTTGCGCGACAGGATCACCACCTCGACGCGCGGCCGCTCGGCGTTGAAGGCCAGCAGTTTTTTGACCAGCGAAAAGGCCACGCCGGGCTGCGCGGGTTGCTCGACCCGCTGCAATTGCAACTGCATGTAGGCGCGGTCGTCACCGCCTTCAAACACGCGGTTCTCCGCTTCGAAGTCGAAGAGGGCGCGTGACGAAATGGCAACAACGAGCTGCCCCTTAAGGGTGGTTGGCATGGTTGAGGGATGGTACGCGGCGGGCTCTTGGGTTTTCATCGTGCTGCCATATCCGGATTGCAGACTCTTGCGTAGTCGCTGTGACCTGTCTCCACCCCCCCCCACCTTGAAACGAGGCGAACCATGACGCAGCTCCACGCCCGCCCCGAAGACCGCAGCCGCAGCGGCATCGACAGCCGCCATGCCCAACCCTGGGCCGACACCCACGCGGGTTGCTTCCGCAGCGAGGGCTTCGCCGAAGACCTGCCCGACGACAAGCCGCAGCCGGCCACCCGACTGGCCTCGCGCACACCGTGGCACCTGCGCCGCCAGGCGGGTTCGCTGCCCCTGTTGGGCGTGGCGCTGTCGGGTGTGTGGGACTTGTTCGGTCGCTGACCCACCGAGGTCGGTGCCTTTTTGGCGCTGGATGCCGGCGCTGGATGCCGGCACCGAAGGCCGGCCGCACAATGGTCGTGCGAAGAGCGCGCCATGCCCAGCCACCCCACCTCACACCCAGTTCGCCGCCACCCGTGCTGAGCCTGCGCGACCTTCGGTTTCGCTGGCCCGGCGCCACCGATGACAGCCTGGCCATCGCTGCCCTCGACATTGCGGCCGGCCGCACCGTCTTCCTGTACGGGCCCAGCGGCTGCGGCAAAAGCACTTTGCTGGGACTGTTGGCCGGGGTGTTGATGGCGCGTCAGGGCCAGATCGCGTTGATGGGCCAGGACTGGGCCGTTCTGCCCGCTGGCGCCCGTGACGCGCGGCGGGCCGACCACGTCGGCGTGGTCTTCCAGCAGTTCAACCTGCTGCCCTATCTGACGGTGCTGGACAACGTGCTGCTGCCTTGCCGCTTCTCGGCGCGCCGCGCGCAGCGCTGCGCCGGTTCGCCGCGCGCCGCCGCACTGGCCTTGCTGCAGCGCATGGGCTTGCCCGAGCCGCTGTGGACCCGGCGTGCCGATGCGCTGAGCGTCGGCCAGCAGCAGCGCGTGGCGGCAGCGCGGGCGCTGATCGGCAGGCCCGAACTGGTGCTGGCCGACGAGCCCACTTCGGCGCTGGACGGCCCGCTGCGCGAGGGCTTCATGGCGCTGCTGCTGCAGGCTTGCGCGGCAACCGGCAGCACGCTGGTCTTTGTCAGCCACGATGAACGCTTGGCGGCGCGCTTCGACGAACGGCTGTCGCTGCCGGAACTGAACCGCGTGGCGACGGTTTGAAGACGGCATGAAGGCATCATGAAGGCCTTGCTGTACATCGCCGTCTGCAGCGCACTGAACCGGCGCGGCACGCTGGCCCTGGTGGTCTTGTCCATCGCGCTGGCGACCGCCTTGTTGTTGGGCCTGGAGCGCCTGCGCAGCGACATCCGCAGCAGCTTCACCTCGGCCGTCAGCGGCACCGACCTGGTCGTGGGCCCGCGAACGGGCCCCGTGCAGTTGATGCTGTACGCCGTCTTCCACATTGGCAGCACCGCCAACACCATCAACATGGACAGCCTGCGGGCCCTGGCTGCCCAACGCGCGGTGGACTGGGTGGTGCCCATCGCGCTGGGCGACGGCCATCGCGGGCGCCCGGTGGTGGGCACCACGCCCGACTACTTCAAGCGCTACGCCTATGGCGACCGCCAACCCCTGGTGCTGGCCCACGGCCGGGCTTTTTCGGGCACGCTTGACGGCTTGTATGAAACGGTGGTGGGCGCTGAAGTGGCCGCGTCGCAAACCTACCGGCTGGGCCGCAAGATGGTCTTCCACCACGGTCTGCAGGAGATGCCCGAGGGCATCCCCGACCAGCACATTGACAAGCCGATTACCGTGGTCGGCATCCTGGCGCGCACCGGCACGCCGGTGGACCGTACGGTCTACGTCAGCTTGCAGGCCCTGACCGCCCTGCACCTTGATTGGGCTGGCGGCGCGCCGCTACCGGCGTCGGCGGGTTTGAAGATCGCCCCGGAGATGGCGCGCAAGTTCGACCTGGAACCCAAGCAAGTGACGGCCGCGCTGGTCGGGCTGAAGAACCGCGCGGCGGTCTTTCAAGTGCAGCGTTTCGTGGCCGACTATCCGGCCGAGCCGCTGATGGCCGTGCTGCCCCGTGTGGCGCTGGACGAGTTGTGGGCCGTCGTGGGCCTGGGCGAACGCGCGCTGCTGGCGGTGTCGGCCCTGGTGACGCTGATCAGCCTGACTTCGCTGGTGGCAGTGGTGCTGGCCGGCCTGAACGAACGCAGGCGCGAACTGGCCGTGTTGCGCGCGGTCGGCGCCGGGCCGCGCCAGGTGCTGCTGCTGTTGGCCATCGAAGGCGGATTGGTCACGGCCACCGGCGCGCTGCTGGGCGCCCTGGGTGCGGCGGCTGCCGTGTGGCTGGCGGGGCCTTGGGTGCAGCGGCAGTTGGGCATCACGCTGCAAGCTGGCGCACCCACGGCGGCACAGTGGGGCCTGTTCGCCGCCGTGCTGGCCGCAGGTATGCTTGCCAGCCTCGTGCCAGGCTGGCGCGCGTACCGCCTGGCACTGGCTGATGGCCTGTCACCGCGCAGCTGAACCCAGGCGATCAGCGGCTCCTGTTTTCCACCGGACCCCAACCCACATGCACTGCGCTAACGTTCGATGGGTACTGACACTTTGGGTGGCGCTGTGGATGGGTGGCGCACAGGCCGCGACTGCAGCACCTTCCGCGCAGGCTGCGTCCACCCCGCGCACCATCAACTGGAACGCGCTGGTGCCTGCCGGCTGGGATCCGTACAAGGACTTCAAGACCCTGGACCTGGCCAGCTTGAATGACAGCGACCCGCGCGCCAACGCGTTGCTGGCGCAGATGCGCAAGGCATGGGACCGCGCGCCGGTGAATGCCGCGCTGGTCGGCCAGGTGGTGCGCATCCCGGGCTATGTCGTGCCGCTGGAAGAAGACAAGGCCGGCATGACGGAATTCCTGCTGGTGCCGTACTTCGGCGCCTGCGTGCACAGCCCGCCGCCGCCGTCCAACCAGATCATCCACGTGCTGCCGCAAACACCGGCGAAAGACCTGCGTTCGATGGACACGGTGTGGATAACTGGCGTGCTCAGCACGGTGCAGACCGACAGCTACATGGGCAGCGCCAGTTGGCGGCTGGCGGCCTCCAGCGTCGCGCCCTACACCGAGCCCGCGCGGTGAGGCGCAGCAACACCGCCCCCGTCAAAAAGCGCACCCACGTGCCGCGCGGCGAATTGGCGCGCACCGTTTTCGGTGTGATCTTCCTGGTGGCCTTGCTGGGCACCTCGCTGTGGGTGGTGCGGCCTTTCATCGGCCCGGCCATCTGGGCCACGATGGTGGTGGTGGCCAGTTGGCCGCTGATGCTGAAGGTGCAGCACCACTTGTTCAACAGGCGCAGCCTGGCCGTGGCTGTGATGACGCTGCTGCTGCTGCTGCTTTTCGTGGTGCCGCTGGCGCTGGCCATCGTGACCATCGTGGGCAACGCCGACCAGTTGATCGAATGGGCCAAAGCGGCGGCCAGCTTTCACCTGCCAGCCGCGCCGCCGGCCTGGCTGGCGGACCTGCCGATGGTCGGTGGCCTGCTGCAACGCGGCTGGCACCAGGCCACTGCACTGGGCATGCAAGACCTGCTGCCCAAGCTGACGCCCTACGCGGGTGACGTGACGCGCTGGTTCGTGGCGCAGGTGGGCAGCGTCGGCTTCTTGCTGTTGCAGTTCTTGCTGACCGTGGTCATCGCCGGCGTGATGTACGCCGGCGGCGAAGAGGCCGCCGACCTGGTGCGGCGTTTCGCGCGGCGCCTGGGTGGCGAGCGGGGTGCAGGTGTAGTCGATCTGGCCGGCGGCGCCATCCGCGGCGTGGCCTTGGGCGTGGGCGGCACGGCAATCGTGCAGGCGGTGGTCAGCGGCCTGGGCCTGCTGATCGCCGGCGTGCCGGTGGCCGGCTTGTTGACGGCATTGACCTTCATGCTGTGCATCGCGCAGATCGGCCCGGTGCTGGTGCTGGTGCCGGCCACGGTGTGGGCCTTCTGGTCGGACAACACGGTGGGCGGCGTGCTGTTGATCGTGGTGACGGTGGTGGTCACCACGCTGGACAACGTGCTGCGCCCGCTGCTCATCCGCGTGGGCGCCGACCTGCCGCTGCTGCTGATCTTCTCGGGCGTCATCGGCGGCCTGCTGGCCTTCGGCCTCGTCGGCATCTTCATCGGCCCGGTGGTGCTGGCCGTGGCCTACACGTTGCTGGAAGCCTGGATGGCCGACGGCGAAGAGTTGCCGGCGCCGCAGGCGGAGGCTGCAGCCCCTGCGGCCGACACGTCGCAGCCGCCGGGCTGATCAAGCCGACAGGTCAAACCGACCGACCTGCTACAGCAGGCCGCGCGCACCCAGTTCGGCTTCGGCCTGCGCGGCGCACTTGAAAACGAAACCGTCCCAACCCAGCGCCTTCGCCGCCGCGATGTTGGGTGGGTGGTCGTCGATGAACACCAGGTCGGCCGGTGCGGCCTGGAAGCGGGCGGCGGCCAGGCGGTAGATCGCCGGGTCGGGCTTGATCAGTTGCACGCGGGCCGAGAACACGCCGCTGGCGAAGCAGCGGAAGAAGTCGTGGCGGGCTTCCAGTTCGCTGGCAATGCCCGCCGGCATGTTCGACAGGAAGTGCAGCGGGCGTCCGGCGGCATGCAGGCGCTGCAGCAGGGCCACCATGGCCGGCTGGGGTTGCAGTTCGCGGGCCACGCCGTCCACGGCGGTTTGGGCGTCGTTGCGTTGCAGGCCGGTGCGGGCGCAGAGGCGGGCCACCAGGTCAGGCACGCTGAGCACGCCCCGGTCGAATTCGCCCCAGTCGCCGCCGTAGCTCTGGAAGATTTGCGCGGCCCAGTGCGCGGCGCGGGTTTCGTCGGTCGCCAGATGGGGCAGTTCGCGCCGCAGCATCACCGTCGGCCGCCACTGGAAGACCACGGCGCCGAAGTCGAAGACCACACGCTTCATACCCGGCTTCAAGCGGTCAGGCGCCGCAGCAGGCCGGCGGTGGACGGGTCCAGGCCGCTGGTGTCGCCCGTGTGCAGGCGCGGCAGCAACTGGTTGCACAGCGCCTTGCCCAGCTCCACCCCCCACTGGTCGAAGCTGTTGATATGCCAGACCGCGCCGCTGGTCCACACGCGGTGTTCGTAGAGCGCGATCAGCGCGCCCAGCGCACGCGGCGTCAACTCTTCAATCACCAGCGTCGTGCTGGGCCGGTTGCCGGGGAAGGTGCGGTGCTGGGCCAGCACCTCGGGCGCGATATCGGCCGCAGCCGTTGGCGCCTTCTCGGCCACCGCCTGGGCGGCGGTCTTGCCCAGCATCAGCGCCTGGCTTTGCGCCAGGCAATTGGCCAGCAGCATGCGGTGCTGTTCGGCCAGCTTGTGCGTCGGCGTCTTCACGGCGATGAACTCCACCGGGATCACATCGGTGCCCTGGTGCAGCATCTGGAAGTAGGCGTGCTGGCCGTTGGTGCCGGGCTCACCCCAGACGACGGGGCTGGTGGCGTAAGGCAGTGCGGCGCCGTCCAGGTCCACGCGCTTGCCGTTGCTTTCCATCTCCAGCTGCTGCAAGTAGGCCGGCAGCCGCGCCAGGCCCTGGTGGTAGGGGGCCAGGCTGCGGCTGGTGTAGCCGTGGAAGTTGCGGTACCAGACGTCCATCAAGCCCAGCACCATCGGCAGGTTCTGCGCCAGCGGCGCTTCGGCGAAGTGGCGGTCCATTGCGTGGGCGCCATCCAGCATCGCGCGGAAGTTGTCGGCGCCAATGGCGATGGCGATGGGCAGGCCGATGGCGCTCCACAGCGAGTAGCGGCCGCCTACCCAGTCCCAGAACCCGAACGTGGTGCTGATACCGAAGGCCGCCGCAGCCTCGACGTTGGTGGTGCAGGCCGCGAAATGGCGTTCGGTATGGCTGCCGCCGGCGCTCAGGAACCAGTCGCGCGCGGCGTGCGCGTTGGCCATGGTCTCCTGCGTCGTGAAAGTCTTGCTGGCGACGATGAACAGCGTCTTCTTCGCGTCCAGGCGGGCCAACAGCGGCGCGATGTCGTGGCCGTCCACGTTGCTGACGAAGTGCAGCCGCTGGCCGTTGTGCGCGAAGGATTCCAGCGCGCCCACGGCCATCCGCGGCCCGAGGTCGCTGCCGCCGATGCCGATGTTCACGATGTCGGTGAACAGCCCGTCGGAGCGCACCTGTTCGGCGTAGGCCAGCATGGCGTCCAGCACGCCGTGCACCTCGTCGCTGAAGGGGCCCGCGCCCTTGGGCGCGCGCAGTGCCGTGTGCAGCACGGCGCGGCCTTCGGTGACGTTGGCCACTTCGCCGCGCAGCATGGCGTCGCGCTGCGCGGGCAGGCCGCATTCACGCGCCAGGTCGAGCAGGAACCGCAGCGTTGCCGTGTCAATGTGGTTCTTGCTGAGGTCGGCGTAGACCTCGGGCGCCTCAAAGCCAAAGGCGGCGTAGCGGCCGGGGTCGCGGGCGAAGGCCGCCCGCAGGTCCAGGTCGCGGCCGTGGGCTCGGTAGTGGCCTTGAAGAGCGGCCCAGGCCTGGGTGCTGTCGCATCGGGTCATCGGTGGTCCTTGTCCGGATGAAGAGGGAGGGTGGCACGCAGCCGGCTGGTGCTGTCTGGAAACGAAGCAGGCGCGGGCGATCGACGGAAATGGGGCCTTGGCCGGGCCCTTCTGTGTGGCACCCGGGGCGCGCTGCAGCGGCGCCGGAAAGCACAATTAGACCCGAGGCCGTGGTCGCTGCCCGCCTGTCAGCTCGAACCCGCTTGAGCCCCGCTTGAGCCCCGCTTGACCCCGCTTGACCCCCGCTTGAACCCCGCTTGAACCCCGCTTGAACCCCAACACCCTGCTCCTGCCCAACGTGTGGCCGCGCGCCGTGCCGGCCACCATCGCCCATTGCGTGATGCTCGCGCTGCTGGTGCACGTCTGGCTGGTGCTGACGTTGGGCAACGCGCCCGGCGGCACGGCGCGGCCCGGTGAAGGCGTGTGGGGCGCCGTCAACGTGACGCTGCGCGGCCCCGAGACGCCGGCTGCGGCGGCTGTGCCGACCATCGCCGTCCCTGCGGCGGCCACCGGGCCCGAGGGCCAGGCCGACACCCCGCGCTGGGGCGGTGCCGTGCGCGCCCAGACCGCGCCCGAACTGCCACCTGAACCCGGTGCCGCGCAACTGGGCAACTGGGCGCCGTTGCCACCGACCGCGGCGGCCGAACCGGCGTTGACGCCGCTGCCGCGTGCGCCCGTTGTGCGCTCCAACTTGCCCGCTGGTCCCTTGCCCGAGCCGGGTCGTGTGGTGGAAGAGCGGGCGCCTGAGCCCACGCCGTCGCCCGAGCGCACCTTGGCATCGAGCCTTGGCCGCCCTCTCGCGCCGGCCGTCGCGGCTGCTGCCTTGCCGACGACGCCCTCGGTCGCGCCCGTGCCGGGCCGGTTGCCTGAACTCAGCGCACCGCTGGCTGCCCCGCTGATGGCGCCCCGCGTGGCGCCGCCGCCGGTGGCCGCAACAGTGGCGGCCTTGCCGTCGACGCAGCCGGCGGCTGTGCCCTACGTTGTGGCCGAGCCGCCCGCTGTGGCCTTGAAGCAGCTGGTCGCCGCGCCGCAGCCCGTGGCGGCGTTGCCGCCGACGCTGACAGTGCCTGCGGCGTTGCCGCCGACCCTGGCGGCGCCGGCGCCGGCGTCCGTGACGCCGTCAGTGGCCGCGCCGCTGCTGCCGCCCGCCATCAGCATGGCCAGCCCCGTCACCGCCGGCCTGCCCACTGGCGGCGCGCCGGCAGGCAAGGCCGACGCCAGCACCCGCCTGGGCCATGACGTGGCCGGCGCCGCCGCGCTGCCGGCCAGCGCGCCGCCGCGCCTGAACCTGCAACTGGCGCGGCCGCGCGGCGGCGAAATCTCGCGCGGCATGGGCGGCGGCGTGTTGGCCGTGCTGCCACGCCCGCCCGAGGTGGACGAAAAGCTGGGTCAGCAAATCGCCAAGTCGGCCAAAGTCGATTGCCGCAGCGCCTATGCCGCTGCCGGCCTGCTGGCCGTGGTGCCGCTGGCCGCCGAGGCCTTGCGAAAGGACGGCAGTTGCAAGTGGTGATGCGGGTAGTTCCCGGCACGCTGCCCGTGCTTCCCCGCTGACGCTGTCGCGGTGCGCGGCTTAGCGTCGCCGGGTCGCAACCGCACTGCACGGAGTCCACCGCATGGCCCTGATCCGAAATTCCCTGCGCCCGCTGTTGGCGGCCCTGGCGCTCGCTGGCCTGGGCTGTAGCGCCCAGGCGCAGCAACGCTTGCCCACCATCGCGCCTGCCGACTACACGCCTGAGCAGAAACAGGCAGTGGCCGACTTCGAAGCAGCGCGCAAGGCGCCGCTGTCCGGCCCCTTCCAGCCGCTGTTGCACAGCCCGCAAGTGATGACCGTGGCCCGCACCATGGGCGACTACCTGCGCTTCAAGTCGGCCATCGGGACCACCCTCAGCGAACTGGTCATCCTGATCACCGCGCGCGAATGGACGCAAGATTACGAGTGGCATGTGCATTACCCCATCGCGCTGAAGGCCGGCATCAAGGCCAGCGTGGCCGACGCCATTGCCGAAGGCCGCCACCCGCAGGGCATGAGCGACGACGAAGAGATCGTCTACGAGTTCTCGACCGAACTGCACCGCACCAAGCGCGTGTCGGACGCCACTTACGCCCGCGCCGAGAAGCGTTTCGGCAAGCAAGGCGTCATCGACCTGACGGGTGTCAATGCTTACTACACGCTGCTGGCCATGGAGATGAACATGGCGCAGTACGAGCCACCCAAGGGCTACAAGCGGCTGGAGCGTTTCCCGAAATAGGCCCCGCAGATCGGGGGGGTTGTTGGCCGCGTTGCGTGCGACGGCGTACAGACCAGACCTGCTGGGGCGACGAGCATGTGGACAAAGGAAATACCATGCCCAACATCTGCTCTTGTGCGGCTCCGCTGACTTTCAGACTTAGTCGGATGTTCGCCCTGTTGGGCACGATGGCCTCGTGCGTGTCGGCCGGGGCCACGCCCTTGTTGGGTTCTGACTTGGCCAGTTTTTCTGTTTTGGGTTCCAGCACGGTCACCAACGTCGGTCCCAGTGTCATCGGGGGCAACGTGGGCGTGTGGCAAAGCGGTGGGGCCAATGCCATCACCGGCTTCAACTCGTCGCCCGGCGTGGCCGTGTCCGATCCCCAGGTGGGCGGCAAGGTCCACGCCGGCACCACCACCGGGACACCCAACGCCAGGCAGGCGCAATTCGAGCTGACCACAGCGCGCGACGGGCTGTCTTCGCTGGGCGCGGGCACGGTGCTGGCCGCGGCCGATCTGGTCGGCCTGACGCTGCTGCCCGGCGTCTACACGGTGCACGCCGGCACCACCAACTTGTCGGGCCGGTTGCGCCTGGACGGCGGCGGCAACGCCAACGCGGCCTGGGTCTTCCAGATGGACAGCAGCCTGATCACCTCGGTCGATTCGATGGTCGAGATCTTCAACACCGGTGCCGGTGCGGGTCTCTACTGGAACGTGGGCAGCTCGGCCACTTTGGGGGCGGGTACGGCCTTCCTGGGGAACATCTTTGCGTTGGCCAGCATCAGCATGGGCACATCCGCCACCGACCTTTGCGGCCGTGCCTTGGCCGACACCGCCGCCGTGACGCTGCAGATGAACAGCCTGTCCAGCACCTGCACCGGCGCCGTGGCGGGCAGCGACGGCTTGAGTGGCGGTTTGGACGTGGTCGGCGGCGTGGTCGGTTTTCTGCCGCCATTGTTCGTACCCGAGCCGACCAGCCTGGCTCTGGTTGCGCTGGCCCTGGGGGGACTGATTGCCGGTCGTCGCCGCGTCGCCATCACGTCCTGCCGCTGATCGTCGGTTCGCGCAGGTTGTGGCTGCCCTGGCCCGCCCGGCCTGGCCTGGCCTGACCAGGCATCGGGCACCCGCTTAACTGCCAGGGCGATGCCGCCCAAGCTGAGTTGCTGCGTCGCCCAAAGGCAAGGAACAGGGCCCGTCGCATGAAGCTCCATTTGCTGGTCATGCTGATCATGCTGGTCATGCCGATCGCGTTGTTGCTGGTGTGCGCTGTACCGCCTCTGCAGGCCGAGTCCATCGTTCACGCGGACGGGGGTGGAGTTGCCCACCCCGCTGGACCTGACAGGGCTGATGGGGGCACCATCCACCTCGAAAGCCGCCCCAGTGGCGGCACGGTGGCGCGGGTCAGCCTGCCGGGTGCCTGGCGTGCGCAGCCGTTGCGGCCGTTGCGGCCGTTGCGACGCAGCGGCTGCGTGTTGGTGTGTGACGACGATGCGGTCTGCCGAATCCTGCTCGCCGAAGCCCTGGCGGGCTTGGGCTATTCGGTGGTCGAGGCTGAAGACGGACTGACCGGCCTGCAACGTTGGCGCGCCGGCGGTGTGCGCTGGCTGATCACCGACCTGACGATGGACGGTTCGTCGGGCGGCGGCTCTCGTTACGCCCTGAGACGCTGCGTGCGCTTGTGCACCGACGCCAACACGGCGGCGCCTCAGCATGAGGCAACAGGAGACATCTCATGCAAACCCGACGCTGCAACCGAATCGCTTCCATCGCTTTTTGCGCTTTGACCTTGAGCTTGCCCGTCGCCAGCGCGCTGGCCGCAGCCGGCGACTCGACGGTGGACACGCGGCCTGCCCGCCCGACACTGCCGCCGCAGCCGCAACTGGACGTGCCCGAACCTGGGACGCTTGCCTTGGTCGGGCTGGGTCTGGCGGGCGTCGTTTTGCGCCGCCGCAGTCCCAAGGCCAAACAGTAGCTTCTAGCTTCTAGCTGCTAGCGGGTTCGAGGGCGTCGTGCGTAAGCAACCGGATCAGGCGCGATGGATGGGGTCTACCCAGGCCACGTGCTCCGGTGCCTCCACAGCCTGAAGTTCGAGGTTCACCGCTACGGCCTCGCCGTCGCTGCGGACCAGCACGCACTGCAGGGTCTCGTCGTCACTGGCGTTGATTTCCTGGTGCGGCACGTAGGGCGGCACGTAAATGAAATCGCCGGGGCCGGCTTCGGCGGTGAATTCCAGGGCGTCGCCCCAGCGCATGCGGGCGCGGCCCTTGACCACGAAGATCACGCTTTCCAGCGCGCCGTGGTGGTGCGCGCCGGTCTTGGCGCCCGCGTGGATGTGCACCGTGCCGGCCCACAGCTTTTGCGCCCCCGTGCGCGCGAAGTTGATGGCTGCGGCGCGGTTCATGCCGGGCGTTTGCGCGGTGTTGGTGTCCAGCTGATCGGCCCGCACGACGGCCACGCCGTCGTGCTTCCAGCGGGCTTCGGTTGATTCGGGCATGGCGGTCTCCAGGCATCAATCAGAGCCAGATTGTGCGGCGCGATCGGGATGCTGACTGCGTGCACCTCGACTGGACGGACGTCAGCGACCGGCTCGTTGTCGACTGAGCCTTGCGCCATCATCGCGGCCACGATGACAGCCCCCCGCGCCACCCCGCCACCCGAGCCGCGCTCGGCCTACAAGACGCCCAACGGCCTGGGCCGCTTGATGCCGGCCACGCGCTATTCGCTGGCCGGTCTGCGCGCGGCCTTCCAGACGGAGTCGGCCTTCCGCCAGGAACTGGCGCTGGGCGGCCTGATGCTGTTGTCATTGCCCTGGCTGGCACCGGGCCGCGTGCAGGCCCTGCTGATGGCCGGCAGCGTGGTGGCGGTCTGGGTGGTGGAGCTGTTGAATTCCGCCATCGAAGCGGTGGCCGATGCGCACACCTTGGAGCACGACCCGGTGATCGGCCGCGCCAAGGACATCGGCAGCGCGGCGGTCTTCGTCAGCCTGCTGTTCGCGGGCACGGTGTGGTTGGTGCTGCTGTGGCCGTGACGCCCACCGCTTTGCCGCTGGCCGGCTTGAAAGTGCTGGAACTGGGGCAGCTCATCGCCGGCCCGTTCGCGGCAAAAACACTGGCCGACTTCGGCGCCGACGTCATCAAGATCGAACAACCCGGCACCGGCGACCCGCTGCGCAAGTGGCGGCTGCTGAAGGACGGAACCTCGGTGTGGTGGCAGGTGCAGGCGCGCAACAAGCGCAGCGTGGCGCTGGACCTGCGGGACGCGGCAGCGCAAGAAATTGTGCGGCGCCTGGCCGACGAAAGTGACGTGTTGATCGAGAACTTCCGCCCTGGTGCGCTGGAGGGCTGCGGCCTCGACCCAACGCTGCTGATGCAGCGCAACCCCAAGCTCATCGTGCTGCGCATCAGCGGCTACGGCCAGACCGGCCCCTACCGCGACAAGCCCGGTTTTGGCGTGGTGGCCGAGGCGATGGGCGGCCTGCGCCACCTCACCGCCGAGCCCGGCCGCACACCGGTGCGTGTGGGCGTGAGCATCGGCGACACGCTGGCCGGGCTGCACGGCGTCGTCGGTGTGCTGACGGCGCTGCACGACCGGCAGCGCAGCGGCCTGGGCCAGGTCATCGACGTGGCCTTGTACGAGGCCGTTTTCAACTGCATGGAAAGTCTGCTGCCCGAGTACAGCGCCTTCGGTGCCGTGCGCGAACCGGCGGGCAGCGCCTTGCCCGGCATCGCGCCCAGCAATGCCTACCGCTGCCGTGACGGCTACGCGCTGATCGCCGGCAATGGCGACAGCATCTTCAAGCGCCTGATGGCCGCGATCAACCGCAACGACCTGGGGCAAGACGCCACGCTGGCCGACAACGCCGGCCGCGTGGCGCGGGTGGCCGAGATCGATGCGGCCATCGGCGTGTGGGCCGCGCCGCAAACCGTGGCCCAGGTGCTGGCCGTGCTGGACGCCGCCGCCGTGCCGGCCGGCCGCATCTACACCGTGGCCGACATCGCCGCCGACCCGCACTACGCCGCACGCGGCATGCTTGACACGCTGACGATGGACGACGGCAGCCTGCTGGCCGTGTCGGGCATCGTGCCCAAGCTGTCGCGTACGCCAGGCCGCCACCGTCGCAACGCGCCCAGCGTGGGGCAGGACAACGAGTCCGTGCTGGCCGAGCTGGCGGCTCGTGCTGCGGCGCTAGGCAAGGACCAGGGCTGAAGCGCGGCGCACGGCCCTACGCCCAGCCTTTGCAAACCTGCTGGGATGCAGCGACGACCAACACAATGAGGTTTCACTTGCTGCTGGCACTGGGGCTGGCAGTGGGGCTGGCACTGAAGGCCTTGACCGCGAGTGCCCAGGCGCCCGCGCCCACCGCAGCCGCCACGACCGGCGTGCCGATCGAGGCCGGTGGGCGTGGTGGACGGGAAGCGGCCCAGGGTGATCCTGCCGCACGGTGGCCCGATCGGCAGGGACAGCGCCGACCCGGCGCGGGTGTGCATCGTGGGCGGCAGCTACGGCAGCTACGCGGCGCTGATGGGCGGGTCCAGGAAGGCCCGCTGGCTTCGTCGGTCAGGGCATTTCGGCCAGCGGGATCAGAGCCCCGCGGTGCTGCACCACCACCGCAGCCAGCGCATTGCCGGCGGCCGCCGCTGCGGCGGGCTCAGCCCCAGTCAAGCGCGCCGCGAGGTAGGCGCCGGCGAACGAATCCCCCGCTGCCGTTGTGTCCACCACCTGCGCCACGCGCTGCGTGGGCACTTCCTGCAGCGGCGCGCGGCCCAGGCGCAGCAGCGTGGCCAGCGCGCCGCGCTTCACCACCAACTCGGGGCAGGGCAGGGTCAGGGTCTGCGCGAGTTGCGCGGCAGCGTCGCTGCAGCCCCACAGCCCTTGCTCGTCGTCGAGCGTCACCAGCGCGATGTCGGCCAGCGCATAGGCCTGCGCGAAAGCGGCTTGCGCTTCGGCGGCATCGGTCCACAAACGCGGGCGGTAGTTGTTGTCGAAGACCACTCGCGCGCCGCGCAGCCGCAGCCGCTTCGCCAAGGCCAGCAAACGCGCCCGGCCTGCGGGTGGCAGGATGGCCAGGCTGATACCGCTGAAGTAGAGCGCGGCTATGGTGTCGGCCTGCTGTTCCAGCGGTGTGCTGGCATCGGGTGCATCGAAGTAGGCCTTGGCGGCGCTTTGCCCCCGCCAGTAGCTGAACTGACGCTCGCCGGTGGCATCCACGGCGATCTGGTACAGCCCCGGCAGCTTGCCGCTGATGTGCCGCACCGCGCTCAAATCCAGGTGCTCTGCAGCCCATCGTGTGAGCAGGCCCTCACTCAGCAGGTCATCACCGACGGCCGTCGCGTAGCCCACCTGCAAGCCCGAGCTCCGTCCGCAGCGCGCCAGGTAGACGGCGGTGTTCAGCGTGTCGCCGCCGAAGGTCTGTCGCATGGCCCCGAAAGCCTCGCCCTGCAGTTCGATCATGCATTCCCCGAAGGCGACCACACGGGAGCGGGTGGCGGGCTGAGACGCTTTGAGTTCGGCGGGGTTCATGGCGAAGCTGGTGATTCTGTAACGACGCTTCGGTTCGTGATGAAAGCGCCGTCGATATCAACACCCCGAAGTGCTGCAAGGGTTTGCCTGCAAGACCCTAGGATCGCGGGTTGCCCTGAACTGCCTGAACCCCCGCCATGATGGAATTGCTGACCGACCCCCAAGCCTGGATCGCCTTTGCCACGCTCACCGCGCTGGAACTGGTGTTGGGCATCGACAACATCATCTTCATCTCCATCTTGGTGGACAAGCTGCCCAAGGAGAAGCAGGAATTCGCGCGTCGCCTGGGCTTGTTCATGGCGATGTTCATGCGAATCGGCCTGCTGCTGGTGTTGGCCTGGATCGTCGGCCTGGTGGCGCCCTTGTTCACCGTGTTGGAGCAAGAGATTTCGGGCCGCGACCTGATCCTCATCGCCGGTGGCCTGTTCCTCATTTACAAGAGCACCGGAGAAATCCACCAGTCGCTGGAAGGTGATGAAGAACACGGCCCCAGCGCCGTCAAGGCCACGTTGACGGCCGTCATCCTGCAGATCATGGTGGTCGACCTGGTGTTCTCGCTGGACAGCATCATCACCGCCGTGGGCATGGTCGACGACGTGCGCGTGATGATCTGCGCGGTGGTGGCTTCGGTGGGTCTGATGATGCTGTTCGCGGCCACCATCGGCCGCTTCGTGTCCGACCACCCGACCATCAAGATGCTGGCCCTTGCTTTCCTGGTCGTCGTTGGTGTGGTGCTGGTGGCCGAGGGCTTCGACCACCACGTGCCCAAGGGCTACGTCTACTTCGCGATGGCGTTCTCGCTGGGTGTGGAAATGCTCAACATCCACATGCGAAAGAAGAAGAAGGGCGCTGCGACTGTGCAGCTGCACCCTCAGCGCATCCCGGGCGAGTGAGTCGGAGGTGGCCTTGGGCACTGCCAGGACGACAATCGGCGGGTGAACCTACCGCCCCAATCGCTACCCCATCCCGCGCCAACGGATCCCGTTGCACAGCCCCGTACAGCGCCCGCCGAACGCGACGCCGCCACCGCTCGCAGCGACCAGACGCAGCAGCGTTTCTGGGCGCGCCTGGACGATGCGCTGGCCAGCGGCCGCCTGATCAGGCTGGTGCTGGCGCGGCCGGTGCGAACGCCCGAGCGAACGTCTGAGCAAATGCCCGAGCGAACGCCCGCTGCTGACGGCCTGCAGCGCGTTGTCGTGCGCCCGCTGCAGCTGAAAGGCCAGGCTTCCTTGAGCTTTGTCACCAGCCACACCACGCGCGACATCACCAAGAACTTGCCGTTGACCGAAGGCCGCGCGTTGTTGCGCACGCTGGTCGGCACGGCCTTCCGCAATGCGCACTTGTTGACGCTGGGCGAGGAAGCGCAACTGGTCTTCGGCAAGCGCGGCACGGCGGTGCTGAACGTCACGAAATCGACCGAGGCTGACGCGGCCGCGCAGCTGCCGGTTGCGGCCGGACACGACCGCGAAAAGCAGCGCTGGATCGACATCAACCAGCCTTTTCTGACGGCCTTGGGCGTGACCACGGCACAGCACCAGCTGGTGCCGGCCATGGCGCGCAAGTGGAAGCAGATCAACAAGTTCGTAGAGGTCTTCGCGCATGCGCTGCAGGGCTCGCGCCTGGCCGATGCCAAGGTGGTGAAGGTGGCCGATTTCGGCGCCGGGCGCGGCTATCTGACCTTCGCCATCCACGACTGGCTGCGCCACGCGCACGGGGTGGACGCGCAAGTCACCGGCGTTGAATTGCGGCCCGATCTGGTCGCCGAAGCGCAGGCCACGATCGCGCAACTCGGTCTGACCGGGCTGAAGTTCGAGGCCGGCGACGTGCGAACTTTCGCCCCCGGCGCGATGAACGTGATGATCGCGCTGCACGCCTGCGACACTGCCACCGACCACGCCATCCACCTGGGCCTGCGCGCCGGTGCCGACATCATTTTGTGCAGCCCGTGCTGCCACAAGCAGATCCGCCCGCAACTGCTGAGCCCGCACCCGTTGCGGCCGGTTTTCCAGCACGGCATCCACGCCGAACAGCAGGCCGAGATGCTGACCGACAGCCTGCGCGCGCTGCTGCTGGAAGCCCAGGGTTACGACACGCAGGTCTTCGAGTTCATTGCGCTGGAACACACGCGCAAGAACAAGATGATCTTGGCCGTGAAAAGAAAAACGCCGCGCTCGAATGAGGCGGCGTTGGCGCAGATTGCCGAGTTGAAGGGCTACTTCGGCATCCGTGAACAGGCTTTGGAAAGCCTGCTGCTGGCTGACCGCCTGGCGCTGCCGGCGTAGTCAGTCCTTCAAACCCAACTTGGCCATCTGCCACAGCAGAAAGCCCTGGATGTCTGCGGTCTGGGCCTGACGTTGGGTCAGCGTGCTGCCCACACCGTGGCCGGCTTGCAGGTCCAGGCGCAGCAGCGTGGTGCCGGCGTTCGGCAAGGCGGCTTGCGCGGCCTGCAGGCGGGCTGTCACCTTGCCGCTTTGCCACACTTCAACACGCGGGTCGTTCATGCCGTGCACCAGCAGCACGCCGGGGTAGGCCTTGCCGTCCTGGATCTGGTGGTAGGTGCTCATCGCCACCAGGGCCCTGAATTCGGCCGGGTCTTTGACGGTGCCGAACTCGCTGATGTTGGTGGCGCCGTTGGCACTTTCCTCGGCGCGGATGGTGTCCAGCGAACCCACGTCGAAGATGGCCGCCGCGAACAGCTCGGGCGCTTCCGTCACGGCGCGGCCCACGAAGATGCCGCCCGCGCTGGTGCCCATGATGGCCATCGTTTTCGGTGCACCGTAGCCCTGTGCGATCAGGTACTTCGCGCAGGCGATGCCGTCTTTCCAGGTGTTGGGTTTTGTGGCCTTGAAACCGGCACGGTGCCAGTCGTCGCCATACACGCCACTGCCACGCGGGTTGGTGTAGGCCAGCACGCCGCCGCGTTCGATCCACACCATGTCGTCGGTGCTGAAGCGTGCAGACATGCTGATGCCGTAAGACGCATAGCCGTGCAGCAGCACCGGGTTGCTGCCGTCCAGCTTCAGGCCCTGCCGGTGCAGGATGGTCATCGGCACCTTCACGCCGTCGTGGCTGGGTACCAGCACCTCGGTGACGGTCAGCGCCGGCAGACCGGGTGGCAGGCTGCGCAGGCCGAAACCGATGTCGGTGGACGTGTCACCCTGCAGGCGCAGCAAACGTGTCGGTTCGGTCCAGCCGTTGAAGCTGTAGAGCAGTTCTTCGCTGTGGTGGGCCGGCTGTGACACCAGCCAGGCCGCGCCAGCAGCGGGTGCCGTGACCAGCTTGCCCGCCGTGTCACCGGCGCTGTAACGGCGCAGGCGGATCTGCGTGCCCACCTGCAGCGTGGCGACCAGTGCCTGCGGTGTCAACTCGAAGCCTTGCAGCACGCCGTCGCTGGGCTCGGCAGCCACCAGCGTGGCATTCGCCAGCGTGCCGGCTTTCAGGTCCACCCTGACGATCTTGCGTCGCGGTGTACCGGCCTGCGTCAGCACCAGCAGGTTGTCGCCCTGCAGCTTCACGTCCACGACCTTGTCGCTTTCGCTGCCAATGCGGCGCCACTTCAGCGTGGGCTTGCCCAGGTCGGCCACGGGCGCCACGAAGAGCTTGCCTTCGGGCACCGTGGTGTCGGTGGTGCGCACCACGGCCCAGCGGCTGCCGGGCACGGTGAGCACCTCGCCCACGTCCAGCCGGTCCAGCTTCAGCGCCTTGTTCACCGTCGGGCCGAAGACCGGCACGGCCTTGCCGACGGCGTTCCCACGGGCTTGCGCATCCACACGCTGCAGCAGCACCACACTGTCCTTGTAGGCGTCGGTTTCGGGCGCGCCCGGCTTCAGCGTCTGGAAGCGGTTGTAGGTCAGGCTGCGGCTGTCGGGCAGCCAATGCACATAGCCTTCCTGCACGCGGCTGACGGGCTTGGCCAGCATTTCGCCGCTGGCGATGTCCATCAGGTACAGCGACGCATCTTCAGAGCCGCCGGCTGACAGGCCGTAGGCCAGCGTCTTGCCGTCCCACGAAGGCTTGTAGTAATTGATGGCGTGCGGCACGCCAGTCGTCTTGGCGGCCACCTCGGGGTCGACCAGCGTGCGCTCGGCGCCGGTCAGGCCTTCGCGCATCACCAGCTTCAGTTGACGCTCACCGACGGCGCGCTTCAGGTAGTAGTAGCGGTCGCCGGGCATCTGCAAGATGGCGCGCACGGTGTCGCCCTGGGCCTTGGCCAGTTCGGCCAGCCGGGTCGCAATCGCCTCGCGGCCGTCGATGCGGTCGAGCACGCCGCGCGTGACGGCGCCCTGCGCCTTCAACCAGGTCTGGGTTTGCGGACTCTTCAGGTCCTCCATCCAGCGGTAGGGGTCGTTGACGACGGTGCCATGCAGCGTGGTGGGCACGTTGCGCACCTCGGCCACGGGCGGGGTGGCCGCCGGTGCAGCGTGGGTGAAGGTGCTGGCCGCCATCAGCGTCAACACCAACAGGCGCTTGCGCGCCAGCAGGTCGTTCATGGAGATTTCCTTGGCATGGGCGATCGTGTCGCCCGGTGTTCATCGGATGTTCAAGCCCGGTTCAGGCTCGGTTCAAGTCCCGGTCAAGCGGTCGGCAGGGTGTGCGCCTTGAACTGTTCGCGCAGCTTGTTCTTCTGCATCTTGCCCGTGGCGCCGAGCGGTATCGCGTCGACGAAAACCACGTCGTCGGGCGTCCACCACTTGGCGATCTTGCCGTCGAAGAAGGCCAGCAACTCTTCACGCGTGACGGTGGCGCCGGGCTTCTTCATCACCACCAGCAACGGGCGCTCGTCCCACTTCGGGTGGAAGGCCGCGATGCAGGCCGCCATCGCCACCCCCGGGTGGGCCATCGCGATGTTTTCCAGGTCGATGGAGCCTATCCATTCACCGCCAGACTTGATGACGTCCTTGCTGCGGTCGGTGATCTGCATGTAGCCGTCGGCGTCCATGCGGGCCACGTCGCCGGTGGGGAACCAGCCGTCCACGAGGGGGTCGCCACCCTCGCCCTTGAAGTAGGCGCTGATGATCCACGGGCCTTTCACCAGCACGTCGCCCGAGGTCTCGGTGCCCCAGGCCAGTTCGCCGCCGTTTTCATCGACGATCTTGAGGTCAACGCCGTAGACCGCGCGGCCTTGCTTGGACATCACGCCATACAGCGCTTCCTTGTCCAGGCCGGTGTGGACGGGCTTGAAGGCGGCCACGGTGCCGACCGGACTCATCTCGGTCATGCCCCAGGCATGCAGCACGCGCACGTCGTAGTCGTCGCCGAACTTGCGCAGCATGGCCGGCGGGCAGGCCGAGCCGCCGATCACGGTGCGGCGCATGGTGCTGAATTGCAGGCCGTTGGCTTCGACATAGCCCAGCAGCGCCTGCCACACCGTGGGCACGCCGGCCGAGACGGTGATCTTCTCGGACTCGAGCAATTCGTAGAGGCTTTTGCCGTCCAGCCCCGGGCCGGGGAAGACCAGCTTGGCGCCGTTCATGCATGCCGCGTAAGGCAGGCCCCAGGCATTGACGTGGAACATCGGTACCACCGGCAAGATGCTGTCGCCGGCGCTGACGCTCAAAGCGTCGGGCATGCTGATCGCGAAGGTGTGCAGCACCGTGCTTCGGTGGCTGTAGAGCACGCCCTTGGGGTTGCCGGTGGTGCCGCTGGTGTAGCACAGCGACGAGGCGGTGTTCTCGTCGAAACTCGGCCAGGTGTAGTGGTCGTCCTGGGCTTCAAGCAGATCCTCAAAGCACAAGAGGCCGGGCACCTTGGCGGCGTCGGCGGGCATGTGGGCGCGGTCCGTCATGGCCACCCAGTGCTTGATCGTTTTCGTGCGGCCGGCCACGGCCTGGATCAGCGGCCAGAAGGTCAGGTCGAAGAACATCACCTGGTCTTCGGCGTGGTCGGCGATGTAGACGATCTGGTCGGGGTGCAAGCGCGGGTTCAGCGTGTGCAGGATGGCGCCGCTGCCGCTGACGGCGTAGTACAGCTCCATGTGGCGGTAGCCGTTCCAGGCCAGCGTGGCCACTCGGTCGCTCTGTTGCACGCCCAAGGCGGCGATGGCCTTGGCCATGCGGCGTGACCGCGCGGCCATTTCCTTGTAGGTCTCGCGGTGGATATCGCCCTCGACGCGGCGCGACACCACCACCTGATCACCGTGGTGGCGTTCGGCGTGGACGATCAAAGAAGAAATCAGCAGCGGCAGCTGCATCATTTGGCCGTTCATGGGGCTGTCTCCGTAAGGGTCTGGTGTGGGACGATTCTGGCCCAGTGGCACCCCCGCGGGCCTTCCGGGCCTACCCGCAGCCCGGCCCGTCCTGGCGGAGGCGGGGGCGGGGGCACAGGATGTCTCAGGCCAGCAGCAGGCGTGCCAAGCGCCGGTGGCGTTCCACCAGCTTGGGCGTTTCCAGCGTTTGCAGTTCGCCGTGCCGCACCACCACCCGGCCGTTGATGACGCTGTGCTTCACCCGGGGCACACTGCAGAACAGCAGCGCCGCCAGCGGGTCGTGGTCGGCGCCAGCCAGGCCGATGTCGTCCAGCGCCACCGCGACCAGGTCGGCCGCCATGCCCGGCGCCAGTGCGCCGATGTCGTCGCGGCCCAGCACGCGGGCGCCGCCCAACGTGGCGATCTCCAGCATCTCGCGCGCGGACATCGCCGTCGCGCCAAAACCAACGCGCTGCAGCAGCAGGCCCAGCCGCGCTTCGCCCAGCAGGTGGCTGCTGTCGTTGCTGGCCGAACCATCGACGGCCAGGCTGACCGGCACACCCGCATCACGCATCGCCCGGATCGGCGCGATGCCCGAGCCCAGCCGCATGTTGCTGCCCGGGCAGTGGGCCACGCCGGTGCCCGTGCGGGCGAACATCGCAATGCCGGCCGCGTCCAGCTTCACGCAGTGGGCGTGCCACACATCAGGCCCCAGCCAGCCCAGTTGCTCGGCGTATTCGGCCGGCGTGCAGTTGAATTTCTCGCGGGTGTAGGCGATGTCGTTGTCGTTCTCGGCCAGGTGGGTGTGCAGGCTGACCTGATGTTCGCGCGCCAGCAGCGCCGCATCGCGCATCAACTCGCGGCTGACTGAAAACGGCGAGCATGGCGCAACCACGATGCGCTGCATCGCGTAGCGCGCCGGGTCGTGAAAAGCTTCGATCAGGCGCTGCGTGTCCTGCAGGATCGCGGCCTCGCTCTCGACCACGCTGTCGGGCGGCAGACCGCCTTGGCTGACGCCCACGCTCATGCTGCCGCGCGCAGCGTGGAAGCGCAGGCCGATCTCGGCGGCGGCCTGCAGCGTGTCGTCCAGCCGCGTGCCGTTGGGGTACAGGTACAGGTGGTCGCTGCTGGTCGTGCAGCCCGAAAGCATCAGTTCGGCCGCCGCCAGTTGCGTGCTGGCTTGGGCCATCTCGGGCGTCAGCCGCGCCCACACCGGGTACAGCGCCTGCAACCAGCCGAAGAGTTCGTTGTCTTGTGCCGCCGGCAGCACCCGCGTCAACGTTTGATACATGTGGTGGTGGGTGTTGACCAGGCCTGGGATGACAACCTGGTCGGTTGCGTCGACCACCACGTCGGCCGTGGCAGGCAATTCAGCCGTTAGGCCCACGGCTTCGATGACGCCGTCACGTACGAACACCGCGCCGTCTGCGATCTCGCGCCGCTGCGCGTCCATCGTGACCAGCAGTGTGGCGTTGCGGACGAGCAGCGTGCTCATCGGGCGGGCGCTCCGCTCTCGAACCACCGCTTGATCAACGCGCGTTCGGCGTCGGTCATCGGCGTGGTGTTGTTCATCGGCAAGGCCTCCAAAACCACCGTCTGTTGATAAATGGCTTGCGCCTGCTGCTGGATCAACTCAGGCGTGTGCAGCATCGCATCCTTCTGGTTCACCTGGGCGTATCAGCGAGCCGGCCAGCATCTGCGCGATGACTTTCTTCTGGCCGGGGATGGTCCAGAAGAAGACGTTGGCGCCCATCGCCGTGGCCATCATCGCGCCCACCGTCAGGAAGGCGGCCAGAAATCCCAACGCCCCGGCCACGGCAGCGCACGTCCAGGCGATGGCCGTGACCACAGGGGTCCATCGCAGCAGCAAGTTCAGCCATTCGAGGATGTAGATGTTCATGTCGATCAATGGACGCGACTGGCGCCGATTCTCAGCGACCTGGCAAGAACGTTGCCACCTACCCCGCATTCGCTGCCTGCCTTCCTGCGCCCCATTTTGAAGCTCTATGCTTGAAGTCGGTGCGCTCTGGGCGAAGTGCCGCGAGCACGGAACTTGCGCGCAAATGTCGCAACGTGCTTGGCCGTTTTCACTTTCTTATCCCCGGAGTTCCCGATGAAGCCTCTGTTCGCCCCAATCCAGCGCCGCACCCTGTTGGCCGCCGCAGTCCTGCTGACCGTCCCCGCCCTGGCTTTGGCCCAGCCGATCACGCCGATCAAGTTCCAGCTCGACTGGCGCTTTGAAGGCCCGGCCGCGCTGTTCCTGGCGTCCACCGCCAAGGGCTACTACAAGGCCGCCGGCCTGGACGTGACCATCGACGCCGGCAACGGCAGCGGTGGCACCGTCACCCGTGTGGCTTCAGGCACCTACGACATGGGCTTTGCCGACCTGGCCGCGCTGATGGAATTCCACGCCAACAACCCCGACGCGACCAACAAGCCGGTGGCCATCATGATGGTCTACAACAACACGCCGGCGGCAGTGTTGACACTCAAGAAAAACGGCATTTCAAAGCCAGCAGATTTGAACGGCAAGAAGCTGGGCGCCCCGGTGTTCGACGCCGGCCGGCGCGGGTTTCCGGTCTTCGCCAAGGCCAACAACATCAACGGCGTGACCTGGACCAGCATGGACCCGCCGCTGCGCGAAACCATGCTGGTGCGCGGCGACATCGACGCCATCACCGGCTTCAGCTTCACCTCGCAGCTGAACCTGGAAGCGCGCGGCGTGAAGCCCGAAGACATCGTCGTCCTGCCTTACAGCAGCTACGGCGTGAAGCTGTACGGCAACGTGATCATCGCGTCACCGAAGTTGCTGAAAGACAACCCGGCTGCGGTGAAAGCCTTCCTCAGCGCCTTCGTCAAGGGCGCCAAGGAAGTGATGGCCAAGCCCGATGAGGCCATCGTCTACGTGAAGGCGCGCGACGGCATCATCGACGTGGCGCTGGAAACGCGCCGCCTGAAGATGGCCATCGACTCGGTCGTGGCCAGCCCCGACGCGCGGGCCGAAGGCTTCGGCCAAGCCGTGCCCGGACGCCTGGCGCTGATGGCTTCGCAGGTCAGCGACGCTTTCGCTACCAAGACCCGCGTCGACCCGTTGGCCGTGTGGAACCCGGCCTTTCTGCCCAGCAAGGCCGAACTGAATGTGCTGCCGGCGCCGGCCAAGAAATAGGGGTCGCCTTCAGCAGCCCGGCGCGGATCACGGCAAGCGGTAGCTCAGTTGCAGCATCACGGCGGCGTCGCCCAGCATGTGCAGTTCAACCGAGGTGCTCTTGGTGAATTGCCAGCCGGTGGACAGCACGGCGCCGGGCGAGAAGCCGTTGACGTTCAGCGGCACCTTGTTCTTGTACTTGCCGACGTAGCCGTACAGCAAGCCGGCCGACCACTGCGCGTTCCATTGCGGCACGCCCCAGACGGCGTCGAAGTGGTGCCCGACATAAACATAGGCGCTGGGCTGGCCGAAGGAATTTCTGAAGTACGCTGCGCCCACGATGCGGCCGTCGTCGCGCTGGCGCTCCAGCCCCAATGCGTAGACGTGCTTGTGTTCAGGGCTGGGCCGGAAATGGCCCGTGTAGGGCGACACCATCAGCCGGTAGCTGCCGGGGTCGTTGAAGATGTTGAAATTCCAGTCGTATTCGGCCCTCGCGGTGGTGGGGCTGGTGACCGCAGCCATGGCAATGCAAATGAAAAAAAACGGCCTCGTGGGCCGGTGGGTGAGGTAGCGCATGCGGCGCATTGTCGCGGCTTTCGCATGCCTGCTGACCACCGCTTTGTGCGGATGTTCCTACTTGGACGTGAAGCAGCGCGAATGGGCCCTGCGGCCCACGCCAGGCCGGCCCCTGGCCTATGTCGAAGGCAGCCCCGCGCTGCAGACCGCCTTCAAACCCGGCGACCAGCGCTGGATGGTCACCGTGCCTGGCGAGGCTGGCCGCAGCGAACAACTGGCGCTGTGGTGGTTGCCGCAGGCCGACGCCAACGCGCCCACGCTGCTGTACCTGCACGGCACCTTCCGCAACCTCTACGAGAACTTGCCGAAGATCCAGGCCTTGCAGCGCGCGGGCTTCGCCGTGCTGGCCGTGGACTACCGCGGCTGGGGCGACAGCACGGCCATCGTGCCTTCGGAAGACAGCATCTCGGCCGACGCCCGCGTGGCCTGGGCCGAATTGGCCAGGCGCCAGGTCACGCCGGGCCGGCGCGTGATCTACGGCCATTCGATGGGCACCGCCACGGCGGTGTCGCTGGCGGCCACGCTGCACGTCGGCACCGACTACGGCGCACTGGTGCTGGAATCGGCCTTCACGCGGCTGCCGGATATCGCCGAATCGGCCGGCTTCTGGGGCCGCGTGGGTGCCGCCGTCACAACACTGGAATTCGATTCGCTGTCACGCATTGCACGCATCGACGCGCCCATCGTGATGCTGCACGGCACCAACGACAAGACCGTGCCCATCGACCTGGGCCAGCGCCTGCGCGAAGCCGCGCCGCGCGGTGTGCGCTGGGTGCCCATCGCCGGGGGCTCGCACAGCGATTTGCAGACCGACGCCCCCGACCTGTACCAGAACACGTTCAAAGAGCTGATCGCGCGCCTGCCGAGACCGCTGGAACCTGCCGCTGATCCACCCTTCAAACCACCACGACCGCCCACGCCATGACCGCCTTCGTCGACTTCCGCAATGTTTGGCTCGCCTACAACGACGCGCTACTGGCCCAAGGGCAATTTGCGGTGGAAGACATTTCCCTGCAGGTGGAACAAGGCGAATTCATCGCCATCGTGGGCCCCAGCGGCTGCGGCAAGAGCACTTTCATGAAGCTCACCACCGGATTGAAGATGCCCAGCAGGGGCAGCATCCACATCGGCGGTCAGGCCGTCACTGGGCCGCTGAAGATCAGCGGCATGGCGTTTCAGGCGCCCAGCCTGTTGCCCTGGCGCACGACGCTGGACAACGTGCTGCTGCCGCTGGAAATCGTCGAGCCCTACCGCACCCACTTCAAGGCCAAGCGCAAGGAATACGCAGCCAAGGCGCGTGAGCTGTTGAAGAGCGTGGGCCTGGGCGGCTACGAAGACAAGTTTCCGTGGCAGCTTTCTGGCGGCATGCAGCAGCGCGCCAGCATTTGCCGTGCGCTGGTGCACGAACCGCAGATGCTGCTGCTGGATGAGCCTTTTGGCGCGCTGGACGCCTTCACCCGCGAAGAACTGTGGTGCACGCTGCGCGACCTGCAGGCGGCGCAGAAGTTCAACGTCATCCTGGTCACCCACGACCTGCGCGAAAGCGTCTTCCTGGCCGACACGGTCTACGTGATGAGCCGCAGCCCGGGCCGCTTCGTCGTCAAGCGCCACATCGACCTGCCGCGCCCGCGCGACCTGGAGGTGACCTACACGCCGCAGTTCACCGACATCGTCCACGAATTGCGCGGGCACATCGGTGCCGTCCGCAACACCATGGGCAAGACTGGCGCGGAGGCGCCGCAATGAGCGCCAGCACGAAGTTGTCTATCAAGTCCTTCACCAAGACGAAAAGCTTCGAGCGCTGGTCGCCCTTCATCCTGCTGTTGGCCATCTTGCTGCTGTGGCAGGCCTTCGTGGTGCTGTTCAAGATTCCCGACTTCATCTTCCCCAGCCCGTTGCAAATAGCCACCCAGTTCACCGAGTTCAGTGGCCCCTTGCTGGAAGCCGCATGGAAGACCTACTGGGTGACCATGCTGGGCTTCGCGCTGGCCATCGTCGTGGGCGTGCTGCTGGGCTTTCTGGTGGGCAGCAGCCGTGCGGCTTATGCGGCGCTGTACCCGCTGCTGGTGGGTTTCAACGCGGTGCCCAAGGCGGCGGTCGTACCCATCCTGGTGGTGTGGTTCGGCATCGGCCTGGGGCCGGGCATCCTGACGGCTTTCCTGATCAGCTTCTTCCCCATCACCGTCAACATTGCCACCGGCCTGGCCACGCTGGAGCCCGAACTGGAAGACGTGCTGCGCGTGCTGGGCGCCAAGCGCTGGGACGTGCTGATCAAGGTCGGCTTGCCGCGTTCCATGCCCTACTTTTACGGCAGCTTGAAGATCGCCATCACGCTGGCTTTCGTCGGCACCGTGCTGGCCGAAATGACGGCCGGCGACAGCGGCATCGGCTACCTGATGCAGACCGCCGGCAGCCAGCAACGCATGCCGCTGGCCTTCGCCGGCCTGGTCACCATCGGCGCCATGGCCCTGGCCATGTACGAGCTGTTCAGCTGGGTGGAAATGCGCACCACGGGCTGGGCGCACCGGGGCACGCAAGGGGAGTGACGGCCTGGCGCACGGGCCACGCTTGTGCATTTGTGTTGGCCGTCGCAAAATACACACCGTTGCGTACACACAAATAAATGTTGCCATGCAAACCATCCTGACGCGTGTTTTCATGAACGGCAACAGCCAGGCGGTGCGCATTCCGCAGGAATTTCGCCTGGATGCCAGCCGTGTGCAAATCAGCCGCAATGTCGATGGCGACCTGGTGATCCGCCCGCTGGCCGAAGACCGCGGTGCCGGACTGTTGCAGGCCTTGCAGGGATGGCCCGATGCGGTACGGCAAGACTTCGTGGCTGCGCTGGAAGCGGGCCGTTCCGAACAGGCCGCCGGTCAAGAGCGTGAACCGCTGTGAGGTACATGCTGGACACCAACATCCTGATCTACCTGATCAAGAACCAGCCGCCGGCGGTCGCGGAACGGGTCAGGGCACTGGATGCGGAAGATCAGTTGTGCATGTCCTTCGTGACTTATGCCGAATTGCTCAAAGGTGCTTGCGGCAGCCAGCACCGCGAGGCCGTTTTGACGGTACTGGACAAGCTCGTGCGTGAGGTCACCGTGCGGCACGACACCAGCGACGCGCTGTGTGTGAACTATGCCGAGCAGTCGGTTCGCTTGAAAGCCGCCGGCACCCCCATCGGCGGCAACGACCTCTGGATTGCTTGCCACGCCTTGGCCGAAAAAGCGACGCTGGTCACCAACAACCTGCACGAGTTCCAGCGCATCGATGGCTTGACGGTCGAAAACTGGGTTTGAACATGAACCTCGGCCAACAACTGCGCCACCTGCGCCGCGCCAACGAAGTGGCCCGCGAAGCGATGGCCAAAGGCCGGCATCCGTTCGGCGCCATCCTGGTGGCCGCCGACGGCGAGACGGTGCTGCTGGAACACGGCAATGTCGACACGGTCAACCATGCCGAAGCGGTGCTGGCCCGCGTGGCCGCGCACCGTTACGACGCGGCCACGTTGTGGGGCTGCACCCTGGTCACCACCGTCGAGCCCTGCGCCATGTGCGCGGCTACGCAGTACTGGGCCAACATTGGCGGGCTGCTCTACGGCATGAGCGAAGAACGCCTGCTGGCGCTGACCGGCAACCACACTGAAAACCCGACGCTGAACCTGCCTTGCCGCAGCGTTTTTACGACCGGGCAGAAGGCGATAGTGGTGACCGGGCCGGTACCTGAAGCTGAAGCCGAGATCGCGGCTTTGCATCTCGGGTTCTGGCAAACCGGCGCATGACGGCGTCCGGCTGGCGCGGCCACCTGACGCTGAACTACCGCAGCACCGCCGCTGGCACGGGCTTAGGCACTGACGGCACACCGGCCCGCACCGTCGCGCACGACCGCCACGAAGGCCCGCTGCGGGTGCTGCAACCGCTGTACCCCGAAGGCCCGGGCATATGCCACCACGTTCTGGTGCACCCGCCGGGTGGCGTGGTGGCGGGTGACGAACTGCACATCAACGCCACGCTGCAGGCCGGTGCCCACGCGCTGATCACCACCCCCGGCGCGACGCGCTTTTACCGCAGCGAAGCTGCCACGGCGCTGCAGCAAACGCGGCTGCAATTGGCCGACGGTGCGCGGCTGGAATGGCTGCCGATGGAGACCATCGTCTACAGCGGCTGCAAGGCCGAAAACAGCCTGCGTGCCGAGCTGGCGCCGGGCGCCGAGATGATCGGCTGGGACGTGCTGGTGCTGGGCTTGGCGGCCGCCGAGCAGCCCTTTGCCCAAGGCTGGTACCGCCAGCACCTGGAAGTGCCCGGCGTGTGGCTAGAACGTGCGCGCATCGCCGCTGACGACGCTGCCCTGCTGCGCGGCCCGATGGGCTGGGCTGGCCACACCGTGCTGGCCACGCTGTGGTTCACGACGGGTGCGCCGCTGCAACCTGCGCGCCGGGATGGTCTGTTGGAAGCTGCTCGCGGCTGTGTGGCCGGCAGTGCGCTGGCAGCCACGGCCGGTGTCACGTCGCCCCAGAACCGTGTGGTCGTGCTGCGGGCGCTGGCGGGGCAGGTGGAGCCCGTGATGCAGCTGCTGGCTTCCGCGCGCGCGGCGTGGCGGCAGGCCGCCTGGGAGCTGGCAGGCGAGCCCCCGCGCATCTGGCGGACCTGAAGCTCGGGCGGCGCCGCAAAGTCCGCCGTTATCCTCAAGTGCATGTACGCACCGTTTTTCGGACTCAGCAAGGAGCCTTTCTCGATAGCGCCCGACCCGCGCTTTCTGTACATGAGCGAACAGCACCGCGAGGCGCTGGCGCACCTGCTGTACGGCTTGAGTGGTGGTGGCGGTTTTGTGCTGCTGACGGGCGAGATCGGTGCCGGCAAGACCACGGTCTGCCGCTGCTTCCTGGAACAGGTGCCCGCCACCTGTTCGGTGGCCTACATCTTCAACCCCAAGCTGACGGCCAACGAGTTGCTGCAGACCGTCTGCGCCGAGTTCGGTCTGAACACCAGCCCTGCGGCAGGCGCAGCCGATGAAGACCACCGCAGCATCAAGGCCCATGTCGATGCGCTGAACGTTTTCCTGCTGGCCTCGCATGCCGAAGGGCGACAGGCCGTGCTGGTCATCGACGAGGCGCAAAGCCTCAGCGCCGACGTGCTGGAACAGTTGCGGTTGCTGACCAATCTGGACACGGCCGAGCGCAAGCTGCTGCAGATCGTGCTGATCGGCCAGCCCGAATTGCGCGACATGCTGGCCCGTCCCGAACTGGAACAACTGGCGCAGCGTGTGATCGCCCGCTACCACCTGGGCGCGCTGTCGGCGGCCGAGTCGCAGCAGTACATCCGGCACCGCATGGCCGTGGCCGGCACGGGCGCGCAAATGCCTTTCGACAGCGCTGCGCTGGCGCGCATCCACACGCTGAGCCGGGGTGTGCCCCGGCGCATCAACCTGCTGGCCGACCGCGCGCTGCTGGGGGCCTACGCACCGGGCCAGCAGCGCGCCGACAAGCGCACGGTGGACCAGGCGGCGCTGGAGGGTTTTGGCGAGCGGCCGCAGCCTGCCGTCCTGCCGCGTTGGGCGTTGGCCTTCGCCGGCACGCTGGTCCTTGGCGTCGGCCTGGGCTGGGCATTGACGGGCTGGTGGACGGGCGGGCCGGCATCGCTAGGGTTGAAATCGACGGCCTCGACGGCCTCGACGGCCGATGCCCGCGCCGCGCTGGCGGCGGGTGGCGCGGGCGTTTTGGGCGCCTCAGGTGCCGTGCGCGAGGCGAACGCGGGTGCCGCCACAGCCCGGTCGACACCCGCGTCGGGCTCGGCTGGCGCTGCGTCGGCTGTTTTTTTCGCAGCGCGCATGGCCGACCCGGCAGTGGTGCTGGCCGCCGCCCAGGCCTCGCAAGCCACAGCCTGGCGCGAGCTGGCCTTGCAATGGCATGTGGCAGTGGGCGAAGGCGAGCCCTGCGCTGCGGTCGCCCAGGCTCAGCTGGCCTGCCTGCGCAGCCCGGCGGGCGGCCTGCCGGTGGTGCGCCAGTTGGCGCGTCCGGGCCTGTTGACGCTGCGCGGCGACGACGGGCAGACCGCCTACGCCCAACTGCTGGCGCTGGGTGACAGCAGCGCCACGCTGCAGGCCGGCACCCAGCGTTTCGAGCTGACCTTGCCGGCGTTGGCGCGCATCTGGCGCGGTGAGTTCGCCACGCTGTGGCGCACGCCCCCCGGCTGGCGCGCCGACGCCGGCCCGCAGGGAGACTCCGCGCTGCGCGCCTGGGTGGCCGAGCAACTGCCCGCCACGGGTCAGGCCGCCAAGACGCCGCTGGCCGAACGCGTGCGGGCCTTCCAGGTCGCCCAGGGCCTGCCGCCCGATGGCGTTGCCGGCCCGATGACCTTGATCGCCCTGATGCGCCTGTCGGCCGCAGGGCCTGCCGACGAGCCCCGGCTTGCGGCGACACGCTGAGCCCGCCATGTCCTACATCCTCGATGCGCTGCGGCGCGCTCAGGCCGAACGCGAACGCGGACAGGTGCCCGGACTGGATGCCCGCACCCTGGTGGAAACGTCGCCACCGCCAGCGCCGCAAAAGGCCACTGCGCTATGGCTGGGTGGCGCGCTGGCGCTGTGTGCGCTGGCCGTGGCGGCGGTGCTGATGCTGCGCGGCGAGGCCGGGCCCGCAGCGGCGCCGACGCTGTCGGCTGAGGGCCCTGCGACGCTGAGGGCGCCGGCTGTCGTACCTGTCCCTGTCAATGCGCCTGCCGCGCCGTCACCGATGGTGGTGGTGTCGGCGCCCGCCGTGCCGCCACCGGTTCTGGTTGGCTCGGCAGCGCCGTTGCCGGCCCTTGTCGTGCCCCCGACGCCCACAACTGGACCTGCAGTCGCGCCCGCACAGCCAGTGCTGGCGCCGCCCGCCAGCAACGTGCGCGCTGTCCAGCTGGCCCAGCTCAGCCCGGACCTGCGCCGCGAGTTGCCGCCGCTGGTGCTGGGCGGTGCCATCTGGTCCGACAACGCGGCCAGTCGCTTCGTCATCGTCAACGGCCAGGTGCTGCGCGAAGGCGATGTGGCCGGGCCCGGCGTGGTGCTGGAACGCATCGCCCAGAAGGCCGTTTTCCTGCGCTGGCGCGATTGGCGCATCGAGGTGCCGATCTAGACGCCGAGGACCCCTTGCCTGCCGGGCCCCCACCCGGGAGGAAGGCGCCGGCAGGTCCGAGACGGGGCTTGGCTTGCGGCGATACTTCCACTGGTCAAACCTAGCTGCACAAACCTACGCAATCGGATGGATGTTGTCGCTTCAGTCATGGTTCTAACGAGGGGGCTGCGGGTTCACTTCGAGCGTGCCGAGCGCAGTCGCGTTCGGGCCTCTGCCTGGCTTCTTGCGGCCGCGCTGGCCATCGGCCTGCTGGCCGGCCCGCCGGCGCGGGCCGCCGACACCTTCATGGTCGGGCCTGAAGGCACGCCGATGGCGCTCGAAGAGGCGGTGCGCCTGGCCAAGGACGGCGACACCATCGAACTGCTGTCGGGCGACTACCGCAGCACCCTGGTCATCGAAGACCGGCGGCTGACCCTGCGCGGCGTGGGCGGCAAGACACCGGTCATCAACGGCGAGACCAAGGTGCGCGACACCCATGCGCTGTGGACTGTGCGCGGCGGCGCCATCACCATCGAAAACGTCGAATTCCGTGGTGCCCGTTCGTCGGACGGCGGCGGTGCCGGTGTGCGCCAGGAAGGCGGGCGCCTGACCATCACGCGCTGCGGCTTCTACGACAACGAACACGGCCTGGTGGCCACCAATGTGGAAAGCGCTGAACTGCGCATCACCAGCAGCGTTTTCGGCTCGGCGCCCAAGGTGGTGGGCGGGCTGTACCACCTGCTGAACGTGGGCCGCATCGGCAAGCTGGAAATCACCGCCACGCGCTTCCAGCAAGGCTTCGAAGGCCATTTGATCAAGTCGCGCGCCAAAGAGAATTTGATCGCCTACAACTTCATCCACGACGGCTTGCGGGGTGGTGCCTCTTACGAAATCGAACTCGCCAACGCGGGCGTGGCCACGGTCATCGGCAACGTGATTGCACAAGGCACCGACAGCCGTAACCCGGTGATGCTGGCTTATGGCACCGAAGGCCGCGCCTGGGACAAGAACGCGCTGTACGTGGCGCACAACACCTTCGTGAACTACGGTTGGACGCCGGCTTGGTTTGTGCGTGTCTTCACCGACCGCTTGCCCGAGAACGTGCCGGTCTACGCCGTCAACAACCTGCTGGTGGGCCCCGGCGTGTTGTGGCCCGCCGCTACCGGGCACTTCGACGGCAACCGCCACGCCACGCGCGGCATGCTGCGTGACGCGGCGACCTACGGTTTCGAACTGCCACCCGATTCCATGTGGCGCGGCAGCGGCGTGGACCCGCGCAACATCAACGGCCGTAACCTGTCGCCCACCGGTGAATTCGAGTGGCCGGCCAATGTGCATGCACTGGAGCCGGGCCGCACGCAGTGGAGCCCGGGCGCCTATCAGCGCTAAGCTTTGAACATGAACCCAAAGACCACCCGCCCCGAGACCATCAGCGCCCAAGCCCTGGGCTGGATCGACGAACGGACGCGCGCCATCACACCGCCCATCCACGTTTCGTCGACCTACCTGCGCGACCCCGACAACCAGTACCGCTCGGGCCGCATCTACGCCCGCGCCGACAACCCCGCCTTCGACCAGGCCGAAGCCGTGTTGACTGCACTGGAAGGCGGCCATCAGACGCTGCTCTTTGCCAGCGGCATGGCGGCCGCTACAGCGGTGTTCCAGGCGCTGAAACCGGGCGACCACGTGCTGGCGCCGCAGGTGATGTACTGGTCGCTGCGCAACTGGCTGACGACCTTCGCGGTGCAGTGGGGCCTGCAGGTCGAACTGATCGACATGTGCAGCCCGTCGGCGGTGAAGGCGGCGCTGCGGCCTGGCGTGACCAAGTTGGTGTGGGTGGAAACGCCCGCCAACCCGCTGTGGACGGTGACGGACATCGCCGCCACCGCGCAGGCTGCTCACGAAGCCGGTGCCTTGCTGGCCGTCGACTCCACAGTCGCCACACCGGTGTTGACCCAGCCGCTGGCGCTGGGAGCTGACCTGGTGATGCACGCGGCGACCAAATACCTGAACGGCCATTCCGACCTGATCGCCGGCACGCTGACCACGCGCAGCGACAACGACCACTGGCAAAAGGTGCGCAAGGTGCGCGCGCAGGGCGGCGCCACGCTGGGTAGTTTTGAAGCCTGGCTGCTTTTGCGCGGCATGCGCACCTTGCACCTGCGCGTGCGGGCGGCCTGCGCGTCGGCGCAGCGCATCGCTGAGCACTTCAACGGCCACCCCTTGGTGGCCGAGGTGCTGTACCCGGGGTTGCCGGGTTTCGTCGGCCACGACGTGGCGAAGGCGCAGATGCAGGGCGGTTACGGCGGGATGATGTCCATCCGCGTGGCGGCCGGCAAAAGCGGTGGCGAAGCCGCTGCGATTGCCGTCGCCGCGCACATCGAAATCTGGAAGCGCGCCACTTCGCTGGGCGGCACCGAAAGCCTGATCGAGCACCGCGCCAGCGTCGAAGGTGCGGGCACACCGGCACCGGCCGATTTGTTGCGCCTGTCGGTGGGCATCGAGCATGTCGATGACCTGATTGCCGACTTCGAACAGGCGCTGGTGAAGGCCTACGGCTGAGGCTGTTCGCGCGGCACGCCGCGGGGTGAGCCCGCGTTGACCGAGGTCTGAAACTCGGGCATCATCTTTTGCGTAACTAAATTACATCACCCGGCTCCAAGAAGCCAGGGACGTCACCCATGTCTTTCGACCTCGTGCTTTTCGGCGGTACCGGTGATCTGGCGTGGCGCAAGCTGATGCCGGCTTTGTTCCAGGCTTTTCGACATGGCAAGTTGCCAGAGGGCGGACGCATCCTGGCGGTTGCCCGCGACGCGCGCAGCGACGCCGAATACTGCGCCTTCATCCGCGAGAAGTTCAGTGGCGTCGAGGAAGCCAAGCAGCCCAGCGACGAAGAGTTCGCGCGTTTCGCGCAACTGCTGCATTACCGGCGCATGGACCTGTCTCACCCCGACGATTACGCCGGCTTGAAGGGCTGGATCGCCGAGCGCAACGCCGACACCGTGGTGCTCTTCCTGGCCACCAGCCCCTATCTGTTTCCGGTGGTTTGCGAGCAACTGGGCCGGGCCGGCCTGAACGGCCCGCACGTGCGCGTGGTGCTGGAAAAACCACTGGGCCACGACCTGAAAAGCGCGCAGGAAATCAACCGCGTGGTGAGCGCCACGTTCTGCGAGGAACAGGCGCTGCGCATCGACCACTACCTGGGCAAGCCGGCGGTGCAGAACCTGATGGCGCTGCGTTTCGGCAATGCGCTGTTCGAGCCGCTGTGGCGGCGCGAAAGCATTGCCAACATCCAGATCACCATCGCCGAAGAGCTGGGTGTGGGCACGCGCGGCGACTTCTACAACGAGACTGGCGCGCTGCGCGACATGATCCAGAACCATGCGCTGCAACTGCTGACGATGATCGCGATGGAGCCGCCGTCCACCAACGACGCCGACGCCATCCGCGACGAAAAACTAAAGGTGTTGCGCAGCCTGAAACCCTTCACGCCCGAGGCCGTGGCGCGCGACGTGGTGCGCGGCCAGTACAAGGCCGGCAACGTGGGCGGCAAGCGCGTGCCGGGCTACCTGGAAGAGGCCAAGGTGCCGGCCGACAGCAGCTGCGAAACCTTCGTCGCACTGCGCACCGAAGTGCAAAGCTGGCGTTGGGCAGGCGTGCCTTTCTACCTGCGCACTGGCAAGCGCCTGGCCGCGCGTGACGCGCAGATCGTCGTCAACTTTCGCGAGGTGCCGCACCCCATCTTCGCGGGCACGCGGCAGGCCAACAAGCTGGTCATCAAGCTGCAGCCGGAAGACGGCCTTGAACTGCACCTGCTGGCCGCCAAGGGTGGTGGCGCCAGCCTGCAGGGCCAGGAAATGCTGTCACCGGTTTCGCTGGACCTGGACTTCGACAAGGCCTTCCTCAGCGAGCGTGTGGGTGCCTACGAACGCCTGTTGATGGACGCGATTGCGGGCCGCCTGAACCTCTTCGTGCGCAGCGATGAGCAAGAGCAGGCCTGGCGCTGGGTGGAACCCATCCTGCATGCCTGGAAGGCCGACACCGTGGGCCCGCGTCCCTATGTGGCAGGCAGTTGGGGCCCGGCGGCTTCCAGCGCGCTGGTGGCGCGTGACGGCTGCGTCTGGGCCGAAGAGCAATGACCGCTAGACGGCGCGCGCTGGATGGCGGCGCGCCGGTATTGTTGGTGTCGATGTTGATGTTGTCGCTGGCAGCGCCTCGGGCCGTAGCGGCCACGGTCACGATGGTCCCCGGTCAGGGCTTGGCAGCCGCGCTGGCGCAGGCCGCCGACGGCGACACCATCGACATCAGCGCCGGCACCTACCGGGGCGAGGTCGGCGTCATCGCGCAGAAGCGCTTGACGCTGCGCGGTGTCGGTGGCCGGCCGGTGTTCCAGGCCGATGGCCGCAGCGCCGAAGGCAAGGCCATCCTGGTCGTGCGCAATGGCGACATCCGCATCGAAAACATCGAGTTCCGCGGCGCCCGCGTGGCCGACCGCAATGGCGCGGGCATCCGCTTCGAACGCGGCCGCCTGCAAGTCGTGCACTGCGCTTTCGTGGACAACGAGAACGGCATCCTGACGGCCGGTTTCGATGACGCCGAACTCAGCATCCGCGACAGCGATTTCAGCGCGGCGCCGGCCAAAACGCCGCTGCCGCATCTGCTGTATGTGGGTCGGATCGCCAAGCTGACCGTGACCGACAGCCGCTTCAGCGGCGGGCACGACGGCCATCTGCTGAAGTCGCGGGCGCGGGTCAGCGATATCCGCAACAGCCGCTTCGTCGATGGCCCCGGCGGGCAGGCCGCCTACGAACTGGAATTCCCCAACGGCGGCCGTGTCAGCGTGGTCGGCAACGTCATCGGGCAGAGCGCTGGCACCAGCAACCCCACTGTCGTGTCCTTCGGCACAGAAGGCTACGACGACCGCCCGCTGGCGCTGGTCTTCACCGACAACACGGTGATCAACGAAGCGCCGCGCCCGGCCATTTTTCTGCGCGTGCGGGACGCGGGCAAGGCATTCGAGCAGAAGCTGTCGAACAACCACTTTTACGGCCCCGGCGACACCGGTGGCGCGACAGCCGCTTTCGGTAACACGACCGCGCCGCTGAGTGCGCTGGCAGGCGTTCGTCACTAGGAGACAAACCGATGCTGGATCGCATCCGCGCCTCCATCCCTGCGCTGCCGCCGGCCGAGCAGCGGGTGGCCAAATTGCTGCTGTCCGACCCGCGCAGCTTCGCCACCTTGCCGGTGGTGGAGTTGGCCGAACGCTCGCACGTCAGCAAGCCCACCGTCGTGCGCTTTTGCCGCAGCATCGGCTACGACGGTCTGGCCGATTTCAAGCTCAAGCTGGCCGGCACCGTCAACGAAGGTGTGCCCTATGTGCACCGCGCGGTGGACGACGACGACAAGGCCGGCGACATCGTCGTCAAGGTCATCGACAACGCGGTAGCAGCCATGCTGCGTTACCGCAACGCGGCGGCCAGCCAGGCCGTCGAACGCGCCATCGTGGCGCTGGCCGAGACAGGTCGCAATTCGGTCAAAGGCAGGCGCATCGAGTTCTACGGCGTCGGCAATTCGGGCATCGTGGCGCAGGACGCGCAGCACAAGTTCTTCCGCCTGGGCGTGACGGCGGCGGCCATCAGCGACGGCCACATGCAGGTGATGAGCGCCACCATGCTGAAGCCCGGTGACTGCGCGGTGATTATCAGCAACAGCGGCCGCAGCCGCGACCTGTTGGACGTGGCCGAGATCGCGCGCAAGAAGGGCGCCACGGTGATTGCCATCACGGCCAGCGGTTCCTTGCTGGCCCGTGAATTGCAGCCCGGCGGCCCGCACAACGTGCTGGGCCCCGCCCCCCCCCCGGACGCCGCACGCGACAGACCGATGGTGTGGCGCC
>JBBQAI010000105.1:0-16110 GCA_038316205.1 Burkholderiales bacterium
GCACATGCGTGCCGGCGGCATGACGATGGGCTTTCTTGTAGCGGCCCTTCGGGATCTGCGACACATGGGAATGCATCGTGCCATCGGCAAGGATGAAGCTCACGTTCGTTGATCCTTTGCCCCGCTCTTCGAATTCATAGAGCTTGAAGCTCGACAGGTCATGAACGAAGTTCGTTTCCCAGAGGTTGCGCTTGATGGACTTGGCGGCGACCCAGGTCGAGTGTTCGCCCTCGCCGTCGAAATGCCGGGACTGGCCCGCCCGCTCTGGAAATGCGAACGGGTTCTTGAAGACGAAGTCCAGGTTGTGATAGAGGTTGATCGTGATCGGCGCGTCGTTGGTGCACGAGATACGCACGGCATGTGCTGCGGTGGCATTGAAGATCTGGTATTCGCAATTCAACGGAATGGCGAACATGGCTTTCGGTCCCCATTCGAAGGTGCGCACCTCGCCGTTGGGCAGCGAGACCTTGGTCGATCCATGTCCCGCCAGCACGTAGCAGAAGACTTCGTACAAATGCCTGACGGGCCGGGTCTTGGCACCGGGCGCCACTTCCAGAACGTAATTCGCCATGAAGTCGCCGGCACCGTGCGTGTGGGCAAAGCAGCCTCGGGCTTCGTAGCGTTCCCACGGCCCGGTTTCCAGGTCGAGCAGGTTGTGCCCGAAATCCAGGTGGATGGGGATGCCTTCGCCCACCGACCAGTCGCGGTAGGGATCGACCAACACCTTGGCCTGCGGCACTTCCGTTGCGCCAGGGGCTGCATCGGCGTTGTTGTCAGCGTTCATCGATGGATTCCTTGTTGCGCCACCAGGCCTTGAGCCAGGCCTCGCCACCGCCCAGGGCGACGAGGTCGCGCAGCGACTCGGGCACGGGTGTGAAATGCGCCGTTGCGCTGTTCGTGAAATTGGTGAAGCGGCCGGTGGAGAAATCGACTTCGATGTCGTCGCCGGTGTTGCACATCTCGGTCACACCGGGGCAGTTTGCGAGCACCGGCAAGCCGGCGTTGATCGCGCCGCGGTA
This sequence comes from Burkholderiales bacterium, assembly GCA_038316205.1. Classification (GTDB taxonomy): domain Bacteria; phylum Pseudomonadota; class Gammaproteobacteria; order Burkholderiales; family Burkholderiaceae_C; genus Rubrivivax. Next base: position 1,020 of record JBBQAI010000105.1, read on the forward strand.
ACCCTGGGTCGGCATCGACACGCACAAGAGGCCGAGGCCTAGCGCCTGCATGGCGATGTAGCCCGTACTCTTCTGGCCGACCCCGAAGTTGCGGCCGGCCACGATGAGGTCGCCGCGCTGGCAGCGGCTGGCGTAGCCAGGGTCGGTCAGCTCGAACAGATGCGGCATCAGCACCGCCGGATCGGTTTCGCGGTCGGTGATGAAGCGCTGCGGAATGACGCCATCGGCATGCGGCACGTCGTCGCCCAGCAGGGTGCAGCGGCCGCGCAAGACCCACGAAAACTCAGCCATAAGCAGCCTGCGTTTGTTGCGTGAGCGCAGCGTCTGCAATGACCGCGCGCGGGTCGATGATGTGGCCCGCCGTTGCCGAGGCGGCCACGGTCAAGGGGCTGCCGAGGAACAACTTCGCAGCGCGCGAACCGAAGCGGCCGGTGTTGCTGTTGGTCGCTGTCGAGATCGACGATTCGCCTGCAGCCAGCGGCCCCACCACCGCGTCGTTGCACGGCCCGCAGCCCGGCGGCAGCAGCATCGCGCCGGCATCGACAAAGATTTGCATCAGGCCGTCGACGACCAGGCGGCGCATCGACCGCTGCGAGCCCGGCACGATGAACAGGCGCACGCCGGGCGCCACGCGCCGGCCCTTGAGCACGCTGGCCGCGCTGAGCAAATCGTCGTACATGCCCGAGCCGCACGAGCCGATGAAGGCGTGATCGACGCGCGTGCCGACGGCTTGCGCAATGTCCACCGAATTGCCCACGCCGCCAGGCAAGACGATTTGCGGCTCAAGGCGCGAGATGTCCATTGCGTGCTCGGCTTCGAAGTCGGCATCGGCGTCGCTGAAGACCGGCTCGAAGGGCTGCTGCGCGTGCGCGCGGCAATAGGCCAGTACAGCCGCGCCAGGAGGCACAAACACACCGGCTGCACGCATCTCGGTGGGGCTGCTGCACAAGGCCACGCGTGCGCCCAGGCCGAACTGCTCAAGGTCGCCGGCGTACTCCAGCACGCGGTTGTCGAGGTTCAACGAACAGACACCCGATTTGATTTGCCCGGCCAGGTGGTAGCCGATGTCACGCGCCTGCACGCCATGCGGCAGGTGGCCCTGCAATCGAACGCGCACGGTGCGCGGAATTTCGAGCCAGGTCGTGCCCGTTGCCAGTGCGGTCGTGATCTCCGAGCCCAGCCGCAAACCGAAAGCGCCGACGGCGCCGGCGTTCGTTGCGTGCGTGTCGTTGTCGAAATAGAACATGCCCGGCAGCACGCGACCTTCTTCCATCGGGAAGATGTGGCCGTGGCCACCTTCGCCGGCGTCGAAGAATTCGCCCACTTTCCATTCGCGGGCTGCCGCGCGGTTGAAGGCGCCGCGCTCGGCAGCCCGCGCGCTGCCGTACAGCACGTCGTGGTCGCTGACCATCATCACCTTCTCGGGCGACGCCAGGTGGCGGATGCCGATGCGGTCGAGCATCACCTTGCTCGTCTGCACCACGCCGTCGTGGATCATGATCATGTCGGGCACGGGGTGCACCACATCGCCCGCCTTGGCGCCGGGTGACGAACTGGTCCGTGCCAGCACTTTTTCAATCGCGGTGTAGCCCAATCAACTCTCCGTTCGGCAGGCGTTCAGGGCAGCGCGGGGCTGTCGTCGGGCAGTGGCGCGGCGCCCACCACAGTGCACACGTCGTGCATCTGCGGCAGCAGCGCCTGCACGCGCGGGATCAGTTCCTGTTGCAGGACGCGACGGCACACGATCGACAAGCGCTCGGCCACGTGGCGCAACTCGCCGCGCCGTGCGATCAGCGTGATGCTGCGCTCGAGGTCGAGACCTGGAAAGCGCCGCGCCTCGACCTGGGTCGAGTCTTGCAAGGTGTAGGCGAGCTGCGAGGGCGTGACCACCGCCCAGCCGTAGCCGGCGACCACGCAGGCCACCAGATCCTGCGGCGACTCGAAAGAGTATTTCGGCGAGATGTCGAGGTGCAGCCGGCGGAAGTGCCGCTGGATGCGCTGCCCCGACTGGATGCCGGAGGTGTAGCGGATGAAGGGCAGCCGCTCGGCAATCGAAACCAGGTCGTCGCCGGCCTTGGCGGCACCTTCGGGCAGGATCATCAGGTAGCGCTCGCTCAGCAGTTCGAACTGATCGAGGTCTTCTTGCCGGACCAGTGCGTCGGACGTGATGGCCAGGTCGATGTCGCGATTCGCAAGGTCCTGGGTGTGGCTTCTGGACACGCCGCGCACGACGGCCAGGCTTTGCACTGGCAACTCGCCCGATTCCGCTGCGGCGATCAGCGGCAGCAACATCGGCCGGGCGAGTGTCGACAGCACGGCCAGGCGCAAATGCGGCAGCAGCACACCGCTGGTCTGGCGCACATGGGTCCAGGTTTCCTTCACGTCGAGCAGCAAGCGGCCAGCGCGCTGATAGAGCATGGCGCCAGCCGGGGTGAGCTTCATGGGCCGGCTCTGACGGTCGAAGAGCGGTGAGCCGAATTCCGTCTCCAGGATGCGGACCTGCTGCGAGATGGCCGACTGCGTGACCCCGAGGCGGCGTGAGGCCAGCGTCATGCTGCCTGCATCGGCAACGCTCAGGAAGACGTCGAGCGATCTCATGATGTCGAAGCTGGGTGTCACGGGCCTCCACTGCGCCCGGCCGCATCACGGATGGCCGCCGGAACCGACAGGCAGCCTGCGGCGCGCGAAGTCTACGACAGTGTTCAAGGCGGCTTGAGAGGCTGGCGCGTCTGGAAACTTGGTGATGAAGGTGTGCGGCTGGTCGGCGAATTTCTGCAAGTCGACTGAGCCGCCGGCAGCCCGGTAGGCGGCTGCGTAACGGTCGGCCATATCGGGCGTCAGCACGGTGTCGGCCGTGCCCTGCACGAGCAGCAGCGGTGGCAGGTGTGTTTGCTCGCCGGCATCGACGATGCGCTGCGGGCTGCCTTCTGCCATCTCGGTTTCGTCGCGCCAGTAGGCGTGGTGGCTGTCGATGTGGATGGTCATTTGCCGCAAGACGGCATGGTGGTAGCGCGCCAGCGGATCGGTCACTGGCCAGCACGCGATGACGAAAGCAAGCGAGGCGTCTTCATCGAGTTGCCCGGCGAGCGGTTCTGATGCGAAGCGCACATCGTTCGGGCGCAAGGCGTTGAGCAGCAATTGATGCCCACCACTTGACGTGCCGATGCCGCCGATGGCATTCACATCCAGCCCGAATTCGGCCGCATGCATTTTGAGCCACCGTATGGCCAGGTTGATCTCGGCCACCGGCGTTGGAAATTTGACGGCTGGCGGCATGCGGAAGTCGATGGCCATCACGAAAATGCCGGCATCGGCCAGGCGTTGGTCGATGACGGCATTGGTCAGCCTCGATTCAGCACACCAGCGTCCGCCATGCACCGACACCATGGCAGGCATCGGTGTCGACAGCGGCCGATCAGCGCCTGGCCGATCACCGCCTGACCGATCACCGCTTGACCGATCACCGCCGGGCTGATAGAGGCGGGCCAGCAGCGGCACGCCGCCGGGGCGGTGGTAGACCACGTCTTCCACAAGCCCGGCAACCCATTTCTCGCTCATGCCGGGGTGTGCGCTATTGGATTTCGGCGGCTTGGCGCAGGCTGTTGATGAGCGAGGCGCGCAGCATGAATTCGCGCGCAAGCGCCGGGTCGGCGGCCGTCTTGCGCAGGTTTTCCTGGTTCTGCCGGCGCACCACGGGGTCCTTTTCCATCAACAGTTTTTTGTTGCGCATGGTCTGCGCCTGCGTGTGTTCGACGGCGATGGTGCGGCGCTGGCGGTCGTAACGGTCGAGCACGCTTTCATCGGCTTCGCCGCGCGCAATGGCGACCAGCTTGTCAGCCAGGTTGAACGCGTCATGCACGCCGCTGTTCATGCCCATGGCGCCGATCGGGCTGTTGACGTGTCCCGCATCGCCCGCCAGCAGCACATTGCCGGCTCTGAAGGTCTTGGCCACGCGCTGGTGCACGGTGTAGAGGTTCGATCCGCGGATGTCGAAAGTCTGATCGGTCTGCAGGAAATCCCGCAATTTCTTCTGCAGAAATTCCGGCTCGGCCAGCGACTCGGGATCGGCATCGGGCGGTGTCGGAAAGTGCACCCGCCAACGGTCAGGCGGGCCCGACCAGTGAAACAGGTTGGACCACTCATCGGGGTCAGAGATGTAATTGCGATCGGCGTAGCCGTGCTGCTTGAAGTCGTAGGCGACTTCGATATTCAGCGTGCGGTCGGGATAAGTGAAGCCTTCGAACTCGATGTCGAGCTGGTTGCGGACCAGGCTGCGTGCACCTTCAGCGCTCACGAGGTAACGCCCGGTGATGCGCTCGTGTTCGCCGGCCGGGTTGGTCACGGTGGCAACGACGCTATCGGCGCCTTGTTCGAAAGACTCGAATTCCGTGCCCATGCGCAGGTCGCACAGCGCGTCGGCCTTGGCCATGGCCAGCGCTTCTTCCACGATCTTGATGCGTTCGCATTGCAGCACATAGGGGAAGGCCGTGTCGTCCTTCAGCACCGCGTGGTCGAACTCGGCGACGAGTTCCGGCCCCTGCCGTTCCCAGTAATGGACGATGGGCGCGATCATGCCGCGTGGTTCCAGGCGCTCATAAAGACCGATGCGTGCGAACATCTCGAGCGTGGCCGGGTGGTTGGTGCCGGCGCGTGGCACCTGGTCGAGGAAGTTCTCGTCGGTTCTGGATTCGATCAGGGTGACCGGCACGCCTGCTTGTGTCAGGGCCAGCGTCAGACACAGGCCCACCGGGCCGGCACCGATAACAATAACGCGCTTGGAGGAGTCGCTCATGGTGTTTACTCGTGGGCGGTGGGCATCGGCTTGGCAGGTGCCCCTGAGGCCGGATCCTTCACTGCGCCGGCCCAGCCGTTGTGCGTGATGTCGAAGACGATGCCATTCGGGTCGCGGTACTTGGTTTCGTAAAACGAATTGGGTGAATCAGGGCGGCCGGCCAGATAGGTCGCACCTGCGGCCTGCACCTGCAGTTCGGCGGCGTCGAGGTCATCGACCCACATGCCGTAATGGAACAAGCCGATCTTTTCGCCCTTTTCCGGATTGACGCGAAGCAAGGCGACATTCATCACGCCGTCTGACACGTAAATCCCGCGCCGGGCATTGCCGACACGTTTCATGCCGAATGCCGATTCGAAAAAGGTGGCCGACGCCTCAGGGTCGGGTACGAGGATGGCGAGATGCCGAAGCTTAGACATAGGTTATCTCCAGTGGGTCGGTATTCAGGTGCAAGACAAGGGCTCGGAAAAGGCCCCAAAAAAGGTCAGGTCGGCATTTCGAGGAACGCCCGCAATGCGTGATAAAACTTTTTGCGATGCACACCCATCATCGGGTTGTGCGCGATGCCCGATAGCGCCATGAACTGCTTGTCCTTATTGGGCAGTCGGGCGAAGAAATCCAGCACATCGTGATCGGATGCGATGCCGTCGTATTCGCCGCGCAACACCAGCGTGGGGCAGGCGATGGCCGAAGGATCGACCATCGGCAGGTTGGAACACATGTCGACATAGGTGCCGGTCGGCACCCGGTTCACCAGCGGCAATTCCGCTGCGGCGATGGCCTGCGGCACGGCCTCCTCGCTGGTGCCAGGCTTGTCGCGATTGAACATACCCTCGTAGAACGCCAGATTCACCGCGCGTGAGGGGGCGGCCTCGTATTCCGGCAGCTTCTTGCGGCGGTCACCCAAGGTCGGCGACCCCTCGCCCGTGTAGACGAGCGCCGCGATCGCGAGTTTCGACACCAGTTCCCCATGCTGTGCGGCGAAGATCGACGCGCGCAGCGCGCCCGACGAGGTGCCGAACATGCACAGCTGACGGGCACCGCAATGGCGAAGCGCAAAGGGCACGACCAAGCGCAAATCCTCGACGCCATCGAGGACGCCGCAGCGCGACCCTTCCGTCCAGCCGGATCGACCGTAGCCGTCGTGATCGACCGTCCAGACATCGAAGCCCAAGGCGGCGAAATGGTCCATCACCGAATAGTCATCGCGGCCAGGCACCTGGAGGTCGTAGGTGTTGCGCCCCGAGACGGTTGAGCCGTGAACCAGAAACAACACCGGCGCGGCGTCGGCAGGCCTGGGCGCACTCTCGCGCTTGCGATAGACATGCAGGCGGATGTCGCCCTTGTCGACGAAATGCACTTCACTCCACATGTTTTTGCACCATTTGTTTTTGATCGCGTGACGGGGGTTGGCGAATGTCCATCAATCTATTCATCAATCCAGCGATGCGCCAGATTTACGGACGATCTCGCCCCATTTTTCTGATTCGCCGCGGACGTAATTCACAAATGCGAGCTGGGTCATCGGCTTTGGAATGATGCCGGCCGTTGCCAGCCGCTGCTGGTTTTCAGGTCGCGTGACGGCTGCGGTTGCGCAGGCATTGACCTTGGCCACGATGTCCTTCGGTACACCGGTGCGCGTGCCCAAGGCAAACCACGGCACGACTTCGTAGCCCGGCACGCCGGCCTCGCTCATCGTCGGCAGTTCGGGTGCGCTGGCGATTCGCTGCTTCTCGCCAACCGCCAAGCCACGCAGCAAACCCGAGCGTATGTGCGGCAGCGCGCTGGTGGTGTTGTCGAGTGTCATTTGCACCGCCCCGGACAGCAGGTCGTTGGTGGCAGCCGCCGTGCCCTTGTAGGGAACGTGAAGGATGTCGAGCGATGCCATTTGCTTGAGCAGTTCCATGCCGAGATGGCCCGTCGTGCCGACCCCTGCAGAGGAATACGCGAACTTGCCCGGGTTGGCACGCACCCAGCGAAGGAACTCGGGGAAGTTCTGCGCCGGCGCTGAAGGTCGCACCAAGAGAATCAGCGGTGATTCGCCCATCATGGCCACCGGCACGATGTCTTTGTCCGCGTCGAAAGGGATGTTCTTGAAAAGATGCCGGTTGATCGAGAAGACACCGGGCAGTGTGACGAACCACAAATACCCATCGGCCGGCCCTTTGACCACGGCATCCGCCGCCACGTTGCCATTCGCCCCAGGCCGGTTTTCGACGATGAAGGACTTGCCCAGGGTCAGTGAACACTCTTGCGCTGCCATGCGTGCCAGCAAATCGATCGAGCCGCCGGGTGGGCTTGTCGCGAGGATGCGCACCGGCCGATCCGGCCAAGGCGCGGGGCCTTGCGCCCTCACATGGCCAGCGTAAGTCGACAGCAGGCCCAGCACGAGCCACAGGGCGGCGGGGACGCGATGGATTCGGCTTGAACGACGTTGAACCGAAGGCAATTTCATGGTGTCTGACCTTTAGCGATGGACGAAGTGAACCGGCGGTTGGCACCACCGGGTCCAACGGCGACGCAAGATGTATTCCTTATTGGATCGCCCGCATCGCATTCTGCGGTGAGGGTTTCCGCCTGGAATTAGCCAAACTTATGTCGATCGTTGTGCGCGCCTAATGACTGAACGAGCTTCAAAATCAGGTGTAGCAGGATCAGAGGCTGCCAACAGAAGCCGACCGCGCTGGCTGTCAGTTGCTGGATCGCGCTTTCAGTCGTTTCGATGCCAGGTCCGTGGTGAACCTGCGCCAGTTGCGGATACCCCGCTCACTGCCGCCGGCCACCCTGCTGATCGTCTTTGGAGAGCCGGAGTTGGGCCTTTGCGCGGCGGTTCTTGGCGGCGAGCAGAGCCTGGTTCTGGCGTTCACCGGGGATGTCGGCGCGCGTCGACAACTGGGCGCTCGCTCGCGCGACACGCTCGACCCCGTTCGACTTCGGCGGCCAAGCCGGTGGCCTTTTGCAAAAGGGCCTCGCCGTCGCCGTCGCTCGACGCGATGTCGATGGTGACTGAAGCGAGTGCGGTTTGGGTCTCGAGCAGGCGTTGCAGCATCCGGCCTGCCTGGCGCGCGGTGTAGTCCTGGGTCGCCAGCGGCAACCGCTCAATCAACACGAAGCACCGAACCTTGAACTTCCGCGACTCGCCGCAAGTTGTCGAGAAGCTCGGTCTTGTCGAGGCCTTGGGCCCCAGCCGACGCCATCAGCTTGTAGATCTGCCGGGTCACCACGGGCGCCGCCACGCTGGTGCCATTCATCAGAAAAGTCTCGCCGCTGCGCACGGCCGAAGCACGGATGCCGGGGTCCACGGAATCCCACTCGCACATCCCGTACACCAGGGGCAACTGAGCCTCCTGCCCCTGCTTCGGCGCGGTTCGCCGCAGGCCTGTGGAGCCGTAGTCCACGGCCATGCCATCGCTCCAGCGAAAACCGCCGGCCACCACCGTGTGGTTTCCTGTGGCCAGTCCATTGAGCGTGTTGTCGGAATCGGCTTGCTCGAGACCGATGAAGGTACTTTGGACGTCGCCGCGGAAGGGCCGGGAGTCGTCGCGCTGGATCCAGGCGTCGATCTGCACCGATCCGGTTTGGTCGTTGCCAGGGACCAATTGGGCCTCCACCTCCCACATGCCCGGCTGCACCAGGGCGCCGTCGTCGTCGTCGGGCGCTTCACTGGGGCACAGCGCCAACAGCACCAGGGCGCGCTTGCCGTTGGGCACCTTCTTGCGGCTGATCAGAGCGGCGACGACTTCGCTGCCGGTTTCGTCGAGCAAATTCACGCTGCTGTCTGGCCCCGCCCAGTCGGACCAGTCGCCGCCCGGCAGGCGGACGCGGAAGTTCAGCTCTTGCGATGCCGAAAGGGTGTACCAGAACTCGACGAAGGTGTCGGTACGGTCACCCGCCGCGACGTCGATGCGGAACAGTGCGGTGTGCTTGTGCGCGACCTGGCGCGCGGCATGCAGCCCGAGGCGGCGCGAGTTGCCCGCCGCCACGACGATGGCAAAGTTGCGCGGCCTTTGGGTCAGCAGATCGTCCATCGCGCGCTCGATCAGCGACGATCCGTCATGCGGCCCGGCCGTGCTGCCGTAGCTGACATTGACGACCAGCGGATCCTTGGGGTCGGTGACTTGCAACATGTAGTGCAGGGCGTCGAGCAGGTAGGCGCCCAGCGACGCGCCTGAACTGTCCCAGGCGGTTTCATCGGGCATCTGCACGAAGACCAAGTTGGCATGGCTGGCAGAGTCGTCGTCCAACTTGCCCACCGGGTCGGGGCGGCCGCCCGCCACGTCCAGCACGTGAGCGCCGTGGGTGGCCAGGAAGACACGGCGTCTGGGGCTGTCGTAGTCGATCAAGTAGTTCAGGCCACTGTAGGCGCGCACTTCGTCGAACGTTGTGCCTGGGTTTCGAGCCTGCTTGCAGAGTTGGTTCAGGGATGACCTTCCAAGCTCGCGCCCGTATCCGAAGGCGGGCGCTGCCCACGGCGGCTCAGGCGTGAAGTCCGCTTGATGCCAGAGTGCGGCAATGCGAGTGCCTTGGCCTGAAGGGCCCACGTATTCCCGGCGTATGAAGGGGCAGCCGTAGTCAAATACGGCGATAGCGCCCCCTTGGATGGCGCCGGTCTTGACCGGGGCGGCGCTGACGGCGGAATAAGGGCTACGGGTCACCTTGGCTGCCAAGTCAGTTTGCTGACCGAAGTAGCCCTTCGCGTCGCCCTGTAGCGGCGCGCCCTGGTCCTTGAGTGGCGCGGCGAGTTCGAATTGGATGTCTGGATAGGCCTTGATGAACGCAGCCAGGTCACTGCGCCTGAGCACACCGGTGGCATAGCAAGTGCCCTTGGCAGGCGCCTGCGAGCCAGGGACCGGACCGAGATAGGCCTTGGGCATGCTGACCAACCCGGAACTTTGCAGGGCCTTGAGCCGCGCTGGCGCATCTGCGCGCAGCAGGACGCGAATGCTCTGCTCGCGAGCGTCGTCCCATTGCCCGACCCGGGCCTGTCCGCGCCAATTCGTCAGCACCGCCCAAGTCAGGTAGGGATCGGATTCCAGTGTCAGGTCAGCACTGCTCGGCCAGCGACCCAGTGCCGCACCCGGCGCGCGAGCCGGTGGCGGGCTGCGCCGGTTTGGCGCACTTGCCTTCGAGGCGGCCGGATGAGCCGGTGTCCAACGTTGCATGTTCAACTCCGTATTGGGTCTGGGCGTTCGGGAAGCGGCGGGTGCCTGCGCGGCGGCACCTGCGGCAGTGGCTTCAAATCTTCAGGCCGTCAATTTCGCGGTCTGCCGCTGTCCACAGCTTTTGCAGCGACGTCACCACGGGCGCTGGCGCTGGCGCTGGGCTGCCGCCCAGCACGATGGCCGGGCTGCCTTCGTCCCACTGGCTGTCTTCTTTCACCTCGATGGTGGGCCTCGGCAGCGTCAGCGTGCCGCCTTCTTTGGCCATGCCAAGGAAGGCGTCTGCCAGGCTGGCACCCAGTTGCTGTCCGACAAAGCTGTCCATCTGGAAATGCACGCCTGCCACCACCCGGTTGAAGGCAATCCGCGATGCCAGGTGGTGCAGCAAATGCACTTTCGGGCCGCCGGTTTTGTAGCCCAGCAAGGCCGACAAGATGTGGGCTGTCATGGCGGCGATGCTGGCGTGCCCGCTGGGCAGCGAGCCGTGCCCGGGTGTAGCGATGATCGGCATCACCAGCGAAGAGCGCTGAACCGGGCGGTATTCGGCGATGTTGTTCTTCAACATCATCAGCACGTGGGTGGCCCAGGCCCAGGCCACCAGGATCAGTTCGTCGGTGTGGGGTGCGGGCGCACGGTCCAGCCCGGTCAGGCTGTAGAAGAAGGGGCGGAAATCGGCCGCCTGACTCAGGATCTCGGGCAGACGTTCTTCACGTTCGACGGCGGCCCGCAGCACCTTGTCGATTTGCGTACCGTAATTGAAACCGCTGGCCGGTGGCGTGATCGCGACCAGCGGCTGAGCCACAACGCTGAAGCCTGGGATGCCAGCGTCGCGCACCAACATGTAGACGTTCCCGCCGTCGACGGCCGTGTGACCCAGCATTTCGCCCACCACCGCCTGCTGGCGGAATTCGCTTTGCCAACGCCAGATGGCGTTGGCCTGGCTGGCGGGCCTGGCGATCTTGCCCATCTGCGCCTTGTCTCTGCGCAAGTCGCGCTCGCCCACCAGGCGCGCCTGCACCTTGCGCAGGGCCTGCGACAGCAGTGCGGCTTCACCACCGTCATAGGTCCAGGGCGGATTGACGCCCTGCCAGGGCCAAGGCGAGCCGGTTGCCGGGTCGTAGCTCAAGCTGCTGCGTTGCGACGCCGTGTCGTCATAGCCCAGGGCGTCATGGTCGAGCGACCGGGCTGCACCACCCAGCGGGTCGGGGTTGAAGCGCGCCGCTGGACAAGGCCAACCTTGATGTGGATTGGCATGCGGATTGGCATGCGGATTTTGGTGTGGATTGAGATGCGGGTTCAGGTGCGGATTGAGGTGCGGATTGAGGTGCGGGTTGAACGCCGCACCCAGGTACGACCCCAAGGGGCCGCCCAGAAAGATGCCGGTCGAGAGATAGCCAATGCTCATGGTTTGCCTCGTTCATGAAAGTTGGGTCGGCGCACGGGGTGATTCGGTGGCGCTGGGCACGCCTGCATTGCGCACCGCGTCGGCAAAGTGGTCGCGCCAGGTGGCTGCTGCGCCCAAACCCTGGGCAGAACGGGCGCCGGAGTTCACCTTGGGGAAGGCCCCGAGCCAGCGCTTCGCGGCGGCCCTGGCCTCATCTTCCTGGCCAGCCAGCCACAGGCTGCCGACCAGCAGGCGGTGCGATGGCGAGTGCAGCGCGTGCAGGCGAAGCGACTGTCGAGCGTGGTGCACCGCCGGCGCAAATTCGGCCGCTGCAATGTCGGCCATCGCCGCGTAGGCTTCAAAAACATACCGCTCAGGGTCCAGTGGCGACAGCGTCAAGGCACGTGCCGCCGAATTGCGTGCGGCGGCAAATTCGCCGCTGTAGCCCTGGATGGCCGACATCCAGGCCCAGGCAGACGCTTGCTGAGGATCGATCTGCAGCGCCCGCTCCAGCAGTTGCCGCGCGCCGTCCATGTCACCCTTGAGGTTCATTTGCACAAGCCCTGCTGCGGCCAGCGCCTGCGGATGGTCGGGGCCGATGTCCAGAGCGCGGGCCGCATGTTCAGTCCCCAGGCGCTGATCGGCCAACTCGTCGTCGCTCCAGGCCTGCACCAGGTGGTTGACGTGCCACTTGGCCAGCATGGCCTGGGGGGCGGCTTGGCGAGGGTGGCGTTCCGCCAGATGTTCCAGGACTTCGCGGCCGCGCAGGAAGTCCTGCCGAACCAGACTGTTCATCAGGCCTTCCGCGCCAAGGTACAGGGTGTAGGACTGCAGCGTGCCCATGGGCAGGCTGCGCACCCGCACCAGTTCGTGGGCAGCGATGTGGCGGGCCACTTCGCGCACGACGTGGGGCACGAGTTCATCGTCACCGTCAAACAATGCCTGAACCTGCGCTCGCGCCGTGTCGGCCCACAAGACATGGCCTTGCGAGGTCTCCGACAGTTCCAGGCTGAGCCGCACCCGGCCGCCCTGCACGTAGTAGCGCCCGCTGAGCACAAAGGTGGCACCCAGCAGCGGTTGCAGCCTGGACCAATCGATGCTGAGGTCGCGAAACGCTGCGGTGGACAACCTCGATACCACCTGCAAGCCTGGATGCCGCGACAGCGCGGCGATGACGTCGTCGGCCATGGCATGGCCGAGCGCAAGGTGGTCGGCGTCCGCAGACACCGCATGGAACGGGACCACGGCCAACGTGGGCCGCATGTCGCCAGGGGGCTGTAGCAGCGTCGCGGGCGTCTGGCCGCCGGGGCTCTGCGAGCCGCTGGGTGTGATGCGAAAAGCGCGTACCGGTTCGTCGATATGCTTGACGTAGCGGTCACCCAGGTCTTCGAGCCTGCCCTGCATACCGTCAACCAGCCCGTCGCGGGCTGCTGCCGACACCAGCGTCTGGCCGGGTTGCGCCAGGCCCGTGATTCGGTGAGCCAGGTTGACACCGACACCGTAGGCTTCGTGGTCGTCGAAACTCACGTCGGCAACATGCAGGCCGACGCGCAGCATCATGGGTTGGCTGTTGGGGTGGTCTCCGTTCTGGCGGGTCATGCCTGCGTGCAGCGCGAAGGCACCGGCCACGGCGCGCGCAGCGTCTGGGAATTCCATCAACAAACCGTCGCCATCGGTGCGCACGACGCGGCCCCCGGCGGCCGGAATCCAATCGCGGTGGGCTTGCGCTGCAAACCGACGCCAACGCGCGATGACCTCCGGCTCGTCGGCTGCATACATGCGCACCGACTCCACCAGATCGGCAAAGCCGACAGCACAACGTGCTCTGCGCAACTCTCGATGAGGCAGCAAGTGATCATGGTTCATGGTCGTGTCCGGACTGGGAGGGGTCATCATGAATTTTGCTGAGATCGCGGCCTGTCGTCACACCGCAGTTGCCCTCGACCGGCACTTCCAGGATGGCGTCACCGAGAGGCTGCGTGCGGCATGCCGTCAGGCATTCAAAACCGCGCCGGCAACGGCTGCACCAAACGCACCCGATGCGCCTCACACGCCACATACCCACCCACCTCCAACTCCTTCATCACCTTGCTCACCATCGGCCGCGTGCAGCCCAGCAGGCTGGCCATTTCCAGGTGGGTCATGGGCTCGGTCGTGCGTTGGCCGTCGCCTTGCAGAACGGCCCTGTCGTTGAGCAGCCAGGCCACGCGGCCGTAGACGTCGTTCAGGGCCACGGCGCGCAGGCTCATCGTGGCGGCGCGGGCGCGGCGTATCACCTTGGCCAGCAGTTCGAAGGCGAACTCGGGGCGCTCTTTGATGAAGGCTTCCAGCGTGGTGCGCGTGACCGCCGTCACCCAACTGGGCGTCAGCGCTTCCACGTCGGCCGAGCGCGGGCCGCCGTCCAGGCTCAGCTCGCCCAGGTATTCGCCGGGCAGGTACTCGCCATAGGTCACTTCGCGGTCGCTGCCGGCGCTGCGTGAAAAGGCCCGCAGGCGCCCGCTCAGGATGATGAAGAGCGTGCTGCCGACATCGCCTTCCTGGATCAGCAGCCGGCCCTTGGGCACCAGGCGCGGCTCGCCGCGCGCGGCCAGGTCGCGCAGGGCGTCGCTCATCGGCACACTGTCCAAGCCGGGAGCTGCTGATGGGGTGGATCGTCGGGGTGGGGCCATCGATGACGGGCTAACGCTGAAATGCGCTGCCCGCTGGATGGCATGCTAGCGGACCGAGGGCCGCATCAGGCAGGGCAGCGGTGGCAATTGCGCCACCCGCCGCACGATGCCGCCAATGTCGCGCGTGCCCACCTTGCCCCGGATGCTGCCCACCTGGGTGCGCACCGTGGACACGCACACGCCGTGGGCCGCCGCAATGTCCGCCGGCCGGCAGCCCGCGCACAGCATCTTCAGCACCCGCGTCTCGGCCGATGTCAGCTTGTGCTGGCGGGCGAAGGCGTCAGTGCTCAGGCCTTCGGGCACGCCCCGCCGCCCGAAGACGATCAAGGCCGCCGGCATGTCCTCGTGTTCACCCAGCGGCATGACTGACACGCACAAACCCTCGCCGCCCTCGTCGTCGTTCTCGCCCGTGCCACGCAGTGTCAGCAGCGTTTGCGCCCGGCGGTGCAGCGCGCTGGCCAGCGCTTGCCGCAGCGCGGCCACGTCGTGCGGGCTGCGCGCACGCAGCTCGCGGCCCAGCATCTGCAGCGGATGGCCGTCGTCCATCTCGGCGCGCGCGGTCTGGTTGGCATAACTGACGAGGCTGTCGCCCACCACCATCAACATGCCGTAGTCGACCACGTCCAACATGCGGGACAAGGCCCACGTGCTGATCGAGCTGTGGGCAGCGGAACGCAAGGGCAGGTCGGTTTGCGCGAACGTGGCAACCGGTGACACCGGCGTCGAAACAAGTTCCAACATGGTTCTTCCTCCTGGTTTTGCCGGTGGCGCGGATCACCGCCGATGTGTCGATGAGCGTAGGAGTCATGTCGCGCTGCAGGCGGTGAATCGGCGCATGGAATCCGGTCTGAAATTCACCGGATTCGGCAATTTCGATTCTTTGGGCTGACTGAAAATGCGGGCTTCGTTTGCTTGTTTTCTCGATGGCGACTACCGCAACCACACCCGCCGCCGCTGATACGCTGACCCGCCTGCGGGCCGGCGCGCTGCAAGGCAGCACGCACCTGGACCTGCGCGGTGCTGGGCTCACTGAGCTACCCACCGAAGTGTTGGCCCTGGCCGACACGCTGGAAGTGCTGGACCTGTC
>JBBQAI010000106.1:0-15914 GCA_038316205.1 Burkholderiales bacterium
TGCACTTTCATCATCGGCCGCGATGCCATCGGCCTTGAATTGATCGAGCGCCTGTGCGCGAAGGCTCGCGCCGGTGTTCGCGTGCGCGTGCTGCTCGACGGCCTGGGCAGCCTGATGCGCAGCCGCCCGAACCTTCGGCCCTTGCGCGCCGCCGGTGCCCAGTTCAGGCTGTTCGTGCCGCCCCTGCATTCGCCGTTGAAGGGGCGCACCAACCTGCGCAATCACCGCAAGATGCTGGTCGCCGACGCCAGCCACGAGACCCGCCGACTCTGGTGCGGCGGGCGCAACCTGGCCTGCGAATACTTCGAGGGGTCACCGGGTGAACCGCCCTGGCTCGACCTGACGTTCGACCTGCGCGGCCTGGCGGCGGCGCAGGCCGCTGACCTGTTCGAGCACGACTGGTCGTTCGCGAACGGCATCGCGGGCCAGGCACGTCCACCGGAGGGCGGTGACACCGCAGCCGCAGACGCGAGCACAGGAACCGCGCAACTCATCGCATCGGGGCCCGACCAGACCGACGACACCGTCTACGCATTGCTCGTCACCGCAGCCTACCGTGCCCGCCGGCGCATCCAGCTCGCCACACCCTACTTCGTGCCCGACGCGGCGCTGCTGATGGCCTTGTGCATGGCGGCGCGGCGCGGCGTTGAAGTCGACCTGATGCTGCCGGCACGCTCCAACCACCCGCTGTCGGACATGGCGCGCCGCCGCGCACTGCGCGCGCTCGCCGCCGCAGGCGGACGCATCTGGCTCACGCCCCGGATGATGCATGCGAAGCTGGCCGTGTTCGACGACGTGCTGGCCCTCAGCGGCTCGGCGAATCTGGACAGCCGCAGCCTGTTTCTGAATTACGAGTTGATGATGGCCTTCGGCGACCCGGCGGCCGTTGCGGGGTTTGCGCGCTGGTTCGCGGGCGAGCAGGCGCGTTCGAGCGCCTATGTCCCGGACCGCCCCAACTTCGCCAGTGATGTGGCCGACGGCCTGGTGCTGTGGCTCGGGTTTCAGCTTTAGGCGGCGCACCCGGCACCCGGCACCCTGCACCGGCGCCACCATTGCCACCCGCCAAGCGGGTCCACGAGCCGCTTGGGGCGGCCCCCACCAGCAACAAGTCACGACCATTGGCAAATCGGGCGGTTTGACATGCTGTAAGCTGGTAAAAGGACACCCCATGCTGATTTCGAACGACCGCCGAACCAAGCCGCCCTTGACGGACGCCGGCACCGCCGGAGGGCAGGAACTGCGCCTGCATGCGCGTCGCGTGCTGCGCACCACAGCACAATTGATGGTCCCCGGCAGCCCGCCTTTCTCGGTGCGCACGATCGACATCAGCGCCGGTGGCTTGGCGATTGTCACCACGGTGCAACCGCCCAAGGGCCTGCATTGCACGGTGCTGCTGTCGCTGCCTCAAACAGGCCGGGAACCGGTGGCAATGGCACTGCGAGTGATCGTGGCACACAGCATCTTCTCTAGCGGTGAAGAAGGCGTGAAGATCGGCCTGTCCTTCAATGCGCTTGCGCCAGAGGCGGTGGCAATGGTCCAGAGATTCGTTGACGGCTCAAGTTCCTAGCCGGCCCCCTGCCGACCCGGTCCAACAGCGCGGCCACTCGGCCTGCTTATGCCGACACCTGTTGTCAGATTCGAGACCGATCAGATGGAGTCGGTCCGCATTGATTCAAACGACGGGCACCCCTTCTACTGGCACTCGCGGGTCTCAGAATGGGGTCACGATTTTTCAACATTCCGGAAGTAGAAACCGTGAAAGTGTTTCAGTTCAAGCTCGCTATGCATGGGGATGTGCATCGAGCTTTCGAGGCACTTCCAACGATCAACCAATCCATATCCCAAGTCAGCCAGCTCGCGAATGAATTCAGCATCGTTCGCCACGCGACACGGGGCAATCGAAACGCCGGTGTTCTGCAGCGTCACGAAGCCTGGGCCGCTGGGCGTCAGCGGCAACCGATTGATGATCAGGTGGCGGGGCGCGTGTCGAGCACTGCCCAGGAGCGCCGACAGCGATGGCTCGATGAACTGAATCGCGCCCGCCGTGAACAGAATTTGGGCGCCATCAGCCAATTGAGCGTCGCTTGTGAATGTCAATTGGGACAGGCCCAACCGGGTGGCGACTTCGATTCCTGCTGATGCCGCCTGCGCCAGTTCACACACTTGCCACTGCACGCTGTCAGGGAACTCATGCACCTGGCGAAATAGGATGTACGTCACGCCGACACTGCCGCCCCAGTCGAAAATCCGCATCCCTGGTTCCATGCACCGGCTTAACCAATACAAAGCAGGGTAGTCGTGAGCCGCGAGCCGTGTGTTCCGCTCAAGCCACTGCCCATGGTCGATCTCGTAGCGAACCGAGCCACTTCGGGACTCGGCGAAGCTCGCGGCCGAGGCAAAGTCGGCAAAGACGCCGTAGTGCAAGCCGCGCCAGCCAAGACTTCGAAAAAATCTTTCCTCACTGAGGCGGCGGCGAATCGCCTTCGGCAGAACGGCCCTGGCGAGTCTGGACGGAAGAGAGAGCAAGGCGTTCAAGAGTGAACTCCGGTACTACGGGTGATCGATGGTTGTCATCGGCACCAATCTGTCTTTGCCAGAGCAAGGCTCATCGGCGCTGACAGGGGGTTCATGTAGCCGGCGGCGCCGAACCTCTGCGCTGCCGCGACGGCTTCATCCCAGCTCGCGCAGACGCCGAAAAACAGGTTCTGATCCCGATTGGCCACGAAGGCTAGACGCGCCTGGCGCTGCACCAAAACGCGCAACGGTACACGCTGCGCCAGGGCTTCGACGCTTTGGTGAAGGACTTCGATCAACACTGCGATTTGTCCAGTCGCTGCAAGCCCAAGGGGTACCCGCCGTGCAGGCCGAAGAATTATGGCGGCGACTCCAGCACTGCGGGTACCCCCGAGCCAAGGGTGCCGATTCCGGTTCGCGCTTCGTATACTCGACGGGCTAACCCGGGAGCCATGGCCATGGATCAGAGCAAGTCCACTGCTGCGTTTGCTTCCGAAGGGTCGCACGTCGAAGAACGGGCGGTCCCGAAGCCCCGCTTCCGCACATGGGTCGACGACGCGAAGACGTTCTCGGCCCAGCGCGTCCAGGCGATCCACCACAATTTTCACGAGCATCCCCTGATGCAGCTGCCCGAACTCGCGCGGCTGGCGAAAGACCTGAGCGCTACGCACCAGTGCCGCTTCATCCGGCCCGGCAGCGCGCAGGGGTCGGTATTCCACCACGCGCCCCTCGACCCGGAAGGGCGGGGCATCGACGAAGTCTTTCGCCGCATCGAAGAGCCGGGCTCGTGGGTGGCCTTGTACAACGTCGAGACCGATCCGCGCTACCGCGAGTTTCTTGCCGAGGTGACGGCCAGCGTTCGCTCGTTGGTCGATCCGCAGCAGCCTGGCATGTTCAACGTGGGCGGTTTCATCTTCATTTCCGCCCCGCCGTCCGTCACGCCTTTTCACATGGATCGCGAGAACAATTTCTGGCTGCAGGTGAAGGGCCGCAAGACCATCAACGTCTGGGACCACACCGACCGGCAGGTGGTGTCGTCCGAGACCGCGGACCGGTTCATCGTCTATGCCATGCTCGATGACGTTCGCCTGCGCGACGGCTTCAGGGAGCGCAGCCACGAGTTCGATGTCGGGCCAGGCGATGGCGTTTATTTCCCCAGCACCTCGCCGCACATGACTCGCTCCGACCCCGGTTGGGCACAACCCGGCGACGGGGTCTCCATCTCCATCGGCGTGGTGTTCTATACCGACGAGACCCGCCGCAGGGCCAACGTCCACGCATGGAACCTGTTTCTCCGGAAGCTCGGCGTCTCGCCGCGTGACCCGGGTCAATCGGGTTGGCTCGATCGGCTGAAATACCCTTGCGGTCGGGCGCTGGTCTGGGTCAAGAAGACCTTTCGTGGCTACAAGCCCACGGTCGGGATGTAGCCCGCGCGGGGCGCCCTACGGCGCGGCTGCGAACACCGGCAGTTCGAGATAGGACAGCGCTTCGGGCGAGTGGTGGATGCGATTCAGCGCCACCACGACGCGGGTCTCGGCAGCGTTGTTGGATGCGCCGGTGTTCAGGTTGCGCTCCAGCCTCGGGAAGCTGCTGCTGGTCACCTGCAATCGCAGGCGGTGGCCTCTTGGCAGCATGTAGGCGATCGATCGCATGTCAACCGTCACGTCATAGCGTTGCCCCGGTGTCATCAGCCGAGGGTTCTGGAAGCCGTCGCGGTAACGCAGGCGAAGCGCACCCTCCTGGATGCCCGTGGCGCGGCCGTCGGGCCACACGTGCACGAGACGCAGCACGAGGTCGGTGTCGGGCGCATCGGACGACACGGTCAGGTGCGCCCGAAGTGGCCCGGCGATGCGCAGATCGGCCGCCAATGGTGCCGAGGTGTACACCAGCACGTCGTCGCGCACCTCGACGTCCGACTGGTCTGCGGGGCCGGGCTGGTCACGCGAGTCACCGGTGCAGCACACCGGCCCGCCTCGCGAGGGCACCGGGTTCGCAGGGTCGTAGCGGAAGGTATCGAAGGCACTGGCAGCGCCGGGCGACGTGGCCAGCGTTCCGTCGCCGCTGCGCGTATTCGCCTTGCCACCACTGCCGAGGAACCAGCGTTCGACGCGAGCCTCGGCAGGCGGCCATTGGTCGGCCGTGTACCAGCGGTCTTCGACCAGCATGAAGTAGTTGTAGGCCTTCAGGTCATCGAAGGTGTCAGGCCGGTTGCGCAGCCAGTGGTCGAACCAGCGCAGATACCAGCCTTCCCAGGGCCGGGTGGCGTTGCGAATCGGCAGGTCGCCAAACCGGTCGGTCAACGTACCGGACGCCTCGTGATTGCAATGCGTGCCCGGCGCGATCACCACCTTTTGTGGCGCTGCTCCAGCGCGCTGCCGCCACGCTTCTGCAAGCGCCAGCGCATCGCCCACCGTCTGGTCGCCCCAGGTGTTGATAACGAGCGCCGGAACCTGGGTGTGATCGCGGTCGGAAAGATAGCCCCAGGCATTCCACTCGGGCGCGCCCAACGGAGTGGCGAGGAAGTCGTCATACCCATTCGGCGCGGCCCGAACGCTGTGCACGAGCCCCGACACCGGCAACCTGCGCAACACATCTGCATGGACGAACGCGGCGGCCGGCGGCGCGTTTGGCCGTTTGGTTCCATAGTCGGCAAACCACCCGAAGCCGCTGGCCAGCTGGAACACACCGCCCTCGTACAAGCCGAAGTAGCCGTAGCGCCCTGCGGCAGACCCCACGGCCCCACCGGCGCCACTGGGAATCATGGCCATGTGAGCCGGGTGATTCATCTTCGAGAGCACGAGTTGCGTCTCGCCAAGCGCCGAGCAGCCGAAGGTGCCGACCTTGCCAGTGGACCAGGGCTGGTGTGTGATCCAGTCGAGCGTGGCAACGCCGTCTTCAGCCGCGTCTCGCCAGGCGAGCAACTCGCCGCCGGAGTCACCGGTGCCGCGCAGGTCTTGCACCAGCACAGCGTAGCCATGGCTCGCGAAGAACAGGCCCGAGTAGTAGCCCTGGCCGTACCGAAGGCGGTGGTAGGGCAGGCGCACCAGCACCGTCGCGAGTGGCCCGGCCGCGTTGCGTGGTCGGTACAGGCTCGCGGTAAGGCGTGTTCCGTCCGGCATGGTGGTCACGATGTCGTGGTCGACCTGTACCCCATGACGCCACGCCGACAGGTTGATGTACCAGACCGTCGGCAGCCGGTCGATCAAATGCTGACGTACGCCCGGGAGCGCCAGCATGGCGACTGCGCCAACGAGCAACGCCGCGCCGATTGCCATTGCAAGGTGGTTGCGTTTCATGTCACGGGCGTCGACGCGCGCCGCAGTTGAGCACCCCAGTCGCACACGAGTGCGATCAGATCTCGCTGCACCTCCAACGCGATCAGCGTGTGGTCGAAGTCGGGGCGATAGTCACAGCGAACCTTGCTCACGAAGGGCTCGCCGGCGAATGCATCGCGAAATTGACCGGCATAGCTGTAGCAGTCGACGACAGCGCCGCTGTAGACAAGAAAGACAGCCACACCGCGATCGGCCAGCGCCTGCATGGAGGTGACAAATTCACTGCGGGGCGGGTTGCCGAGCATGATCGCTGCGTCGAAAGACGCGGGCTTTGCCGGGCCCGAGGAAGTTGAAAACAGACTCGCGATTCGGCGCCCGATTGCGGCGGCGGTGGCGGCCCAGGACACGGCGCGAAACCGCTTCCAGTGCCGCACCGGCAGGGTCCAGCGGGTGCGATACCAATACCCATCGAACATCAGGATCGCCGTCACCCGGGGATCGACCAGTGCGGCGGCAAAGGCGTTCACTGCGCCGGAACAAATCCCGATCAATGCGAAGCGACGGACTCCGAAATGCTGTGCCAGGTGATCCATGGCGCTGCGCAGATCACGCACCGCCTGAGCCTGCAAATCACCTTCGCTGCCGACATTGCGGCTGTCGCCATGGCCGGACAGGTCGAACCGAAAACTGGTGTGTCCGGTCTGCGCCAGTGCACGGGCCAGCTTGACGTTGATCCGGTGCGGCCCTTTGCGCGAGATCACGCCGGCATTGAACATCAGGAAGGCGAGGTCGCTGTTCTCGGCCAGCAATGGTTGGGTGAGCACACCGACCAAAGCGGCCTCCGGCCCGAACAGCATGGGGGTCTCGGTCATGCAGGTGCTCCGGCCTGCTGCGCCAATTGCACCAAATGCACCATCGCCGCCGCTGGAACCAGCGCACTGTTGTCGGCGGTCGCCGTCGTCCATTCGGTGCCGTGGCGCACCGGGATCACCGCCACCCGGCCCGGGTCGTTCGCACAAACGGACACCAGGTCACGCCCGTCTGCGTCTTCAGGGTCGGTGAGCACAGTGATGGACGCAGGCCGCGCCGGCCATCGGTGTTCGGGAAGACTCAGTGCCAGCAGCTGTTCCCGCAGCAGTGGCGACAACCCAAAGCCGATCGCCTCGTCGCTGAAGCGGCGCGGGTCGCGCGCCAGGTCAGACGGGCGTGGCCCCGGCATCACGCTGAATGCCTCTTCCAGACTTGCCACATGCCGCGCACGCAAGTGCGCGAGGTAGCGGGCGCCGTCGAGCACGGGGTCCCACAGGATCAGGCGCAGCAAGTCGTCGGGGGCCTGCTGCGCGGCCCGCAGCATCACCGTGGCGCCGAGCCGCATGCCGATCCAGACCGACTGCGCCGCTCCACTGCGCGAATGCAGTTCGCGACTGGCTTCTTGAACGTCATGGGCCCAGCCTTCCAGATCGCCGTCGACATCGTCGCCCATCGAATCTCCGGTGCCGTGCAAGTCGAATCGCAGCACGCCATGCCCGGCGCGGGCCAGGCGCTCGGCCAAGACCCGCATCAGGCGGTGCGCCCGCACGCTTTCATGACCGAAAGCATGGCACAGCAGCACGCTGGTGCGCGGTGCCTCGACGGCCGACGCCGGGTGAAAAATCCCGAACAGAAGACGGCCTGGCGGGCCGAAGTTGAAGGGCTGAATCTGAGCACGGGTCGCAGTCATTGAAGGGAAGCGTCATGTGGCGGCGAGGCCAGGATTTCCGCCAGGGCGGCCACCAGTCCGCGACCCACTGGCACGGCCTGCACGCGCAGTTCGATCGATCCCTGCCCGATGGTCAGAATCGTTCGTTTCGGTTCAGCCCCGAGCCCGACCTCGAAGCTGGCGGGCAAGAGGGTGAGCCCGGCGCCAGCCGCCTTCAGGCAGGCCTCTTTGCGCGTCCAGACGCTCAGGAATGCGTGCGCCACGTTAGCTGGAGGCGTGCGGCGCAAGGCCGCATACTCATCGGTGCTGAAGTTCTGTTCGGCCACGGACCAGACGTCTTCGATCGGGCGCAGCAACTCGATGTCGATGCCGAGCTCGCCGCCGCCGGTGCCGATACCGATCAGTGCCCAGCCACCGCTGTGGCTCAGGTTGAACCTGCCAGCGGTGTGGCCGCCGATGTGCGGTTTGCCATGCGCGCCAATCTCGAATTCGGTCCGGGCGGGCAGGCTGCAATGCTCCGCCAGCAGCCGGCGCAAGACTGTGTGCGCGGCGCGATAGCGCTGCGCATCTCGCGGGAAGACGAAACGTGCTGACCGTTCCTGCTCGCTGGGCGAAAGCCAGAAATCAGCCGCTTCGTGCAAGGGCTCATCGAGGTCAACCCGCCACAGGCGAACGCCACCGATCGGTGACGCCTGCTCGGTCAAGCCCGGCGCCTGAACCCCGCGCTGCGACCCTGCGGCGCATTGCGCTACGGCCATGGCCGTCAAGGGCGGCGCCCCAGTCGCCCCAGCACACGCGAGAACAGGCCGGCGGCCGGCCGGGCTGTCCCGGCAACGGGCACGGGCGCCACTGAAACCTCATCCGGCACCTGCACACTCAGTTGCCTCAAGGCCTCGTAGACATAACGGCGCGGGTCGACCTTCAGCCCGAGCTCGCGCCCCGCCTCGTCGACGGCACGCATCGCCAGCAGTGAACTGCCGCCCAGATCGAAGAAGTTGTCATGTGCGCTGATCTGCGCGGCATCGATGCCCAGCAGACGCGCCCAGATCGACGCGAGGCGCGCTTCGGCTGCGGTACCACCGGGCTCAGGCGGCAGTGCGGCCCTGCGCACGGGCGCCACCAATGCGGCCCCGCTGCGCGGCGCTTGCACCCAGGCGTCGAAGCTGGCTTTGTCCGCGCCCGGCTCGTCAAGCAGCGCCGCGACACCGATGTCGGGCGCACCCGCCACACGCTGCAACAGCCCCACCAAGCGCTCGCGAAAGATCCTTGCGGTGCTCGCATCGAACAGGTCGGCGTTGTAGTTGAACCCACCCTCCAGGCCGCCAGGTACTTCCATCAGCCACAGCCCGAAGTCCTCGGTGGCTCCCCTTTGCATGACAAGCACCGCCGAATGCTGCAACGGGCCCCAGCGCCGCTTGCGCTCGCGTGCGTCCTGGAACGAAAAAAGGCTCTGGTACAGGCCCGACTTGTTGGCGTGCAGCGCAATTTCGGGCTCACCCGCGAGGCGCTCGAACGGGACTTCCTGGTTTGCAAATGCGTCCATCAGTTCCCGCTTGACGTCGGCGACCCACTGCCGCAGCGACTTCGCCGGGTCGAGCGACAAGTGCACCGGCAGCAGGTTGTTGAAAAAGCCCATCACCGACTCCAGGTCAGCGCTCAGGCGCCCCCGCACCGGCACGCCCACCACCAGCGACCGGCTGGTCAGGGCTTCACTCAGCATGGCGGCATAAACCGCCATCAGCAGCATGTTCAGCGTCGCACCCATGTCCTTGGCAAGCTCACGCAGGCGCTCGGTCAAGTCTTTGTCAACACGCACCCACTCCACGGCACCGGCGCCGCTCATTCCTGCCTGCCGAGGCAGGTCGGTGGGGAGGGCACGCGTCGGCGCGATGGTCGCGTAACGGCGCTTCCAGAACGCGACCTGCGCATCGCACTCCGCACCCTGCATCCATTGCGCATGCCAGTACGCGTAGTCCACATAACTCACTGCAGGGGGCGGCAGCGCAGGCGCCCCGCTTTGCAGCGCCGCAGCGTACAGAGCCGCCATTTCCTCATACAGCAGGTCGAAGGACCAACCGTCCCAGATGATGTGGTGCGGCATGAACAGGAACACGTGCTCCTGCTCTGCAAGGCGGTACAGCGCGACGCGGAAAAGCGGCGCCACATGCACATCGATCGGCTGGTCAATCTGGGCCTGCAGCCGGGTCATCAGTTCCGCCTCACGCTGCCCGCCAGCGACCGCACTCAGGTCGTCGAAGGGCAGCGGCAGGTCAGGCAGTTCTGCGACGCGTTGCTGCACCCCGTCGGCCGTGATCTCGATGCAGGTGCGAAGACTGGGTTGGCGCGCCACCATCTGGCGCAGTGCGCGCTCGAACGCCGTGCGGTCGAAGGGCCCCGTCAATCGGTGCGCTGAAGGCGCGTTGTAGAGCACGCGCCCCGGATGCAGGGCCTCCATGAAACGAATTCGTTCCTGCATCACCGTCAAGGGCGCACGGGCTTGGTCAGGTTGGTGCTGGATCGGCAGTCGCAGCGCGGGACCGCCCGCAGCGCTTGCCTTCTCAATGGCGGCAGCCAGGGCGCGGATGGTCGGTGCTTCGAACACCGAGCGCAGGGTCAGGTGGCATTTGTGCGCCCGGTTCAGCTGCGAAGTCATCCGGGCTGCAAGCAACGAATGGCCACCCAGGTTGAAGAAGTCGTCGTCGATGCCGAGTTCCAGCAGGCCGAGGGACGCCTCCATCTCATGCGCAACGGCCTTCTCGAGATCAGTGCGCGGTGCCACGCGGTCTCGGCCCGAAGATGCCAGGACCTGGGGGGCGGGCAGTGCCCTGCGATCGATCTTGCCGTTCTGTGTGAGTGGGATCGCACCGATCGGCATGAAGTGGTGGGGAATCATGTAGTCCGGGAGCGACTTGCGAAGCCGTGTGCGCAGCGCATCCTCGTCGAACACAGCGCCGGGCACGAGAACCATGTGGGCCACCAGGCGAACGTCGCCAAGGCGGTCTTCGCGGGTGGTCACAACGGCCTGACTGAGGCTTGGGTCGGTCAGCAGAGCCGCCTCGATCTCGCCCAATTCAACGCGGAACCCACGCAACTTGACTTGCTGGTCGGCGCGCCCGAAATACTCCAGCTCGCCGCTCGGCAACCAGCGCGCGAGGTCACCGCTGCGGTAGACCCGACCGGCACCGAAGGGGTTGGCCATGAAGCGCTCGGCCGTCAGCTCGTCACGGTTCAGGTAGCCACGGGCCACGCCCGCACCACCGACGTACATCTCGCCAACCACACCGATGGGCACGGGCTGCTGCTCGGGGTTCAGCAGGTAGATCGACAGATCTGGCAGGGCCCGCCCAATGACGCTGCCCAGCCCGGCCTCGACGTCTGCCCCGGAGATCGGACGGTAGGTCACATGAACCGTCGTCTCGGTGATGCCGTACATGTTGACCAGCCGCGTCTGCGCTTCGCTATGCCTTGTGAACCAGCCTTTGAGGCGCGCCAGGTCCAGCGCTTCGCCACCGAAAACGACGTGGCGGAGCACCAGGCGGCTGGGCCCGCTGCGGGCAGCATCTTCGGCCTCGAGCTGATAGAACGCAGAGGGCGTCTGGTTGAGCACCGTGACATTCTCGGTCTCGAGCAACGAAAGAAAGTCGGCGGGCGTGCGCGCCACGTCGTGCGGCACGATCACGAGGCGACCGCCGTACAGGAGCGCACCCCAAAGTTCCCACACAGAAAAGTCGAACGCGTAGGAGTGGAACAGCGTCCAAACGTCGTCTGCCCTGAAGCGGAACAGTTCGTCGCTGCATGCAAAAAGCCGCATCACGTTGGCATGCGTGACGACCACGCCTTTGGGCCGACCGGTCGAGCCGCTGGTGTAGATGATGTAGGCGGCACGGTCCGGCGTGGACGGCAGCTCAGGTGCAGTTGCAACGGCAATTGCATTTGCAGTTGCATTTGCAGTTGCAGTGGCCGGTGCGACGAGGTCGCCCGATGCAGGGGCATCAACGAGCACAAGCTGGGTCGGGGTCTTGGCCAGCGCGATCGCGGCATGCGCAGCGGTCGCGCTGGCGGCGTGTGCAAGCACGGTGGCCAAGGCGCTGTCGCCGATCATGAAGGCGAGCCGGTCGGCCGGATAAGCCGGATCGAGCGGCACATAAGCACCAACCGCTTTCAGGACGCCGACGATCGCCACCACGAGTTCGAGAGATCGGTCCATGCACAGGCCGACGCGCGTCTCGGGGCCCACACCCAAACCGCGCAACCGGCCTGCCAAGCGTTCCGACAGCTCATCGAGTTCACGGTAGCGCAGCTCCGCGCCGCCCAGTGTCACTGCGGTGCGATCTCCGTGCCGGGCTGCCACAGCGCGGAAGGCCTGCGCCAGGGTTTGCGTCACGGGCCAGTTCCGTCCGGCGCCCGCCCAATTCTCGAACATGAGCGCACGCTCATCGTCGGACACCATCGCCAGCCGGCCAACGGACTGGTGGGCGTTCTCGCAACTCGACCGCAGGAGTTTTTCGTAGCACGTCAGCCAGCGTTGAATGGTGCTCGCGTCGAACAGATCGCTGTTGTACTGGCACTCGAGATGCAGTTCACCACCCACCTGCACGGCATTGATGAACAACTCGAAGTTCTCGAAGGCGCGGGGGTTGCTGGTGAGTTCGACGCCCATCCCTGGAAAACCCAAGGTGTTCCCGTCGAGGACTTGATCGATGTTGAACACGACATTGACCAGCGGCAAGCGGCCGGGGTTTCGCGCGAGTGGCAGCTGACGCAGCAGCGTGCCGTAGGTGTAGCGTTGATGCTCGAAGGCATCGAGCATGGCCGACTGACTTGCTGAAACCAGCGCCGCAGCAGTCATTTGTGACTCGACGGTCAGCCGGACCGGGAGCAGATTGACACAGTGACCCACCAACTCGCCCCAGCCGTCTTCTGACTGCGCCGCCGCAGGCACGCCGATGACGACATCTTCGGTGCCGGCAATCCGATGCATGAGGACAGCGAAACCACCCAGCAGCGCGGCGAACAGGTTGGCGCCATTGCTGGCGGCCAACTTCCGCACACCCGCCACCAGCGTGGCATCGAGAACATGGTCTTCCCGGCGCGACGCAAACGTCCGCAACGGTGGGCGCGCGTGATCCGTCGGGAGGTCCAGGGTGGGCAGTGAGCCGGCAAAACGAGACAGCCAGAACGACTCGTCCGCAGCGAACGCAGCACTGCCTGCGAAGGCATGCTGTGCGACCGCGAAATCACCGAACTGGCTCGGTGCTGGAAGGTCGGCAGAAAGCGCACCGACCCGCCGGCCGTAGAAGGCCGACAAGTCGCGGCACAAAACGCCGAACGACCAACCATCACACACGATGTGGTGGATCGTGAGCACGAGCAGGTGATCCGCCTCGGCCAGCTTGAGCACGACAGCGCGCACGAGCGGGCCGTGCTCCAGATCGAACGGCGTCTCCACCGCGTCGCGCTGGGCCGTTTTGATGGCGGCCGCACGGCTGGATTCGTCGCGCATCGATACATCCAGTACCGGAACATTCAGGTTCAGCCCCGCCGCAATGCACAGCGTCTCACCGTCTGCACTCAGCGTAGAGCGCAGGGCTTCGTGCCGATCGGTCAAGTCGTGCAGAGCACCCTGAATCGCTTCGACGGACAACGCACCCTTGAACCTTAGCGAAATCGACTCGTTGTAGGCCAACGATGCCTCACGGCAAGTGTGATCCGCCAACCAGACCTCGCGTTGTGCCTCCGTCGTGGGAACGACTTTGGAAATTTCGGCGCCCGAGAACGGGTTGTATTCAACTTCCGTGAAGCCTGCCTCTGGCGTGCCGCCTGAACCCTCTGCGTCACCCCTCATGCATTCACCTTCAGGTACTTCGCCGGATCGTTCGGGTTCGCAACAAACCACGCCGGCTTGCCTTCTGCATCCTTGCCCAGCCGCGCTCCCGGCACGGGCGGCTTGGCGGCGTCGAACACCATCGCCACCGGCACCTTGTGGCGCGGCAGGAAATCAGACTCCTGCAGCTCGCGCACGGAGTCCTTGAAGGCCGTGATGACCAGCTGCACATCGGCCTCGGAATGGGCGGTCGTCATGAAGCACGGGAAGTTGTCGAGGATGTGCACGCCGCGGCTGCGCATCATCGCGAACAGCAGGTCTTGCAGCGGGTGGTCGCCGAGCCAGCTGACGCGCCACAGCGAGGCGAAGTGGCGAATTTCCAGCGGTGCACCCACTTCGCGGCAGAAGGCGCTCAGCTCGTCGGCCATCGCGGCCGTGCGGGCGTTCAGCCGCTCCTGCAACTGCGGGCCTTGCTCCTTCAGATGCTGCAGGGAGGCCTTCGCCGCCGCCAGCGCCAGCGGGTGGCGCACGAAGGTGCCGGCGAAGTAGGTCACGCCCACCGTGGGCATCGAGTCGTCGCCGTACTGCCAGGCGCCACCATCGAGCGCGTCCATGTACTCGCGCTTGCCGGCCACCACGCCGAACGGGAAGCCGCCGCCGATGACCTTGCCATAGCAGGCCAGGTCGGCGCGCAGACCGAACATGGCCTGCGTGCCACCGAGGTGGGCGCGGAAGCCGGTGATGACCTCGTCGAAGATGAAACAGGTGCCGCTTTTTTCGGTGATGGCGCGCACTTCTTTCAGGAACTCCACCGGGCGGAAATCAGGCCGGCGGCTCTGCACCGGCTCCACCAGCACCGCCGCCAGATCGTCGGCATGGGTGCGGATGAACTCCAGCGCTTCGGGCGTGCCGTAGTCGAGCACGCGCACGTCGCCGAACACGCCGGACATGATGCCGGGCGCGGCCGGAATGCCCTTGCCGCCACGGCCGGCGCGCACCAGCACTTCGTCGAAGGTGCCGTGGTAGGCGCCCGTGAACAGCACCACCGTGTCGCGGCCGGTGACGGTGCGGGCGATGCGCACGGCGGCCATCACCGCCTCGGAGCCGGTGTTGCACAGGCCGGCACGCTCGAAGCCGGTGAGCTCGCAGATCAGCTCGGCCACCTCGCCGGCCAACCGGTGCTGCGGGCCGATCTCGTAGCCGGCGTCGAGCTGCTGGCGCACCGCGTCCTGCACGAAATCGGGCTGCCAGCCGAACAGGTTCATGCCGAAGCCGCTGAGCACATCAACGTATTCATTGCCGTCCAAGTCCCACAGGTGCGAACCCTTGCTGCGCTCGATCACGATCTGGTAGGTGATCTCCTTCGTCATCGGCCGGAAGCCATTCACGACGCGCGGGTCGGCCAGGTGCGGGCGGTGCTGGACCGTGTAGTCGCGGCTTTGGCGGGTGCGCTCGATGTAGCGGCGCACGAAGGTCTCGAGCCGCACGCGCTGGCGGCTCGTGACCTCGTTGGCTTGCGTGTGGATGCGGGCGATCGCACCAAAGGCCTTCTTGACGTCGTAGCGCACAGCGCCGGACTCTTCGGCGCTTGCGGGCTGCGGAGCTGGCGCAGCAGCGGGAGTCTGTTCGACAACGACTGTCGGGTTCGCTGCGGCCATGGCGCTTGGCTCGGGCAATGCGGCCGGTGATGCAGCCAGCAAGGCCAGTTGCTGCGCCATCAGCTGCATCTGCTGCGCAATCACCTGCTGCAGCAGTGACGAACCCGGTCCGGCCGCAGCCAACGGTGGCAAGGCCGCCATCGGCAATGCTGGCGCGGCAACATGTGCCTGTGCCACCGATGCCGGCGCGACGACGGTGGATGTCACCGGCTCAGGTGGCAATGTGGCGTCGAGGTACTCGGCCAGGGTGTCGAAGCTGCGGTACTTCTCCATCAACTGGCGAAAGGTGATCGCGACGGCGAACTGCTTCTTCACCTGCAGCGCGGCCTGGGTGAGCGTCAATGAATCCAGACCCAGTTCGACGAACGCAGCAGCTCCGTCGGCGTTGCCGAGTTCGACGCCGGCAACGTCTTCGAACAGCTCGCGCAAGCGGGCTGCGAGTCGGGGCCGGCGCGCCACCGGCGGGACGGCAGTGGCCGTGGCGGGGGCGGTCATTGCTTGGGGCATGTCGGGCCTCGGTGAAGAAGTGATCGGTGTCGCTGTCGATGTCGGCGACAGCAAGGGCGCGTCGGCCGCGCGCGGCGCGTCGATCCAGAAGCGCTTGCGCTCGAACGGGTAGGTCGGCAGCAGAACACGGCGCCGATTGTCAGTCGGCGACGCGACTGCTGCATTCAACTCGATGCCGAGCAAACCCAAATGTCCCTGCGCCAGCAACATCTGCGCCGCCTCAGCCTGCGGCGTGTCGCCCACGCTCGCCACGGCCACCGGCGCGCCCGTCGCCGGGCTCGAATGCTGGCGTGCCAAGGTGGCGAGCGTGCCGCGCGGCCCGACTTCGAGGAAGGCCGCGTCGAACCGGATCAGCGCCGTGCGCACGGCAGCGGAGAAGCGCACCGGTTCGCGCAAGTGGCGCGCCCAATAATGCGGGTCGGTTGCGTCGGCGTCGG